>JAYWFY010000001.1:0-14422 GCA_043778555.1 bacterium
CCAACTTTATCAGGCTGCTAACGGAGCTCTCGAGATCGTAGTCGACACCAACCACGACAACATCTGGCTAACTCAGGCTCAGATTACTATGGTTTTTGACATTGATCAATCAGTAGTATCTAGACACATTTCCAATATTTTTAAGGATGAGGAAATCGACCAAAAAAGGAATATGCAAAAAATGCATAATGCAATTTCGGACAAACCCGTTACTTTTTATTCACTTGATGTAGTTCTTGCTGTCGGTTATAGAACCAGCTCAGCTAAGGCAATACAATTCCGGCAATGGGCGAACACTATTCTCAAGGATTACCTAATCAAAGGTTACTCACTGAACCAAAAACTTTTGGAACGGCAGAATGATCAAGTTCTAGAAATCAGACAAACCTTAGGTTTTTTGGTCAAGAATAGCAAGGTACTACCAAATCAAAACCAATTCTTGGAAATCTTAGAAAAATATACTGATTCGCTCGTAGTTCTCAATCAATTCGATGAGGACAGAATCGTGATCAACGACAAGGCCACTTCGGTCAAAATTGAAATTGCTGACTTTCTAGAAGTAATTGCTAACACCAAAGCCAAACTAATTGCACAGAGTGAAGCCACAGAATTATTTGGGCAAGCATATGAAGGCAAATTCGAAGGAAGTATCGGAGCGGTCTATCAATCTTTTGGCGGGCAAGATGTGTATCCGACCTTGGAACAAAAAGCTGCCAACTTGCTATATCTCGTAATCAAGAATCATAGTTTTGCAGATGGTAACAAACGAATTGGTTCAATCCTCTTCATCTACTTTCTCGCCAAAAATAAATTCCTCCACAAACCAACAGGGCAAGCCAAAATTGACGAAAATACTCTTGTAGCTTTGGCATTATTAATCGCTCAATCCAAAGCTGAAGACAAAGAAATTATGGTTAAGCTGGTAATTCGGCTGATTCAGGAGTAAACCACATTAACATAACAAATGTTTACTAATAACTAATTATGGCAATTAACAAAAAATATACCAATACTTTTGCAGCTTTAATTCTGATATTGATTTTGATTTCCAAGTTCGCCGTCTGGGATAACCCAAACAATCGTTGGATGGTACAAGATACGTATTACAAGCCAGAATCTGACTACAAAGCAACGGTGGCGACTCCGATTAGCCTAATCCAAAAATCAGCTTGGATAAATGATGCTAGTAAACTCAAATCTGCCTTATCGAGTGACTTTGTTAAAGTAGAGAATAAAAAAGATATTCTAGATTCCGTCCAAAAAGCCAAGACAGAAAAGAAAAAAATTAGTATTAGTGGGGCAAGGCATAGTATGGGCGGGCAGAATCTTGGTGAGCAGATTCATCTGGATATGAATAATTATGACAAGGTAATTGATTTTGCCGCAGATAATAGTGTCACGGTTGAGAGTGGAATTACATGGAAACAACTTCAGACTTTTTTGATAACCAGATCTAGGGCAGTTAGGGTGATGGAGGATTCCAATATCTTTACGATTGGTGGCTCGATGGGTAGTAATGTTCATGGCAAAGATGTGCGATACGGTTCGTTGATTGAAAGCATCAATTGGTTCAAGATCGTGAACTCAGACGGTCAGGAAATCCTAGTTGATAGAAGTAACCGAGATTTGTTTCAAAGTGTAATTGGCGGCTTTGGGTTATTTGGCATTATCACAGAGGTCAATCTTAAGACTGAGCCGAATACGAATTACAAATACACGATTACTCACCAGCCAGCTGACCAACTCGTTGCCAAGTTCGACGAATACCAAAAGCTCGGAGCGGAGCAGGTCGAAGGACATTTTAGTGTATCATCAGATTCTTTGTTGAGTGATTTGCAGATTTACTATTTCGAACCTACCACCAAGGCTTCGAACGATGATGTGAGCGGTGAGAATAGTATCTGGCTACGCAAATTGGTCTATAGACTATCTCGTGATTCCAATCTTGGCAAACAGTTCAGGTGGTTCATGCAGACCAAAGTCAGCCCCATTGTCGACCCGAGCTTTACTACTAGGAATGGATCACAGGCTGCGCCTTTCCGAGTATTAGAATTAGATGATGCCAACTCTACTGATGTATTACAGGAGTACTTTGTGCCAAGTTCCAAGATCGCAGAATTTATGCCCAAATATCTAGAATTGTTGAGGAAACACAACATGAATCTAATCAACTGTGGCGTACGAAAGGTTCTCAAAGATACCGAGGCTCTGGTCAGCTATGCCACCGAAGAAATGTACGGATTCGTATGTTATTACAATGTCAATCGAGACAATTCCAAAAATGCGGTTTTTCACACCTTTAGTGGAGAGATGCTGGACTACATGAATACAATCGGTGCCAAGTATTATCTAGCATATGACACGATGGACTATAATGACAAAATCCTCCAGATGTATCCTGGGATAAAACAACTTTTGGAAAATAAAAAAGCGTACGACCCAAATGATATTTTCTGGAACAAGTGGATTGAGAAGTTTGAATAGTATCGATAAACTGAAGCGGTTTTTAACTTTATTGACATATTTGGGATAATTTGCAACAATTAGGCTATGTTTTATATCACTACGCCGCTGCCTTATGTCAATAGAGAGCCTCATTTGGGACATTTGCTAGAGCATATATTCACCGATACTATTAGGCATTATCGCCAGCGAGTTGAAGATCGAGAGGTATTTTTACCGCTAGTTTGACTAATTCCATTGCTAATTCAGTCTCTTTCTTGCCATCTACTTTTTTATCCCAGATTCTATGATCTATAGTCCAAAATCTATTTAGCTCAGGATTGTAATAGACTAGGTTGATTACTCCAACTCCCATTACAATAGCATGAGAGCTACCTGACGACTGTTTGTAAGCACATTCAATTTTAGTTGGTCCCTTATGCTCCAAAACTACCTTGTCTATTATCAATGACCCATTTGGAGAAAAGACTATTTCATTCTTCACTTGTTCCCATACGAAACTAGGTTTGAGCGACGACTTCTTCAGAAACCTCTCAATTCCATCTCCACTAAAGTCTGTGAACTCCGCCATGTATTCACAAGTATAATTAGTTTGTGTTCTTATCAGATATTGTTTGTAATTTTGTGATGTAACTTTCATACCCTACAATCCTATGTAGTTTTTAAGTTTTGCGGAAGTCTTATATAGACAGCATTGACTTCAGACCAATTTTTTTCAGGTTTTAGAGCTTTGCTTTCTGCAGGTTGAGAGACAGTTTCTATCCAATTATTTTTCCTACTAAGGTCTATTGCATTAGGCATAGTTATGTGTTTTTTTATTTATCAGTAAATTTTAATCCCTGCTTTGCTGCTAGCTCTTCAGTGTAATTACCAAAACCTTCTCTAAAAGTCTCTGCATTGACTACAACTCCAGATAAAATGCTATTTTTCATCGAAAGTGGTAACCGAGCCGATCTAAAATCAACATCTGTCAAGTCAGCATTATTGAGGGTTGTACCTTCTAAAAACTCAGCAAACCTCATATCTGAACCGCTAAAATCAGAATAATCCAAATTGCAATCAACAAATTTAATATGTGGACCCAGCTCTGACCAGAATTTGATATTTTTTGCCGAAAAGCTCTGTCCTAAAATATTTTGACCTTCCGAGGTCCATCTAAAATCAACTCCAGAAAATGTATAAAATGCAAACTCATCTTTAAAATATTGCTTTTCTCCCTTCGGATTACCGTTAAAAGACGTACATTGAAAATTTCCCTTAGAAAGATATTCAAAAGATATACCTGATTTGCATAGGTCGCCGATCAGCTGATGGTAGGTTTCGTCTCGTAAATACAGCTGATTTCCAATTACTTCATCGCTATTCCTAATGATTTGTCCACTTTTGTAATATTTTGTTTGTTCCAGTAGATTCTTTAAACCAATCAAAGCTGAAGCTGGCAGGGTGTCCATTTTGTATAAAATATCACCAATATTGTTTTGGAGTAATGATTCACTTTTATTTGTTGACCCTTCTAATGAGTAATATGAGTCTAGAAAATAAATTTTTGATTCGCACAAATCAATTAGCTTTATAATTTCTTCAATCTCTTTTCTTTTTTTGGATTCAATATGTGGAGTTTCAACTTTGGATTGCATCGAGCCCAATATTCCTGGTAAACCAATACTTGGCGTTATTTTATTTTCTGGAATAGCTGGAAATCCCTGCAAAAACCTATCTTTTTGAATCTCAGAGAGTGCCAACTCGGCTTTTTGGATACCTGCTATTTTTGCAAGCTCTGTTTTGAATGAAGTTGCCCCTTTGAGGATGGCTTTTTGTATAGTTTTTACTTGATCTTCAGCGATTAGACTATCGTGGTAAAGTGCCCATGCAGTTTCGAGGGCTAGGAGCTTTGGATTGCCAATGTTTTCAGAATTATAATTTATGGTAAGTTTATCTGGAGTAGTTGTAATTAGTTCTTGATTTGATTCTGACATAATTTTGTATTTTTATTTTTGCATATCTTGACTTTTTTCGATTAGCTTGATGATGTAGAAAAGGAAGTTGGTATAGTATTTTGGATTTGGCGCATCAGCTAGCCTCTTCTAATCCTTGCATTTTAAGTATGTCACGAGGGTTAGTCGTTATAATTTTGTGCTCTGTAGGAAAGGCAATAATAGATATAGCTACATGGCGAGAACCAGCAAAAAAAATACCTTGTCCGACTTCAGAGTCTAGTAATACTTGTTTTTCACCTGAGGTCAAATTGAAAGTTTCGCCAACTAAATCTATTGAACTAGGCGATTGCTTAAGTAAGATTTTCATAGCAGCGTTGGTCACTATTGGCTTGCCCCAAGGACTATTCATAAAATCAGAAACGTCTTGGGTAATAGTCGTAACCCCAAGATAGTATTTGCGGGCACGTTTGACCAGACCAAAAAGAAATTTGGCACTGTCTTCAAATTGCATCATAATCCAAGCTTCATCACAAACCAAGATACGCTGTTTTAAGACCGATCTTATCTCATTCCAAACGTATTTTAAAAGTACATACATTGCAATTGGTCGGAGTTCGTCTTGGAGGTCTCGAATATTAAAGACCACAAATTGGTTATAAATATTGATATTAGTCTGGCGATTAAAAATTCCTGCAAATGTACCTTCTGTGTACCGATAAAGCCTTTGAGCTAGAGATTCCCCCCCTACTATTCCATTGAGAACATCTACCAAATCAGACATAGTTGGCGGTGTAAGATTAGCAAAGTCGGATTCGGCGTTGATGTCACGCTTGGCATAAGATTCCATTATTGCTCGTTCCATTATAGACGTCTCAGCTGGGGTCATTTTACCAAGCATTAAGTTTATCAAGCCAATAAGATCGATAGTGGCAGAACGGATAATGTCACCAGTGTTTTCACCAGGAAGAGGTTTTGGTAAGTCGAAAGGATTGATACGATTGGTGGAATTGAGCGAGAAATTGATATAGGCACCTCCAACTGTGTCAGCAAGCATTTTGTATTCTTGCTCAGGGTCAATTACGATTACAGATACTCCCATCATCAAAGATCGCAAAATTTCTAGCTTGACAGCATAAGATTTGCCTGCACCAGTCGTTGCAAAAACTACTGCATTGGCATTTTCTAGGTCAAAGCGATCGTAGATGACCAAAGAAGAATTGTGTCGATTGATACCGTACAAAATACCACTATTGGACGACAAATCTGAAGATACAAACGGAAAGCAAGCCGAAAGTGGACTGGTATTCATGTTGGAATATACAAACAAATCATCTTTGAGAATCGGCAAACAAGAATTGAAACCGTCGTCCATCTGGAGAGCTGCTCGTTTGATAATAATGTTTTGTTGATCAAACATTGACTCTACAAACTGAGAATTGCGTTCCAGTTGATCTTGAGTATCGGCATAGATTTGAATATAGACTCCAATTTTAAAAAACTTTTCTACACCTTGTTGAATTGCGTCACGTAGAGCTTCTACATCACGATAAGCTGTTTCTAAAGCTGGGTCACGAGCGGCACCTTTTTCAGCGTTGATTTGCAAAGATGCTTGAATTTTACCTACTTTAGATTTCAAATCCTTGAGTACTTTGGAGCTGTCTTCTGGATAAATAAAAATAGACAAATCTAGCGGAATATCAGCGTTGATCACACCCTCGAGCCAGCCACTGGTGATGATACGAGAGTAAGTCAAGACAAAAAATGATCGTACGAGCTTGGTTCCCATTGACATTTGACCTGTTGTAATGCTGACGCTAGAAGGCGAGATCAAATCTCGAATGGTTGTAAGGTCTTTTTTATAGTTTTTTTCGTTTTCGAGTAAAGCTTTTTGGATTTCTACTTCAGTCTGAGCCACTTCACGTTTGAGAGCCTGCGATGATAATGTTTTGAGATAACTTGGTGAGTTTTTGTCCCGAATATTGGCGACTAGCTTTGGAGCGTTAGGATTCTTGGAAAAGTTTGAAGAGCCATTTGAATATCCGTTTGAGTGACTATTTGAAAAGCTATTTTGTCGACCGACGTCTCGAGCTGGATCAAAATTTGGCTGGCTTTGATTGATTAAATTATTTGGGATATTTGAATTGTATACTTGGGGCTGACTTGGCTGAAAGATTGACTGAAAGCCGTTGACGTTGCCCGATCCTGCTATTGTGCTACTAGTAATAGATTTGTGATTGGAGTACGGTGAGTTGTATTGCGAATTGGAATGTTGATTTGGTTGTTGATTTGGTTGTAATTGTTGATTTGAAAAGCTATTTTGTTGTTGTGACTGAGTTGGATTACCTGTTTGAAATTGATTAAATTGCTGGTTATTATTGGCATTATTGGTACCAAAACCTTGAGCCGACATTGAGTTTGGATTAGGGTTGCTATTGCCAAAGTTTGGTTGTTGATTAGGGTTGAAGCTATGATCTATGGCAAAATTGGAATTTGCCTGACCAAGATTGGCTCCGTACTGACCAAATGCACCTTGTGTTTTGTTGTTTTGTTGTAATTCGGTATGAAGATTGGCAGACTGGAACACAGGGGTAGTTGTAGGAGTGTGTACTGGCATTTGACCAGGTTTGTAGTTTCTATTGTTATTAAAAATATCTGGCATTAATCTGTATTTAATGTTTGTCTTGTATTTGCATTATAATTTAATACTTTGGTTTTGGCAAGATTTTTATTTATTTTCTCTCATAGCTAGTCCAATTGCCGTAGAAAGCTGACACATAATGGGCTGAATGTAGGCTTTGTGCCCTTCATCAATATTAATATTTTTGGTAGGATCGGCGATAAAGGTAGGGATCAAACTGTTTTTAAAAAACTCACCAAATCCTGCCAAATGTACAGTTCCACCAGTAAATATAATTTTGTTTGGAGTTTGGGCTATTTTGCGATTGAGATCTACAAAGCTGTCTAGTTCAGACTTTATGATGGAAAGATTGTTAAAAATTACTTTTGGTAAAACATATAGATTAACCAAGCTCAAATCTTTTTTAAAATTCTCAGCAACAAGCTCGTTGACTCCTAGTTCTCTTTCAAGATCTTGGGTGATTTTGTCCCCACCTATTGGTAGGTGATTGCTTGACCTCAATGTTCCATCTACAACTATTGAAAAACTAGTGTGCTTGGCTCCAATATCTACGATAATAGTATTGCCAGAGTCATTTTTGAGCATTGAGCGTATTTGTGAAATAGATTGATTTTCTAGTCCAATTCCATCAAGATTGATATGCTCCAGAAGGTTGCGGTTGTTCTCAAGTACAAAGTCGGGAAGTGCGTTAATAATTACTCGCTGTTTGCCAGTATAGGCTTTGATCCGCGGATCGTCATTAATAATATCCCAAGATAAAATCATTTCGTCAGGTGGGAATGGTAAAAAGTGAATTGCTTGTTTTTCAATTTCAGTTTGTATCATTTTTTTGTCCCAACTTTCTTCAAAATCCATACTTGTTACAAAAACATTACGACTGGACGCTCCGATCATAGCTTTGATACCAACAAATTCTCCTGTTTTAATTATCTCGTTGATTAGCTTGGAGAGTTGTCGCAGTCTACTACTGTCCCAATATCCTTCAAGATCAATATTATGACGGGCAACTCCATAGGTTGTGATAGTTTTTTGACCATTTATAATTTGCGATTCTGCGATTTTGATACTATTGGAGCCAATATCTATACCAATTAAAGTGTTGTCTTGAAACATAGTGTTTGGATTTAGTCTTAATTGAATTATACACCGATAGGATTTTTTTGGCAAGCTTGTGTAGAGTCAGTGACAAACTAAGCTCTAAACTCATTGCTTCTTTGACTTGATATATTGAGCAGAATACCTATTGAAATAAGATTAATCATCATAGCCGTCCCGCCTTTGGAGACAAAAGGTAAGGGTAATCCCTTCATTGGAATCATTCCAGTCATTCCGCAGACATTGAGCAATACTTGAGCTCCAATCCATACTACTATACCAGTTGCGAGCATTTTACCTTCCAAATCTTTGGCTTGATTGGCAATTTGCATACCGCGATAAAACAACCAGGCATACAGCATTAAAAAGAAAGCTGTACCAACAAAGCCAGTTTCCTCAGCTATGACAGCAATAATGGAATCTGTACTTGCCTCGTATATTTGGGCGTCAATCTTCATACTAGCTCCGTAGCCACGACCCCATAATCCACCTCTATACAAAGCTCTTTGAATTCCATCTACTTGGGCACTTTTTTCTTCTACCTGTATAACGCTGAGTAGCCTTAACAATCTATATGGTGTAAAAACTATAGAAAATAAACCTATCACAACTCCAACTAACAATATTTTTTTTAATATCTCAGAGGGTACTTTGGCGACTAGCATTGCAGACATTAGTATTGTAAAAATAACAGCAACTGTACCAAGGTCAGGCTGAAGAAGAATCAAGCAAGCTGAGATGGCAAAGACCCATAGGGGTTTTTTGATATTGACCCAATCTAATCCACTTCGGTAGTTTTTACCAAAATATCCTGCAAAATATATTAAAGTTGTCAATTTTGCAAATTCGCTAGGTTGAATATTTGGTAGTCCAAAAGGAAATTCTATCCACCGCACGGCACCGTTGGCAATGTAAGGTCGGATTGGCATCCAGTTGAACCAATTTATCAAGGCTTGCTTGTCATCAGCTGTAGATTTGAACAAGACCAAGAATGAGAAAAATGCTACAAAACCAAGCATTGCAAAACTTAGTTTGATTATCTTGTCTCGGTTGTTTGTCCAAATATGATAGTCTATCTGTGCCAAGCCCCAAGCTACTATGCCCCCACCAATAACTCCTACCAAGAATTGTTTTTGGAGCTCACTCCAATATGTGTTTTCGGTGCTGAGATTCAAGCTTGATGCCAAATATGCCAAACCAGCCGTACACAACAACACAGTTATAATCATCAACTGTACATCGTATTTAAAAAATAGTTTGGGTTTGAGTATATGAGTTTTGTGCAACATATATTGTTTATAATAACAATTCAGGGATAATTAAAGTAAGCTAAAGTAATTTGTCATTTGTCACTTTTCAAAATCTTAAAAAGTCATTGTTTCAGACCTTGGTGTTGTTGGAGCGGATACAAGAATTAATTAATTTTTTAACTCAAGGCAATCAATCCATCTCGAGCTAGGTCTTTATCCTTACCTTGTGCGTGTTTCATAACCATAGCAAAAATCTCTATTGCTTTTTCTTTTTCGTCATATTTTTGGTAAAATTGTCCAAGCTCCAGCCAAATATCATAATGATTGAGTCCGGTCTCTTGTAGTTTGGTTAAAATACTTTTTTCAATTTTGTCATAAGTCGTTGTGTCTTTAATTTTGGAATCGTCAACGGCAAGGTTGAGAGTAGCTCCTCCAGTAGTATCTGTCTTAATTATACTATTTGCTTCTTTGATATTAAAACTTTCGTTAGATTGGGTAGGGTTTGGATTTTGCTTAATATCGGTTTGAATATTTTGTTCAATTGTTGCTGAGTTTGGATTTTCTTGGCTAGAACTATTTTCTATTATTTGGGTAATTTTTTTGGCTGTATCATTTATTTCTTTATCACTTTGAGTACTTTTGGTGTGCTTGATTGCGCGATCGGAAAAATTATTTTCACTTTTACTCAACCCTATTATGTATTTGATAAATTTTTGTGAGTAATACCCTAGATTATTAAAAATTTTTTTGATGATTTCTACTGCTTTTTCGTACCATCCTTTGTAATCTTGTGATTTTACGAGTACTAGACTTCTTTCAAAATATTTGTTGCTTAAGTTAAATTTCATATCGCTGTAGTTAAAATTGTCAAGGTTATTAGTTTTTTGATCAAATCTAGTCTTTTGGTTGTCAAAATGAGCGAACTCTTCAATAAAATTGTCCTTGGTAAGTTCCTTGATTTTTTGGTTTTCTCTAAGGTGGATTGCGTATTCTAAAGTTATAATTATGCAAAAACAGAATCCAGAAACAAACATCAAGTTGATAAGAATAGGTAGCATATTTGTGAACTTTGTGTTGGATTTATTCTTCTAATTAAGCTTTATCGAGTTTTTTTTGTCAAGAATTTGATCCTCAAATTATGCTTAGTTCAATTTCTATTTAAGTTTTAATTTAACTTTAAGATACAAAGATGGACTGTTTGACAATTACTAATATTTTCTAATATCCTAAGTTAACTATGCAAAAAGTATCGACAATCAATAGCTTTTATAAAGATCTAGTCATAGAGATTTTGGATAACGGGGTAGAGGAAACCAATCTTCGAACTGGAGCAAAAACCAAAATTGTGACTGGAATTAACGCCACTTTTGAACCTTCCAAGACTTTTCCACTTTTGACTCTCCGCAAAATCCCCCTCAAATTATTTATAGCTGAAATGATCTGGTATTTACAAGGAGTAAAAGAGTTGGATTTTTTTCAGCAGTATTCCAAGATCTGGGATGATTTTATGGACGAAGGTAATATAGCTGATTCTGGATATGGCTACCGTTGGCGAAATCATTTTGGACGTGATCAGATAGTCTCGCTTGTCAACATGCTCACCCTTGATCCATCCAGTAGGCAGGGTGTAGTGATAACTTGGGATGCCAATAACGATGGATTGGACTCTACCCCAAAAAAAAACGTACCTTGTGTACCAGTCTGGGTGGCTAATATTGTAAACAACGAGCTCAATTTGCACTTTACATTTCGATCTAATGATATTATGCTAGGAATGCCGCACGACATCGCAGGTTTTGCAATACTCCAAGCTATTTTGGCGCAAAAGCTAAATGTCAAAATTGGCAAACTACATTATAGCGGAATTCATTGCCATATATACCAAAACCACTACGAGCAAGCAAGTCAATTGACCAAAAGACAAATTCCCAAAGAAGACAAAATTCAATTATTCTTGCCGCCTTTGTCATATGAACGTGCAATTGCAGGAGATTTGGATTTGGTTGACGAGATTTATAATTGCTTAAAACACCAATATTACCCCCTAGCTAGCCTTGGGAAAATGCAAATTGCTTTGTAGGTTTTGCTCATATTTCATCGTTTATTTTTCTTATTTTTCTTATTTTGTCATTTTTTTATACTTTCGTTCGTACTACTGATGACCATATATTAAAAGTACAACAAAAATTAATTTTTAAATACAGCATTCAATTTAATCACCAATTTGTCATAATTATTTCAAAAAAATATTTGTTACGCTGAGCTTCCATTGTCATAACTTGGGAGCATTTTAATTGCCGTAATTTGGCTCAGTTATCTTTCCAACGGTCTAACCTAAATTATGCAAGTTATCACTTTGAACTTTTTGAATTCTTAATCCGTTAAAAATAACATCTTAGCACTTACGCGCTTATGTTTTTAAAAAACATTATTTCTCAGTTGATAAGTCAACTAACAGCCTAAGGAAAATATAATTATATTGATTTAAATGTGTTTGTTAGCTAAACTGCGTAAGTCATAAGTTGTTTGACAATTCTTACAAAAAACTATTACAATACGAAAACTAATTTACAAAATTTATTAACAAAATCTTTATTTATAAATGTCTATTTTTACAAACTTAGAAGCCAAAATTGCGAGTATTCAAGCCAATACCAGTGAACACAATGTTGGGCAGATTGTTTCTGTACGTGATGGCGTTGCCCTAGCAGACGGTCTTAGTCAAGTCTCTTACAACGAAATTGTCCATATTCAAGTCGGCGACAAAATCGTTCCTGCTGTAGCCTTTAACCTTGAGACAACACAAGTTGGACTTTTAATCCTTTCTAACGACGCCAACGAAGTTCGAGCTGGCGACAAAGTTTTTGCAACTGGGAAAACTCTCTCTGTCAACGTTGGCGACGAAATTCAAGGTCACACCGTTGACGCACTTGCCAATTCTATTGACGGCAATACACTTGTCTATAAAGAATCTCGAGATATGCCAATCGAACGTAAAGCCTATGGTGTAATGGCTCGTCAGTCTGTAGATCGCCCTGTCAAAACTGGTATCACAGTTATAGATGCTCTTGTCAATGTTGGGCGGGGACAACGTGAACTTATTATTGGTGATAGACAAACAGGTAAAACCACTATTGCGGTAGATGCAATCATCAATCAAAAAAAAGAGAACATGGTTTGTGTTTATGTGGCTATCGGTCAAAAACAGTCCAAAACTAGACAAATGATCGAGAAACTAGAAGCCGCTGGTGCAATGTCATATACGATTGTTGTCTCCGCTTCCGCTTCCGATTCGCCAGCTATGCAGTATTTGGCTCCATATTCTGGGGTTGCAATTGCAGAGTACTTTATGGAAAAGGGTCGGGATGTGTTGATAATCTACGACGATTTGACCAAACAAGCTTGGGCTTATAGGCAGCTTTCATTACTATTTAGGCGACCACCAGGGCGAGAGGCTTACCCAGGAGATGTTTTCTTTTTACACTCACGGCTTTTGGAAAGATCTTGCCAATTGAGTGCTAAGCTTGGTGGAGGTTCAATCACAGCCCTTCCAATTATCGAAACTCAAGCTGGTGATATTTCTGCCTATGTTCCAACCAATGTCATCTCTATAACTGATGGTCAGATCTTTATGGAATCCAGTTTGTTCAACTCTGGTATTCGCCCTGCTGTTTCTCCAGGTTTGTCTGTGACTCGTGTCGGTGGTGCCGCTCAGACCAAGGCTATGAAAAAAGTAGCTGGATCTATGAAGCTAGAATTGGCTCAATACCGTGAACTCGCAGCCTTTAGCCAGTTTGGTGGAGATCTCGACAAAGCTACTCAACTTAAATTAACTCGTGGTGCTGCAGCTACTCAAGTCCTTGTACAGCCAGCCTATAACCCATTATCTCAAGCCGAACAAATTATCGCCATCTTTGCAGTCAACAACGGTTTTATGGACAAATTAGACGTTAACAAAGTCCAAGCATTTTGTATCGCCATTCGTAAATTCTTAGTCACATACTACCCTGATCTTACAGCTCAGCTTAACGAAGGTAAATGGAAAGACGAATCCAAGGACAACCTCACCAAAGTCTGTCAAGATTTTGAATCCAGCGAATATGCTGCAAAGTAAATTTATATCAGGCTATGGCACAAAAATTAAAATTTCTAGTTTCAATGTTTTCGAGAAAACTCTTACACCATGCACTAATTGTATCTACTACGTTCAAGCTGTAAAAACAAATACAGACGAAACCGGTTTCCTGAAGTTAGAAGCCAATGTGACACGGATGGTGAATTTTTACCAACTCAAAATCATCCAAGGATTCAAGTAATCAAAAAAACTATCAAAGCATTAAAAAAATGTAGGTGTGAACATTTTAGTTCTATCTAAATTTTTAAATCATTATAACTTAAATCAACCTTTATGTCTACAGAAACTATCCAAATCACCCCAATCAATTCCAATAATAACTTTAAAACCAATTGGGTCAAACAAATTTACTTTTATCTCGTAATTACATTTGCTCTACTTTTCTTTTGTACTGGCGTGTTTATGTTTGGTAAAGCTGTGTTGATCAAAAACGTCTTCCCAAAAGCTGACAACAGCTACATGTACGGCCCGTATACTAGCCCTGAGCTACAATGCAAAAATGGACAAGGTTCGCAATACTGGTATCCAAAAATTCCTATTATGCCGACAGATTCCACAAAACCTTACACTCCACCAGTTCCTACTGAGGTAGAGATTAAAGAGTGTATTGAGGCAACTAACAAAGGTATGGAAGAGCAAAAAGAACGAACTTTCCAAAGTGACGCTTTGACAGGAATTTTGATGTTAGTAATCTCAGCAATCGTAGGAGCTATTCACTATTCAGCCCGCAATTTCTTCTTGAGAAAGGAGTAAAACTTAAATTTACGTTATCTTATGGATACTTTAAAATCGCTAACAGACATTCAAAATCAGCTTACAATAGAAGTTTTCGAGCATGATAAAAAATATAACCACGTTCGCACCGAATTAGATACAAAGCGTACTGGTTTATTTATATTGTGGA
>JAYWFY010000002.1:0-4826 GCA_043778555.1 bacterium
AAAACTTAATCTCAATTTGAAACATCCAGAGACAAAAATTATCATTTGCTATAATTCAAATAAATCTACAAACTATCGCAACTTCCGTAAAATATACAAGGCTATGAAAAGTTTTAATTGTGATATATTCAAGTTTGTTGTTAATCCTCAAAATGATGAGCAGAACATTGATTTGGTCAGATTGCTGGTATCCAAAGTGCAAAAAGACAAAATATCTATAGTCGTCACTGATAAATATACAGAATTTTGGAAAGATAGTGCTGGTTTGATAGGTAATTTTGAGATTTAGTTTATATGTTTTAGCTATTAATTTTCCGTACGAAGTTGCTTGACAGATTGTAAAAAAATGTGTTATTATAACTTGGTTAATACATGCTAGAACAAAGCAATTAATAATTTGAAATATCATTATCAACCATATTCGGGGATCGTCTAATGGTAGGACTATAGTTTTTGGTGCTGTCTATTGGGGTTCGAGTCCCTATCCCCGAACCATATTTCAAAACCACATTTCATAAAAAATAATTCACATGTCTTCATACGCAGGTACCAAACTACAACAAAGAAAGCGAGCTAGAAAATTTGGCTTTCGCAATCGATTACTCAACTGTCAATCAGTCCTCAAATCCAAACGACTCAAAGGCCGAACACGAATGGCTGTAGTCATAAAATCTCAAAAACAAAGGTTGCCTATCTAGAGTTTAAATTTTTCAAAAGTCATCTTGAGCGTAGCGAAAGATCCGTTAGTTATTTAAGTGAAAATAAAGTTTACATTTGGAATTAAATTAGCAACAGATTCTTCGCTTTGCTCAGAATGACGACTTCTAGACTAAAACCTTACCAAATCTACAATGCTTGCAAAACAAAACCGTATTGTATTAAACAAAGAAATCAAATCGACGATTAACAGCAAATTTAGATATAAGACCAAATACTTTACAGTTATTTCCAAAAAAAAATCTGAACCTAGTATCTTTAAACTACTTGTTATTATTTCCAAAAAAGTATCTAAGCGTGCAAACATCAGGAATAAAATACGGCGGCGAATCCAAGCAATCTTTGAGCAGCACAATTCTCAAAATCACCTTTCTTCAGACTTTAATATTGCCATCCAGATAACCAATTCTGAGATAATCAACTTGACATATTTGGAATTAGAAAACATAATTAATCAGTCGTCAAAAACATTTTTAGTCGTGAACTAAAACAATGCCGAGGTAGCTCAGTGGTAGAGCAGTGGCCTGAAGAGCCTCGTGTCGGAAGTTCGATTCTTCTCCTCGGCACCATAAAATAAAATTTATTTATCGTATAATCTACAAGATTGTATTATTAAGTAAAGCAATTTTTTATAATTTATATTCTCAAAATATTTTAAGTACATATTATTTAGGTTTTAAGCCAAAATATGACATATTAAAATAGTTGACTTTATATATTTTATATGCTAAACTTATATTTGTTAATATTGGACAGAAAATTTAAATTTTTATTGTTCGGCTAACAAAAATCAACGTTGTTCTTATTTATTTACAAAGGATTCTATTTTGAAAACTTTCCAAATTTTGATTGCTTCGTTTATTGCAACAAGTATCTTATCTTTAGCTCCTTCAGCTAAAGCAGATTATATTTCGTTAGGTTCTCCTGACATGTATAGCCTTGATACTCTTTGTAAATCAAGATTTTACTATTACTCATATGCAAAAGAGCTAAATTCTTATGCAGGTGTATGTGGAGTCGATAATAGTGAAGATAGAATTGTAACAGTAATAGAAGTTTGTAACACCAAATTTAACCAAACCAACGGTGTTTATAAGTTCGATTATGACCCTAACGAAAACATGTGTAAAGGTTATACTTCAAGTTCTAATCATGGTAAAGGAAATAACACAATTGGCGGTGCACAAGAAAATCCATGGTGGAATCCATTTGGTTGGTAACATCTAAATCTTTGTAGCTTTTATAGGCTACAAAAAATGGAGACTTAAACTTTTATAGTTGAGTCTCTTTTAAACTAATTATTCAACTTTATATGTTTTTAACATTTTTAAAACAAAACCCAATTTATTGGAAGATTATACTTGGATATTACACATCTTTAGTTATATCTGCTAACTTACCACTTATGCAAAAAGGTACTTGGTTTTTTCAAGGAATACTTGACATCATGTATTACAGATTTTATCTCGAATTAATATTTATTTTCTCCTTTTATTTATTTGTAATAATAGGAATAATAAATTACTCAATATTCGCTTTTTATAATTACAAGAAATAGTTTCAACATTTATTTACAGTATAATCATAATTCACAAACACTCAAAAACCTTTATTTGTAGATATAAAAAACCTCTTTTAAAACTATATATTTGACTGGATTTGTAATATCAATTATATTATTAAGTAAATATACCAATACTTTTGGTAAGCTAGCTGGAGACTTTTGACGATTAAGAAACACACTTCTATATTTGACTTTTCTAACACAATAATTCCTGCAGGAATAAAATTGTACTTTAATTTCTTGGCTAAAAAATTTACTAATTGACGGCTAAGTTTGCATTTGGGTAAACCGAAGAATCTTTTCTTTCAAAATTTAACAATCTTTAACGGGTCAAAAACTACCAGTGAGGATCTTTCGCTTTGCTCAAGATGACATACTCTCTTTGCAATCAATTACATCAATTTTTTACATAATTTTATTAGTTATCTAATAACAAACAAATACATTATTTTATACAACTTATGGCCCGACAACGACGCCCTTTGCCACCTGTCAGAAAAACTTCTGCTATGGCATCAGACAAACCAATTTTTATGTCTCGAAACAACAATTACAACAACGATTATAACAATAACAACAATTCCTACAAAGGCAACGCCAAAGTGCCAGCCTACAAATCTGCAAAATCTCTAGTATCACTCACTGGAGGCAACCTTGCTAATCCTACTCTCAATCCACTAATAAACTCAGGCATCAAGCTAGTTTCTAACGCAGCTCCAGTATTTCCAGACGGTCCAGCCGTTCGAATCATCCCACTTGGAGGTGTCTCTGAAGTTGGTATGAATATGACAGCTATCGAATGTGGCAATGACATTATCGTTGTTGACGCTGGTATGGGCTTTGGGGGCGGAGAAAAATTCCCTGGAGTGGACTACGTTATTCCAGACACTACATATCTAGAAGAAAACTTATCCAAAGTCCGTGGTATAGTCTTTACTCATGGTCACCTTGATCACATTGGAGCTGCTCCTTACATTCTACCAAAACTTTCTGGAGTGCCTATCTTTGGAATGCCTTTGACACTTTCGTTGCTTAAAAACAGACTTCTAGAGTTTGAATTACCAGAAAAAATTATTGCCAAGATCGTCAAACCTGACCAAAGCCTTATTCTCGGTTGCTTTAAGATCAACTTCTTTAGGCTTAATCACTCTATTCCAGATGTAGTTGGTCTCGATATCGAAACTCCGATGGGTCGTATTGCTTACTGTACCGACTGGAAATTTGATAATACCCCTTTTGACGGTCAAGTTTCTGATTATGCCAAATTGGCACAAATGGGAGCTGAAGGTGTTCGAATATTACTTACCGACTCGCTTGGTGTAATGAAGCCTGGCTATCAAGTCTCCGAGCGGGTAATTGGCAACACTATCAAAAAAATCTTTGAAGAATGTCAGGCTCGCGTGATTGTCACTGCGTTTTCTACAACCGTGTCTCGTATCCAGTTTACAATCGATGCCTGTGTCAAGTATAACCGAAAATTGTCCCTCATCGGTCGGTCTATGATTACTAACTTCAAGACCTGTGCAGAGCTTGGTTACATTCGTGTACCAGCTGGATTGGTTGTCGACTTGGCTGATCTGGTCAAACTCGATCCCAAGCAAGTTTGTATTCTTTCTACTGGCTCTCAAGGTGAAGATATGGCGGCGCTATCACGAATGGCAAGAGATGAACATGACCAAGTCCGATTACAAGGTGGAGACTCGGTAATCTTTACATCTAACCCTATTCCAGGTAATGAAGAATCTGTAGCTGACCTTATTGCTAAACTTTCCCGAAAAGGCGTCGCCGTGTATCAAAACAAAGAATTCCAACTTCATGTTTCTGGTCACGCTTGCCAAGAAGATCTCAAACTCCTATTTACGCTATGCAAACCTGACTACTTGCAACCTATTCACGGTGATCACTATATGCTTGAGAAAGTTGGTGAGCTTGGAATGAGCGTTGGTATTCCAGCAGAGCATTGTTTGATTGGAGAAAATGGTCGAATTACCGAGCTTCGAGCCGATGGAGTTTATCTTCTTAATGACATCATTACTGACAAATACTTGCTTGTAGATGGTACTGGTGTAGGAGCTGTCTCCGAGGCTGTATTGATGGAAAGACGTCAAATGGCTACCCAAGGCTGTGTGATTATCACCCTTCTGATCAACAAACAGAAACAATTGATTACAGCTGACGTTGTGTCTCGTGGATTTGTGTATATGAAGACTAGCCGAGATCTTATTGAGGATATTAAAGAAGAAGTCACTCACAACTTTGCCAATATCAATCTTGATAAAGGTACGACGTCGTTCTTTGCCGAAATGCGATCTGAGGTCAGAACTATGGTCAAAAACTATATTTACAAAGCTATAGAAAAAGAACCAGAAGTCATCCCAGTCATCGTCCAGATGTAGACATGCTTATTATTTGATTTTATCCTACTCAATAGGGTGTTTTATTTTACTAAAACTTGACAGGCAATTTTATTTTATACACAATAACATGCAACGGGTGATCACATCTCGAATATCATTTTTAACAATTTTATATTTATTTTATGTCA
>JAYWFY010000003.1:0-4800 GCA_043778555.1 bacterium
TGATCCGCGCATTGCGATTATTTTTGATAGCAAATCTGTGAGCCTCGTCGGAGATACGCAGTAACAAAAATTTCATTTCACCAGTTGTCAATAGTCCACCTTCTTTGCCTAATTTATAATCTTCAAAAGTCTTTGGGTCAAAATCAAAACTAGGAACAGTTGGAAGACCTTGCTTTGGCGAAAAAATTTCTTCTTCCTGCTTGGCAAGTGACACCATATTGACTTTGTCCTGCAACCCCATCTCATACAAAACCTTATAGTCCGCACTCAATTGCCCTTTGCCACCATCAACTATAATAAGATCTGGTAACTGCCAGCCTCTGTCAGTCGTAAGACCGGTCATAAAATCAAGCCCTTTTTGCAACCGCCGCCGCATTACAAGTTGATGATTTTCAAAGTCGTTATTTTGGTCTGGGCATTTAAACAACCTATAATACTTGCTAGATGGTCGCCCATCAATAAAAACCACCATAGAGCCATAGACAAACTTACCTTGTAGATGAGAAATATCAAAACACTCAATACGTCGAGGGATCGTAGTTAACTTTAAAAACTCGCCAAGTTGCACTACCGATGTGTAAAGCCTGTTTTCATCAAACATACTGAGTTTTTGCCCAAGTCGATTGCGGTCAAGATATACTGAGGCATTGCGAGTCCCCTGCTCTATCAAGTTTTGAATTTCACTATGATTTTCCTCAAATTTGGCTCCAAAGCTATTGCGAACGTAAATCTTTGCACCTAGTATTTCCTCTATTGTAGATTTAAAATTTGAATCCAAATTTATTTTTAATAGTGGCATATCCACAAATCATAACCCAAACTACGCTTTAAAGTCAAGCAACTTGACAACTTGCCCACTTATCAAATAAGATAATAATAACAATGTAATATTTGAGGTTAGGCTCACAAACCTTATAGATAAGGTACTAGCTAAAACATTCTTAAACAAAAATTATTCCAGCTAATCGCTACTGCTCTGTTACCTACCGGAGTCTAATCCTATTTAGAAAAATAACTTTTAACAAAATAAAACAAATTTATATATAAATTATGGCACGAAAAACAATTGCAGAATCATTAAAAGGTGGAGACGATGAAAAAAGAGGCAAAAAATCCTCAGCTGAGAGAAAACGACTCACCATTGGCTCATCCAAAACAGTCAAAATAAAAATCCCTAAAATCACAAAGATCTTTGTCAAAGAAGACCAACCTGAAGAAATAGATGGTGTCAAACGAAAAGTAAGTAAAGCACAAAAAGCAGCACAAAAGTCCAAAGAAGTCCGACAGCGTAAAGCTCAGATTAACGCTGATAACGCCCAGAATAAAGACTTTCTTGATGATAATTATGTTGCTCCAATAGAAGAATTGGTCACTAGAAAAGGAATTTTGGGGCTCAATCTAGTTTCTACAGCCGATCGCCGCAAGCAAGCTGCTATTGATGACATAAACATCCAAAGCCAAGGCTCCAAACGTTACCGAGTAATGGAAGATGGAATCAAGATTAAAATGAAGAAAGTAACCAAGGCAAAAGAAATCAAAGGTGGTATAAAACGTCTCAAATCTTTTATTACAAGTGATCATTCCCAGTATCCTGTTTTCCAGTCTCAACCTATCGAATTTCAACAAGAAATGGCAGAAGTAATCAAGCAAGGTATTATTCGTGGATTTGTGACTGAAGATGAGCTTTTCTATGTTTTTCCTCACCCAGAGACTAATATAGACTTACTCGAAGACATTTTTGACCTATGCGAAGACAGCGGTGCGCCTATTAGCTTTGAGCACAATCTTGACTCGCTATGGAATACCGATAAGGAGTCACTTCATATGGATAACCAAGGTGATATGGTGATGCAGAGTATTTTTAAAAACCCAGAAGAAGAGGAAAAAGTACTTGGTGATATTTCTGGTCAAGATCTTAATGACGACAGTGTGCAAAACTACATCAGAGATATTTCTAGGTTCAACCTCCTCTCCAAAGACGAAGAAATTGAACTCGCCAAACTTATTGAGCAAGGAGACCAAGCTGCAAAAAGAAAACTAAACAATGCCAACCTTCGATTAGTCGTTCACGCTACTAAAAAATATATGGGTCGAAACCTTGCCTTTCTAGACCTTATCCAAGAAGGAAACATCGGGCTGCTCAGAGCTGTGGAAAAGTTTGATTGGAGACGTGGTTATAAATTCTCTACATATGCAAGCTACTGGATTGAACAAAGTATCCGGCGTGCTTTGGCTGATCAAAGCCGTTCTGTCCGCTTACCTGTACATGTAGAAGAAAAACTCAATCGTTTCCGCAAAGAAAAGCGAGCAATGACTGATATGCTGGGTCGAGAGCCAAGTGACGAAGAGATGGCAGAAAGAATTGGAGTTGATCTTGATACTATTTTTTATTTTAAACGTATTTCTCAAGACACCGTTTCCATTGACACAATTATTGGCAACAGCGAAGACAGTGATACTCAGATGATTGAGCTAATTGAAGATGAAAATACCGTCCAGCCACTTGAGTCAGCTTCCAATCAGATACTACGAGGACATATAATGGGTATAGTAGACGACATTCTTGAACCTCGTGAAAAAAAAGTAATTCTTTTGCGTTTTGGGCTAGATGGTACTGGTATTTCTCATACGTTGGAGGAGATAGGAGACGTATTCAAAGTCACTCGTGAGCGTGTTCGTCAAATCGAAGAAGTGGCTTTAAATAAAATCCGTAACCACAAAGACAGTTTTAAGCTAGTTGACTTTTTGGAGGGTGTTCACCCTGAGCTTGGCAATAATAAGACACCGGTTGAGAGTGAAGAAAATCCACTATTAATGGGTGAGAGAATGCCTATAGAGCGGATGGTAGAAATGATATATTACCAAATCCTCAAAGGTAAATTCTCGTTGATATTCCTCAAAGGTCATGTAGGGACGGGCAAAACTACATTTGTCAAAAATATTTGCACACTACTACAGACTGAAGAACCAGCCACTTCACCCAGTTATAATATTCTCAATCATTACAAATTGATGTACACTTCCCAAGTTGCTGAAAAATGTAATATGAGTAAAATAGCTCACTTTGACCTACAAAGACTATTTGAAAACGACACCAAAACAAAAGACAGCTCTACTCCAAAATCTTGGAAAAACGAACAGGATCGTACTTGGGTAGAAGAAGAGTTAATAGATTTGCAGTCTGTGGTATTTGTAGAGTGGGGCGACAAAGTCCTCAAAGACAAAGAGTTTATGACCTATCTTGGTCGAGATTATCTGATCGTAGAAGCCAAAATCTCCAAAGAGGGGGAGCATTATTTCCGTGTCAAAGGTAAGGATGAAGAATAACTTCTTGGAGCTAGCCTTTTCAAAATATACATTGACAAGATCCCAGTATAATATGCACAGAATTCTCTTCTAAAAAAAGAGCTTCTTAAAACAGTTGTAATAATCAACAAAATGTGTAAATATTATCAGTATGAATCAATCCACGAACCTAATCAAAGACTTGTTTAACACAGCCAAAAAGTGAAACTTGTATAATGATGTAAATACATATTTAAATTAATTAAAACCAATTATGAAACAAATTAAATTTCCTGAATTTATTGCAAGCAGTGTTTTATCGCTTAGTCTAATATCATGTCAAAATCCTAAAATAGACAAAATTAGCGAAGTAGAGCCTTTAAAAACAACAACTGAAAATAATGTTGGTATCACTCCTAAAGTAATTGAAATAAACCCAGTTAACGAAATGCAAATGTTAAGAAAAGCCCTTATAGCAGCTCATAATGACAGTATTAAAATTGAAAAAGGTGTTGTTATAAGGCAAGTTTCATTAACAAATTTTGAAGAGGTTACGGGTTCTTCGTGTCTACAATCACCGGAATATAAGTTTGAATCAAAATGTTACACTAAAGATAAAAAAACATATTTTAAGGTTGAAATAAATAAATATAAAGGAAATTTTGGAGTAGATATTCAACATATGCAGCCTGTTCCAAATGGTACAATTATTAATAATGTCTACATAAGTGATTTTAGATTAGGACACATATCTTCATCAACTCAGCCATATGAAAATCCGCCCCAAGAATGGACAACTTTATCTAAAGATTGTTTTACAGGTAAAAATATTAGTCCAAAAATTCCTATAACTTTTTTTCAAATTGATGCTTATAGTAAAAATTCTGGATCTAGTGTATGGGCAAGATTTAATTCACAATCAATTAAAGATTCATTTGTTGATTTAGAAAAAGCAGTAAATAATTGTAAACTTGAAAAGTAAGCTGTATTCATTTATTTTCTGCCAAAGGCTAGTAAAAACCTAACTACATACCAGAGTAGTAAAATGAACGAGGCTAGTAGACTGACTGATACTCCGATATAATTAGTCTTGTCCATGTCCCGCAGTACTCGGCTAGTGTCA
Source organism: bacterium (assembly GCA_043778555.1). Taxonomy (GTDB): domain Bacteria; phylum Patescibacteriota; class JACMRA01; order JACMRA01; family JACMRA01; genus JAYTWQ01. The sequence goes on from JAYWFY010000003.1 coordinate 4,409, forward strand.
TACAAAATATAGGCTCCCGCAAATAAGATCATAAATGCTGCAAAGCCAATACCATTGACTAGAGCTGGAAAGAAAAATCCTAAGATTACCACACCAAAAACTGAAAATCCTACATAGAGCAAAATACTCCGCAAAGATGAGAAGTCTTTACCTCTGATCATAACTACTGCTGTCAAAATACCAAAAATGACAAGAGTAATACTTATAGCTGGAATTAACAACTTGGTAGCAACGGCAATGTAAACATGTTTAATACTCAATTTTATCCTACTCAATAGGGTGTTTTATTTTACCAAAACTTGACAGGCAATTTTATTTTATACACAATAACATGCAACGGGTGATCACATCTCGAATATCATTTTTAACAATTTTATATTTATTTTATGTCA
>JAYWFY010000004.1:0-13430 GCA_043778555.1 bacterium
TAATTAGATAGAGTTGTGAGGTATGATTTTAACACCAAACGATTATTGTCAGTTCTTGACGAGTAGTCACATCAACTTTACTTGTACATATTATGCTGACATAAAGAGGAATTTAGTCATGATAGCATTACAAGATTTCTGGCTAATACTTCAATTCCACCAAACACAATATTTAAAAAGCCGTAGAGATTATCGTATTCTCTCCAAGAGGGTATTTCATATTCGATGATAGTGTAATGGATAAGAATTTTTCAAGGAATATTGAAATGGTTAGAAAACAATATTCTGGCAATGCACATAGAGTAATTAGAGGGATAGGTTTGGTTGGTTGTATTTATTACAATCCAGATATTGATGAGTGTTGGCTTCTTGATTACAGGATTTATGATATTGAAAATGATCAAAAAAAGAAAACTGATCATATGCTAGATATAATTGATAACATCGAAAATCAAGCTCAAAAATATGACATAGAATATGTAGGAGTCTTGTGTGACGCTGCCTACTCAACCGTCAAGCTATTTAACAAAATGAATCATTACAATAAGGTTTATGTATGCAATATCAAGAGCAATAGAAAGGCTAGAAGTTTCGGAACAGGGGATCAATTTGTAGCTGTTAAGGAGATGTTCAATAACGATTCAGACGAAGATATAAACACTACAAGAACAGAAAACAACGAACTAAACAACAATTTAAATCAACCAATTGCAATTCAACTAAACAAGCTCAATTCAACGCACAAAACTAAAATATTCAAGTCTCAGGTCTCTAACGACAGAACTGATTATCTGGTTACTAATTGTGAAGATATTAACACCCTCCAACAGGTTCAAAAAGTAAATGCTTACCGATGGAAAATTGAGCAATTTCATAGGGAATTAAAACAAACTACAGGCATAGAACAATGTCAGCGTAGAAGAAGAAAATCACAAAAAAATCATATTATTTGTTCACTAATGGTTTGGATAGACCTAAAACAAAAACAAAGAAAAACTAATATCACAATCTATCAACAAAAAGAAAAACTACTCTCAGATTATCTACGACAAGAACTCAAAAATCCAACTTTGAAGTTTGAGTGGTAATTTTGGTGCGTAAGTTCTAAGCTTGTATATTTGAATCGCTATTTGAATTAATTATATCGTTTTTAAGTAGATTTCTAAGGTACTGAGACAGGTTAAAACCTTGAGTTTGAGCCTTTAATTTGGCTTGAGCGAGAACATCGGGTTCAATATAGATTTGGGTTCGGGTCATTGTATGGGACATATATCTTATTGTAACATATATGTTGCCTGATTGTCAATTATCAATTTAGCTAAAGAATAATATATTTTTTAATTTTTTGATGATAACTGTATTGCTTCAGCATTTTTGAAGTACGAACGTGTGTTAATAAATTCAAAATTGTTAGAAAGGTTATTTTCTATTTTTGGTAATATATCTATCTTTGTTGAAGATGAGCTTTGTGATAATGCAATTATAGAATTTTTTATTTGGATCGATGATGAGCTAAAATTGGAATTTGAGTAGCTTTTATCAAGAGATTTTTGTACAAATTCTGAAGCTAGATTCAAAATATCTTTAAATTTTGTCACTTGGTCGGAAATATTAAAGTCAATTGGTTGGCATGTGGCAGGATTTATCAAGTTTAATAAATTTTGACTATCAGTTATACTTGGGTTACAAGAGTTTTTGCTGTTTGGATTTGTACCAATTTGAAATTCTTTATAATTATTAATACCATCACTATCAAGATCATTGCTTGGCGGAGAATATTTACCAGCATTATTGGTGACAATCCACTCGTTATATTTTTTGGTTATTTCATTTTTAATTTTGTCTGCTTGAGCATTTTTCTCTCCAAATTTACCCATCCACTGAGCGTTACCAGTCAAAAACAAAGTACAAAAAATAATTATGATAGTCGTGAATAAAGCAGATACGGAATATCTTTTGATCCTATTATTTAAACGAATTTTTTTTCTAAGTTTACTCTTATTAATTTCACCACTAAGCTCAGGTAAATCAGTTTGTTTAGAGATGTTGCTAATTTCTTCAAATTTGTTATAAAAACTTGACAGTGGAATGTCACTTGAGCTAAATTTTGGAGGGGCTTTGAAATGGAAAAAATCTGAATTACTAATGTTAGTAAAATTATCATCAAGAGGAATAGTTCTAAAATTGTTAAGATCGGTTTTATGATTTTCAGCGATAACTTTATTCTCGTCACGTTGTCGCCATTTTTTTAATTTTTTAGTCAAATTACTATTTTTATTTTCCAAAACCAGTACTCGTGAGCGAGAATGCAACGGAGATACATATATTTTTGGCTGTAAGTTTAGTATTGACTGGACATTTATATTTTTTTGTATTTTTTTAATATCCTCAAGTTGTTTTACTTTATTAACAATATTAGTAAGTTGAGTAATCTGTTTTTGTAAAGGTTTTGTGTCTGTTTGGTTTTGAATATCATTAAACCAATGATTGTTTTTTTTTGAATCTACACTGGAAAAAGGATTTGAAGATTCGTCAAATGCCCGAAGTTTGTCATAGTCTAGGGTAGAGGATTTGATCTGGTTTATAAATGTATTTGGCTGATTTTTAATCGTATTTTCTTTTTTATCTAATTTTATATTTTTGATATTATCACATATTTTTAATTTTTCGTTAGGTTTTAAAATTGGTTTAATATCTATCAAAGGTTTTATGTTTCGGTTTTTTAGGTCAATTTGTAAAACACCTCTATGATAAGGTTTTGAAAGGTTGATTACAGTTTTTGTATGCGACTTTTCGTTATCTGACGACATTACAATTTTGGTATATTAGATTTATAGATAAAACTTGAATTCTGATTGGATTAATACATATAATTCTAGATAGTTTATAAAATCTTGTAAAGCATTTTTCTATTGTTAATAATTCTTTTTAGATATTTTCAAACCAATCTACAAAACCCTGAGGCACAGCCATAACACTCAATCTACTCTGGGTAACGAGTTTCCAATCGTCAAAAAGATGACTTTCTTCGATTTTCCCAGCTCATAATCACTGCAATTGCTTGATAATTGTGGATACCGTCCCAGCGAGTAATTTTTTCACGAGCAAAGTCTTCTACTGAGAATGTCTCAGGATCAGTTTTGGCAAGGAAATAGTTGGGCATGTTTTTTTGATTTTTATCTCATCAATCCTTCAAAAGAATAGCAGTTTGGATAAATTTTGGTTTCACTTTCTTGGACAGTAGCTAGATCCATTTGTACAAAGTAAACAGCATAACGGGGATATTTTCTAACAAAGCCTTGATAGGATTTATAAACACACAGTAGTTTTTTCCTAGTAATCTGGAGTGCTGCGTCACCAAATTTGTTGTTGGATCGAGTCTTGACTTCTACGATAGTGAGTTTATTACCTTTTTCAAGTATAAGGTCTAATTCTCCTTCTTTTTCAGTTTGGTAACAGTTAAAATTTTGGGTAACTAAAGCATAACCTTGATCAAGGTACATTTGTAAGACTTTTTCTTGCCCCATTATTCCTAGCTCATAATTATTCATAAAATTTAATAACAAAAAAGCACCTTTCGATGCGATATTTTATGCGACTTTACCTCCGTCTAATTCTTTCTTGAGAGTTTCTAGCTCTTCCATTTTACCGTCACGAGCAAGTGTTGCCTGTGTAGGCCATGTGTCAGCTTTATGTCCACCTAGCGAGTTTTTATCAAGAATGGCTTGAATATCAGCAACTAGTGTGTCAGCTAGAAGTGCAAAAGTAGAAATTCCTTTTGAGACTAGTAATTCTGCAATTTTTGGTCCAATTCCTTCAATTATAGTAAGGTCAACTATAGCTGTTGCAGGTTTTTGGGTATTGGCTAATGGTATATTAGCATCAGTTATTTTACTAGCATCGGCTTTTGGAGATTTGACTTTGATTGATTTGGTTACTTCTGGTTTGTCGTCTTCTTTGATAAGGTCTGAAAGTGATTGGACAGATTTTCGAACTTTAGCTTTGGCTACTTTGGTATCTGTAACAATTTTGGTCATTCGATTTTGGAATTTGTCAATACGCCCTGCTGTATCGAGTAAGACGGCTTTGCCAGTATAAAAAGGATGGCAGTTTCCACAGATTTCGATGGAAAGGTTTTCGATGCTCGAACCGTAGCTATAAATAGATCCACAGTTCGTACATTTAGCTGTTGCGTTTGGGTAAAACGATGATTTGGTGTTGCTCTTGGCCATAATGTATTGTGATTGGTTGATAAATGTGATGCTAATATTGCGTAGCAAACTCATATAATACTGACAGCTTTACACTAGTTTGTCAATGTTTATATTTAAAAAAATATTAAAAAACTTATACATTAAAAATTATTCCTTGGTTTGTCTAATCAACTTTCCTATTTCCATTGCTTTTTTTATTGCTTTATCACATTCTTCTGAATTATTATAAAGCTTTCTATTGGATAATTTATCGTCAATAAAAGTAGGTATAGTTTCTGATAATTCGCTTGATGATGATTCTTCGCTATGATATGGGCAAATATTTTTTATTCCCATTGTAGTGAAACTTTTGCTTTCTGGATCTGACTTACTTAGACTTCCGATTCCAGTATTTACATAACCCAAAGAATCGTGCAAATCCTTAGTAGATTTTTTTCGGATATTTGCTTGATCTTGATTGTAATAGCCAAATGTAAATACTGCAAACGATGTTACTATCAATATTGCTACAATAAAATAGATTTTGAATTTGTTGAAGAATTTTGTCATATTAGTTTAATTTTAAAGTGTTAATGTAGCGCTATTGCAATTTAACTATGCTGACTTTTTGTCTTTTTGTCAATCCAAAATTAATTGAAACAGGAATATTAAAGACTTTATACTTTACAAAAAAACACAATCGTGGTTTAATAAAATAATGAACGAGTTAACAAGGAAAAAAATAGTAGTTATTGGTTCTGGTGGACACGGAGTAATGAGTTTGAATGAGCTTCTAAAGCATACTGAGTACGACCACTATATATATTTTAATACTGGTGACTGGGGTGGGAGCTGGGGGCTTTGGGGCCGGCTTTTGGAGTTTGAGAATAATGAGCTTAATTTACTTTTGCACGATCAAGTTTTGGATATTTTACCTTTTGCGGATCTCAACAAAGCTATTTGTCATTTTGTTAACACCAAAACACTTGACAGTGACTCAGTGGAAAATTTGTCAGTTGTAGATTTGGTTCAGGTCGCCAAATACAAAGATAGTAACTCTAAATTTGCTAGACAAATGAACAAATGTATTTTGGATTTTCGGTCAGATCAGATCGGCGAGCAAATGTCAAAACTCAAACAAATTATTAAATTAGTTCGGTTCGGTCTTCATGAGGAGGCTGAATTTACAAAATATTTTCAAAAAGCATGGAAGTATTATCAAAAAAACAAACATAAGCTCAAGTATGAAAAAGTTTTTTGCATAGGATATGTACTCCAAACTTTTGTTTATTACAAATCAACGTTGTTAACAGGTAGCACTACCAATGCACTTGAAAAGAAAGATACAATGTATTTTTGGAACCAATTTTGGCAAGGCTTGAATATTTTGCCTTGTAATGTGCACCTAGATTTTACATCCAGAAACCGTCAGATTATGACAGCGCGCAACCTTAGTCTTGAAAAACTAGATGGTGAAGATCAGATTGATAGTTATTATAGCCCAATCATGCCAGAGACAATGTTGTTTGAAAACCTAGATCGGTCACTTGGCAAGCCCAAAAAACTGTTTATTAAAGTCCTAAACCAAGCAGAGCTCATTATAATTCCCAATGGATCAATCGGTAATTGGTTGTCAGTCTTTAACTATCAAAAAGTAAAAAGTGTTTTACAGCACAAAAAAATAGTTTGGCTTACTAATCCTTATCGCAACAAAAATGAACTGATCAATCCCAATTATATTTTGTATTTTCAAGAATGTGGGATTAAAGTCCAGACCTTTGTACCTATCAAAAATGATCAAAATGCCGAATATATGAACGTTTTGGAACAAGACAAAAATGGTCGCTATATACCAATTCAAGTAGCTCAAGAGATTTTAAAGTTGTTATAAATTTAAACTATCAAGTCTCATTACAAACTTCCAAATTATGTCAGGTAATTCTAATTCATACACAGCATCATTGCGAGCACCAGAAGGCTACCACTTGCCTAGAGCTATGGCAATTATTCAAGAAAAATACCAAGTTTTTGACAAATTTGGGGGTCATCCGTGTGCAGCCGGCTTTGGAATCTTGGCTCAGCCGCAATTAGTCGTTGCCAAAGCTCAAATAGAGATAGAGCTAGCTTTGCAGAGTATTAATATGTCGCAAAACAGTGTCAACTATAATCTCGATGTGCAAAGTGCTAAAGATATTTTGGATATTCCAGCTCAAATGCAAAGCTTTGGTTTTCGTAAAGAAATTATTTGGCTAAAAGAAAAAGAGGTTGACAATCAATTTTTACTTCAAATAATGAGCATGGATCCATTTGGGCAAGATTTTATGCTTCCAAATTTGGCTTTTCAAGTCACAAACCAAGCTTTAAAATCTATAAAATGGCTTGGTCAAGAACAAAAACATCTCAAACTAAATCTAGCTACAGAAGTTTGTCTTACTTTTTTTAATCTTGAATCTGAGATCAAGGAGTATTTTATTAATCCCAAAAAGAAAGATTTGTGGGTAATTGCAAAGCCAATCCAAAATTGCTGGAACAACAAACAGTCAATACAGCTAGTAGCTGATAAGTGGTTTATAATATAATAGTGATGAGTCTAATATTGACAAAGTTTGTTTACAACTAGGATCTATTCTGACAAGAAATTTTTGGGCGTTGATCTGTACATTGATAGCACTAAATATAAATATAATCATAAAAATAATCCCAGCTCCAAGTATCATTTTGGGTTTGTAGGATTGAAAGCATATATTTATAAAAATAAAAGACAAAGCTACCAAAGTAAAGATTCCCAAAAACTGGGAAATAAAGTACCAAAATCCATAACCACAAGTTTGCATCAAATTATCCAAATTTATAAAAACAACTAAATATTAATTAGGCAATGATATGTGTAATATTGAGCTTGTCTAATTGAGCCAAAATTCCAGTCTTAAAGTCAAAGGCAGACTGAGTACCAACAAATTTTTTGAGAGTGTCAGTTGTCAGATCGAGGGTGCCGTCACCTTTGGTTTGAATCAAAAAGAAAGAAGGGATAGAAGTTACTCCAAAAAAGTCTCCAATATCTGGATTTTCATCAATATCTGCTTTGCAAAATTGAACACCCTGAAGATCAGCATCTTCTGACAAAGTCTGAATGATTGGAGCCATAGCTTTGCATGGAGCGCACCATGTTGCCCAAAGATCTACGAGATATATGCCAGCTGTATTTTTAATTTGATCTAAATTGGCGGTTGTAATGATTTTGACTGTATCGGACATATAAATTTTTTTTGCTTTAGGGTGATTAGAAATATGTTAGAATGGTAATATTTAAAGTTTTTGTAAAATTACATTTGTTTATTTATATAATGTTAGCAATATCTAGCTTTGTCAAATCAAAAAAAGTTCCCCGAGGAGAACTACGAGGTTTATTGGTTAAAAAGAAACTATAAATTTGGAATTATTAGAAAAAGTAGGAGAATTTATTCTTCTTTGATTTTAATTTTGCTATTGTTGCTAGCATTAACAAGCTAAGAGTTACAACTGGGAGGATGTAAATGATTGATGCTCCGCCAGTTCTAGCTAGTAATATTGAATTTTCTTGTTCTAAATTTTTTGTTTTACTTTCACATTCCTCTTTGGAAATATGATTGATATTAAAACTTTCGGAAGCTGACAGTCCATCATAACGAGCGGTGACTTTGTAATTGTACAAGCCGTACGCTAGCTCTGATCCCAAAATTTGTTTAAAGTTACCATTATAATCTGTCTTAATTGTGAAGGTTTTTACAATTTTTCCGTTTTGAGAAAATATCAATTCCATATCTACGGTTCCTGCTGGATTAGCTTTTGCAGCTCCATATACATATCCTCCATCTACTCCACATACATATGGGTCTTTGAGTTCAAGCATTTTTTGGTTGACAGTGACTGACAATGATTTATTGGAATTGGTGGCAGGTGTAGGCTGAGCTGGAGAAGTCAAGGGGTTTGTGCTTTGGTTTGAAGCTAGGGTTGTGTTAGTTGCTGGAGTTGGGTTATTTGAATTTGTATTGTTGGTAATAGTGATAACTCCTCCGCCAGTAGTTGCTCCTGTTGGACTTGGTGTAACAACTGTCGCAGCTGCAAAATTGGTTGGAACATTGACTGGAGCTATTCCTGTAGGACTAATAACAGACAATACACCTACAGCTGCACCAGTAGTTGCTCCTGCGGGAATTATTTGTCCTGCAGTCGGTACAAAGTTACCGTTTTGGATAGTACCAGTTAAAGGAGTAGTAGTACCTGCTGGGGTGAATGTTGCAGTTGAACCGTTTGGAATATTACTTCCTGTAAAGCTAATGGTAGGTAGCGTTGATCCCACTCCTGCAACGACTGGGTTTGAAGTTGTAGCTACAGGTGTACCCATAGTAGTAGCGACTGTGCTAGATGTGGTGGAACTAGCTAAACTACTAGACGATGATACGATAGTGCTACTAAATGACGTAACTAGACTAATAGACGATAATACTAGTGAAGAGTTGGATGTTGTACTTGATGAAATTATAGAAGAAGGGTTAGCGTTGCTACTAGATGATAGGGTAGATGATGACGCGATCAAAGTACTAGACGAGGCAACTGTAGAGGGTGACGAAGCCTGACTACTAGATGACATTGCTGATGAAGATAATGTAGACGAAGAATTGACTTGACTACTTGAAGAAATCGTAGATAATGAAGCCATGACGCTACTAGACGAAACAGAACTTGAAGTGATTGCTGCACAGTTGGCACCATAATTAGGTGCAGATTGGTTAAAAGCTCCACATCCATAACCGATTGAAGTAAGATTATCCGCAAATATTTTGAAGCTAGAAGAAATAAAACCTACAGTAGTTCCTCCAAATGCTCCCATAAACATAGACATTGCAACGAGTGGAAGAGCTATTGTGACTTTTGAGCCAAAGTGCATAGACTTTAATTTTTCTTGAATTTTTTGTGTTGGTGTCATAATTAATTTTTATTTGTTTTTTTATTTGTTTTTTTATTTGGTAACACAAATCTTGTTAAATTTACTTTTTAGAGTTGGAAACAATTGTATTGTGATTTGAGTTGCTTCTATTTGTGTTTGATCTTGCTACCAAAATGGAAATTTCAAATAATATTCCCACGGGTATAGCTGACATTAACCAAGTAAAGACATCTGGAGAGCCAAAAAGTGCTGTGACAATAAGTATACCAACATAGACTTCACGGCGTTTGTCAGTAATTTGTTTTTTTGTAACTATTCCAGTTGTTATCAATGTAAAGACAACTAGAGGGATTTGGAAAGTTGCAATTAACATCAGCAAAAGACCAATTACAAAACTTGAATATTCGTTTGCTGTTAATAATAATTGTGTTTGAGGTAAGGTTACGCTTATTAGGAATTTGAACACAGATGGAATCATAAATAACCAACCGTAAATTATAGCAATGAGCGAAAACATTGATCCGCACCAAAAATAATTTCTGACTGCAGTCTTTTCATTATTTCTCAAAGCATCTTTAACATATTGCCAAAAGGAATATACTTGGATTGGTAAAGTAATCAATAGCGCTGAGATAGAATATATTTTGACATAAAACATAATACTATCGGTCGGAGACAAAAAACTGAGTGTAAGATTGTTTTGCTTGAGAGGGTCGATATACAAATTGTAGATTGGTGTTTGAAAATAATATGCAATCGCAAGTCCCATTACCCAAGCTCCAAACATTTTAAAAAATAAGTTTCTTAGCTCCAACGCTCGCTTTGTCACATCTTCAAACCCTTGGATATTTTTTAGTTTTGATAATAGCTCCATAAATTATTAAATTTAGGGGTAATTTATAGTTTTACGTTTGAAACTTCAGATTTGACTTCCTCGGCAATGTTAGTTTCAAGTTTTGCGCTATCCTTGATAGAATTAATTTCCTCTTTAAAAATTTTGAAAGATTGACCGATTGATCGAGCTGCTTCTGGTAATTTATTTGCTCCAAAGAAAAGGAACATAACTAAGGCTATTATACCTAGTTCGAGTGGTGATTTGAACATAAAGTGTGTGTTTGTGTTTATAATATATTTTGTTTTTATTAAACTATTCTATTGTACCATAGTTTTATTTTATACGCAAACTAGTTGCTCAAAACTTGTTGATATATTTATTTTCTTAACAATTAGGACAGGCTTTATTTGATATTTTTAAACTCTAAAACAACATCAGGATGACAGCTTGATAAATTTGATTAAGCTATTTGTAAAATAATTCTATGTTTGACATTTATAATCATTTTGAAGAATACTTTATAAATTATTATAATACAATATCTTTTAAACTCAATTTTAATGTTATCATCTGCTTCTTATTGGATTTTGTCCAAGTACATCTTATTAGAAAAAACACTCAACGCAAACCTTAAAACTTATGAACTGGCACATAGCGTTACAGCGATTTACAAGTTTCTTTGGGATGATTATGCTAATTGGTATCTAGAGTTTCTCAAGACGAGTGAAGGTGATATTAGCTTTGGCAAAAACCTTTTTCGTCAGTTTGCTATTACATCTAGCCCATACTGTCCATTTGAGACTGAGGTGTTATGGCGAGATTTTTTTGGTGAAAAGGAGCTATTAGCTACAACGGTTAAAGATAGCAATTGGTCGTCAAAAGCTATGGATTTATATTTTGGTTATCCTGATGTTGAGCATTCAAAATCTGATCAAAGATATATAGAGTTTGAGAGTATTGTAACTTTTATTTCTAGTATACGCTCGCTCAAAGGTTTGTTTGCTATTGATCCAGCGGTTCAAGTTCAGATTTATTCCAGTTCAGCACTGCTAATTCAATACAACAGTTATATCAAATTACTTGCACGAGTAGAAATTAACAAAGAAAATAAACCTATCTTATATGAAGTTTGCAATAAGAATTTTACATATCAAGTAGATATTTTGTCATATATCAAAGACAAAGGTTTTGAAATTAATCGTACAAATAAACTTATAGAAAGTTTGAATAAACAAATTTTGCAATTAGAGTCTCAACTTGCTAATCAAAAGTTTGTCACCAATGCCGATCCAGAAACAGTCAACGAAAAACAACTTGACCTGCGCGCAAGAAAATTAGAACTTCAAGATCAGCTTGGCAAGGAAAGCTTTTTAAAAAGTTATGTATAACATTTCCAGCATACTTTAAATTTTACAGCTAAATTCACGATATACCATTTGACCAAAATTTAAAAACCTTTCACTATATAGTGTATGTCTAATTACTCTGCCAAAAATATCCGAAACATTGCTATTATTGCCCACGTTGATCACGGTAAAACCACCATGGTTGATGGTCTTGTTCGTCAGAACTTACAAATTCGTAATGTAGGTGCTTTGGGAGATCTTATTATGGACAACAACGATCAAGAGCGTGAACGCGGCATCACAATAAAGGCAAAAAATGCTTCTGTTTATTATACAAAAGGTGGTCAAGAATACAAAATTAATATAGTAGATACCCCTGGTCACGCTGATTTTGGTGGTGAAGTAGAGAGAGCTTTACAAATGGTTGACGGTGCCTGTCTTTTGGTAGATGCTCAAGAAGGACCAATGCCCCAAACTCGATACGTAATGCGAAAAGCAATCCAACAAGGTCTCAGGGTAATCGTAATTATCAATAAAGTTGACAAGCCTGGAGCCGATTGCCAAAAAACACTTAGTAGAATTGAAGATTTGTTTTTGGATATGGGTGCTTCCGATCTCCAGATGGATTTTCCTGTAGTCTATGCCATAGGTGTTCAAGGTAAAGCTGGCACTAGCAAAGAAACTTTAGGTGAAGATCTAACATATCTTTTGGACACTGTCGTAGAAAATATCCCAGCTCCAGAGGTTATTAATAATGAGATGAAAGAGAAACTGATTGCTGAATTTGCTCCAGCTCTTATTGAGGAAAAAATATTATATTAATATCAAGCTAGAATTTAGAAAAATAATTCTTGATATACCCGTTTCACTAATAACTTTCCAATCTTAATCTTCTGTCTGCGGATCAAGCTATAGTCTTATTGTTAGTTTTTATGGAACATTAATAGTATAATAGGCATATATAGTCATCCTTCTAACAATTTACTTGTAATTAACCTGACATTGTCAAATCGTGAAACAAGCTGCGGATGACACTTTGCCATATTTAGATTAGGTTGTCAGTAAAATTAGTATAAACTTATTTGTTTAATAAAATTTAAAGTATGTCAATTATTAAAAATAAAGAAGATCTAGACAATCTTCGGTATTCAGCAAGAATACTTGGAAGTTTGCTGTCGCATGTTAAAAATAAAGCTAAGGCGGGAGTTAGTGCTGGGGATCTTAACAGATTTGCTATAGATTTTATAACCAAAAATAACGCTACGCCAGCTTTTTTGGGGCTTTATGGATACCCTTATGCTTTGATTACGGAAATCAACGACACTATAATTCACGGTCTTTCAGACGATCAAAATATTCTTCCAAGCATTTGTGTTGTGAGTTTTGACTGTGGAGTTGTCTACAAAGGGATGTATTCCGATGCCTGTGTATTAACAACTATTGGAGAAGTGAGTGATGAGGTCAAAATGTTAGTATCCAAAACAGAAGAATCTTTATGGGCAGGTATTAAAACTGTCAAAGCTGGATGTAGAACTGGTGATATTGGATTTGCAGTGGACAATGTTCTGACCAAAGCTGGACTGGGTAACATTACCGAATTTGGAGGTCATGGGTTGGGATACAAACCCCACGATAACCCTTTTATTCTCCACCGCGGAGCTCAAGGTAAAGGTGAAAAACTATTTGAAAATATGGTAATCGCTATAGAGCCTATGACTATCTTGGGTGGCGATAATAGAATAAAGCATATTCCTATTAAAGGATCTCAGGTCACGACAGCAGTTTCAGCTAACGGCAAATGGGGTGCCCACATTGAACATACAATTCTGGTAACCAAGAATGGTTATGAGGTACTTACTGATATCAAACCTCAAGACATTATTTGCGAATAAATATATTGTACCCTCAACTTTTACAAATCTATAAACAAACTGCTAGCCTAAAGATTCTTCTTGTGGCAGGAGGAGTATTGTAGATTATGGAGCGGTATTTTGCAGGGGATGTAAAAATTGTTGGTAAAATTGAGTATATAGCCCGAATCCCAAAACTCTCTAACCGTCTAAAACAAGACAGTTTTGGTACATGTATTTGAATAGGGTTCTGATGTAGTGGTTGAGGTAACCATTGAC
>JAYWFY010000005.1:0-4505 GCA_043778555.1 bacterium
ATAGGTGCAACTAAAATTATTGAAACAAAAGATATTAAGAGAATATTTGTACCAGGAAATTCAGGAAGCCTAATCTATCAGTATTTATTATCTAAGAAAGGTGATAAATCAGAATCAAAATCATGTCTTACAGGTATGGCAATAGAATTCGAAATGGGAATTGTGAACAATAAAAAAGTTGTAAAAAGTGTAACAGTGTTTGAGCCAGACTCCGATCCCAAAAAACCTTGGAAACTAAAGACAATCGAAGTCAAAAGATAAGAAAGGTTGGCAGTCTAAATTGGCAAATGGGATCGAGTTTATACCGAGCGTTGGATTCGTCGAGTCTGGTTTAGAGTTCGTGATATTTGAGTAATATGCTAAAGTTTAGGGGTAATTTAGTTTAATTTGGTCTCAAAAACTCGTCAATAATTTGTTTTTTACTCTGAGCAATATTCAACTCAGGAAGCCAAGCGTAAAGCAATTATTGGAAACAGTTATTTTGTAAAGTACTATGAATCTTTCTAATCATTACGGGCAAACATGGCATTAGTATCACAGTTATTAGCAGGCAAATCTATTGACAAAGAATATCAGCCAGAGTTATGTTATTTTCAGTTTTTGTCTATAAATCCTAGAATTAAGGGCGAAATTATCCTTGAAAGAATGACCAAGTTAAGAGAAGTTTAGGGAGACAATCAGGCAATAATTTTGGTTTGTCAAAATTTTATATAAATCGACTTTTTTTCATTAGTTAGAGGTTTTGTCAATGACCTAGATTTTAACTATTTGATCCATAGCTCCAGCATAAATGAGAGCCTCAAGTCCACGCTTGTTGAACTGCTGTAACGGCGAAACTCTATCAAGAAAATCGTCAAAATTTTGAAAGTTACCATTTTGCTGCCGTTCATTGATCATAAACTTAATCACGTCTGAGCCTAGATTTTTGACCGATGCCAATCCGTATCGAATTACTTTATCACTTTCAATGTGAAAACCCAAATAAGACTTGTTGATATCAGGTGGTAATACTTTAATACCCATTTGCTCGCATTCGTTTATAGCTTCGCCTATTTTGACAAGGTTATTGGACTCACTCGTCATAAGCGCCGTCATAAACTCTACGGTGTATTCTGCTTTCATATAGGCTGTCCAGTAGGCAATCATTCCATAGCTGGCAGCGTGAGCTTTGTTGAATCCATATGCTGAAAAAGGAGCCAAAATATCCCAAATCTCTTCAGACTTTTCTTTTGTAAAACCTGACACACTCTGACAACCTTCAACAAATTTGATGTGTTGAGAGTCGATTACAGATTGGATTTTTTTACCCATACCTTTTCTAAAAGTATCAACTTCTGCCCAATCATAGCCAGCCAGGTTGATTGCCGTATAAAGGACATCGTCTTGATATACCAAAATTCCATAGCTGTCTGACATCCAGCTTTGCATCTGCGGAACGGTGTATTTGATAAGCTTGTGGTTGTGTTTTCGTTTGATATAGTCTGGAATATTAGCCATTGGTCCTGGTCTATACAGTGCAACCATCGCCATTAGATCTTGGACTCTATTGGGTTCCATTTGCACCAAATACTTGGTCATAGCTGGTCCAGAAAGCTGAAATAATCCCATTGTACGACCCTTGGAAAGCATATTGAAAGAATTGGTATTAAACAAATCAATATTCCTTAGATCCACACTGAGGTTACGCCTTTGTTTGGTCAAAAAAACTGCATTACCAAGGATAGCTAGATTTGCAATACCCAAAATATCCATTTTTACTAATCCTATTTTTTCTGTCACACGCATATCAAATTGAGAGATAATCATAGCATGGTCGCTATCCCATTGCAACGGAGCGTAATCTGTGAGATCGGTGGGGGCAATTATGACACCAGCAGCGTGGACGGAAGCGTGGCGATAATTTCCCTCTATTTTTTTTGCTAAGTCAATGATTTTTTTGGTATCTTCATCTTTTTGGTAAGCATCACTAAGCTCTTGAGAAGTTTCTAGTGCCCATTTAAAAGTAGTTTTGCGACCTTGGGGAGCGGCAGGAATGACTTTGGATAATTTATCACACTTGCTATATGAAACACCGAGCACTCGCCCTACATCCCGAACACCAGCACGCGGTAAAATAGCTCCAAAAGTGATAATTTGACAGACCTTATCGGAGCCGTATTTTTTTGTAATATATTTGATCACAATATCACGTTTATCATCAGCAAAATCACCATCTATATCGGGTGCCGAAGGTCGTAGCGGATTGAGAAAACGCTCAAAAGGAATACCATATACCAATGGATCAAGAATGCTAATACCAGTGAGATAGCAAACAAGAGATCCCGCACCAGAGCCTCTAGTATTGGTCACTATGCCATTGTTGGCACAAAATTTCATCAGATCCTCAAGTACCAAAAAATAGGCAGGAAAACCCTTTGTGATGATAATATTGAGCTCATAATCTATTCTGTCGCAATAGGTTTGTATAGTTGTTTTATTCCAATGTTTGGGATCATAGCCGACCAAAGTATCGATATTAACAACTATATTTTTGCAAAATTCTTTGAGGTCTTCCAATTTTTCGTATGGATAGATTGCCTCCCATTGTTCAAATGTTTTCTGGTCTGAGTGAAACGTCTTAGCTAAATTCAAATATGAATTCCTTGTCAAAACATTGTCAGCACTTTGACCAGTTGGCAAATCGAACAAAGGAAAAAAGGCTTCGTTGGCATGTTTGTCATAATCAGTTCTGATGACTGTATTAAGCTTTGATTCTATAAACTTGGTATCCATAGCTTCGGGGCAGTATTCAAAGGTTTTTTGAAGCTCGGTAAGAGTTGGCAATCCAAAGTTTCTACTCAACCTGATATCGTCAAGTCTTTTGCTATCACGAATAGCTAGCACCACTCGAAACACTTCATTGTCATCTTCGCTTAAATATCTTGGAGCTGGAGAAACAATGTATTTGATGTCATTAGCTTTGCAAAATTTAATTATACCCAGGTTTTTTTGCTTTGTAGGTTCATCCGGAGATTCGAAGGTGGGCATCAAAAGCTCTATAACAAGGTTAACTTTGGATATTTGCTCCAAGTATTTTGCTAAGATTTTTTGGGCATTCCCAATTTTTTCACCAACAATATTGTCAACCAATTCACCGTCAGAGCAGATTAAGACAAATAGATTTTTGTTCAAATTCAAATCTTTCAGGCTAATATGGTAGCGACTTTCTTCTTTTTGAGTTCTAGCTATAGAAATAAGCTTAAGTATAGCAAGATATCCGTCATTGTTTTGGCTGAGAACGCATACTTTACTATAATTTTTGGCTTGACCAAAGCTATTGTTGGAACTGTCTACTGAAGAGAACACATTATCAATACGAAGCGTTGCACCAGGGCAAAACCCAATCTCTTCTTTTTGACAAGCATCATAAAAG
Organism: bacterium; assembly: GCA_043778555.1. Lineage (GTDB taxonomy): Bacteria > Patescibacteriota > JACMRA01 > JACMRA01 > JACMRA01 > JAYTWQ01. The sequence goes on from JAYWFY010000005.1 coordinate 3,413, forward strand.
TCAATCAAACCAGAGCCGGTATCTTCATCTGCTAGACAAATAGACGTATAACCTTTTAGTTTGGCATCTTTGACCAGAGAAGGGATTTGCGGAACGGCAGAAAGTAAAGAGTGGTGTGAATAACTACGAGCTAAAAACATAAAATTTTTTTGAATATACAACTTTTAGAGGCAACCTAGCTCAAACTAAAAGATTTAGCATCGTCAACTTGTTTCAGTATTAAAAAAGTTGGAATGGAAATCATCTTGATTGTTTGAGAGATTGAGTATGTTGACTAATCATAGCAATTAATCTCTCTGCTTGTCAATCATTATGTTTGTGTCAAATTATAAAACTGACGAAGAAAAACTCCCAAATTGTGGGAGAAATTATATTTGAAATGAGTATTTGAAAAATTGGGGGGGGTAACTTATGCTTTTTTCTTTGCTCGACTAGCAAAATGAGCAAAAGCTTTGTTTCCAGCAGCGGTCTGGTGGACTGTGTTTCGCTTTGCTACAGCAGGACCTTCAGAATTGAACGAGTCTACGATGATTTGAGATAATCGATTTGCCATTGGCTTGCCTTTAATTTTGCGAGCAGCCTCAATAATCCAAGTAAGTGCTAGTCGCAATGCTCGAGCTGGATATGGCTCCACTGGGACTTGGTAGCTTGCTCCACCTACACGCATAGATTTGACTTCTACATTGGGTTTAACGTTTGCTACTGCTGTTTCTAAGATCTCTAATGCAGGAAGTGTTAGTTTTTCAGCTGCCATATTCATAGCATTAATAACAATTTTGTTGGCTACGGTTTTTTTGCCATCCCACATTACTCTGTTGACGACACGGGAAACAAGTATGGAGTTGAAGGTTCTATCTTCAAGAATAGTAGGTCGCTTTAGGACTCTGGCTCTACGAGGCATAAATAAATAAAAATAATTGGTTTTGTAACTATTTGCTTTGACACAAATGCTTAAATTGCTTTTTGGTTTTGTAAAGCTAAATACTTTGAATCTGAGAATAATTCAATGTTTTAGGCTCAAAACTCCGTCGGAAAAAAGCTAAAAATGAGTCTATAAAAAAAATAATTTGGTTTGAGCTTGCAAAAAAGAATT
>JAYWFY010000006.1:0-38796 GCA_043778555.1 bacterium
AATCTCAAGATATGTTAGATTGCTCTCTATATCTCTATATAGCTAAGTATAATACCTGTAAGCTTAAATTGTTAGAGGCTATAATGGGTTGACAATACCAGTCTTTAAATTCAAAAATGTTAATACTACATGTGAAAAAATTCTATATAGATTTTAATATCTCATATTAGACAACAGCTTTCCAAACACTCAAGGCTTTTTGAGTTATGGTACCAAAATATCCTGTTGCTCCGTACATATGATTAAATATTCCGATTTTTTGCATGCATCTTTGCAATTTTTCTACTTCGTCGCTGCTGGCACCAAAAGTCCAGTCTTGTTGTTTTAAAACATTACAGTTATCAACCGTTGAAGATTGTCTGTCGGTAGTGATAGTTTTGATATTAACAGTAGAAGTCTCAATACTATCGTCAAAGTTAACCTTAAACTTGTCAGCTAGGATGACGTTCTTGTAGCTAGTGTCTCGCTGCTCGCCTTCGTATGATTTTCCTGTCGCACCCCAACTGTTGTCTGTCATTATTTTCCACAAATTATAGGAGCTATCAAAAGCGTGTGGAGTATATCGGTAAGTTGCGGCTGTAGCGTTATTGCTCAAATACGCCTCTTGACCATCAGCTGTTTTGATAGTCTTTCCTGCTTTATAGTCTTGTGTCTTGTTTTTTGCTGATAGATTGTAATTATACTGTAGTTGATAGGCTCCATAATTGAGTTGATTGACAAGACCGCTATACTTGGGATCGCAGCCACCATTGTCTGGACAACCAAAGCCCATAGCATATTTTATTCGTTTTTGCGTGTCTGTCTCAACGTTATAGTTTGACAGAGACATTAGCCCCTGTTCTTTTTCAAGATATGCAATCAACATACCAGGGTTAAGATTTGGTCTTACATTGTATGCACTACTGGTAACACCATTGGCGGCAGTATAAACCCAGTGGCTTGCCTTAGCTCCTTCTACAAAATAATTTTGCAATGGAGAATTTATACTTTCAAAGTATTCTTGAATAGATTTTTCGTTTGGAAATGCTTTTTTGGAAGAAAAACTTTCATCACTAAGAACAAAATTGGGGCTAAAATCTTCTTTTGTAAAAGTGGCAATTGTTTTTATATTGGGAGACTGAATTGTGATAGATAGCGTGAGTAGAGCTACACAGATTATTCGAGTAAGTATAATTTTTGAGTGTTTGTTCATTTTGGTGTTTGTTAATAATCTAAAATATAGATATTTTGGAATTGATATAATTTTTTTGAAAAGTGTGAGTTGCTTTTTTGCATTTGATTGACAACTAAATTTTAGCTTATGTTTTATATAAAGTCAAAAGTCTAAAAACGTGTTTTTTTATTGCAATATATCAATTGCTTTTTTGAGCTCTTTAATAAGAATATCTATCTCTTCGGTCGTGTTAAAACAAGCCAAAGAAACTCTTGCAGTAGAATACAAGTCAAAAAACTCGTGCAAAATCCCAGCACAGTGCTGTCCAGATCGAATACAAATACCTCTTTGATCCAAAAGTAATGCCAAGTCTAAGGAGTTGACACCTTTGACACTAAAAGAGACTAAAGGAATCCTTGATAAATAACCAGATTTGGGTTTAAATGAATTTAAAGTTTTGGTTTGTATTCCTAAAAATGTAATATTTGGAACTTTTGATAACTCGTTGATCAGATGATTTCCAAGTTTTTTTTCTGTTTGAAAAATATCAATTTTATTCTTGACAAACCACTCTATAGCAGTTTTTAGGCCAATGATAGCAGAAAAATTGGAAGTACCAGCTTCAAACCTATAAGGAGTTTGCTTATACACATTTTGCTCCAAAGTTACACTTTCCACCATATCCCCACCGACTTTATAATTTGGCAATTGATCTAATAAACCAAATTTACCATACAAAACCCCTACTCCAGTCGGTCCATATATCTTATGCCCAGAAAACACGACAAAATCAACACCCAACTTGTTTATATCTATCTCAAAATGAGGAACTGCTTGTGTAGCGTCAAGTATAACTATTGGTTTTTGGGTTAATTGTTTATTCAAAACAAGACAAATCGCTTCCCAATCCTGTATCACCCCTAAGACATTAGATACATTGGAAATTGAAATAATCTTTGTGTGTGCGTTGATTTTGGATGCCAAATCATCAAGATCATATTTCCCGCTAGCCAAGATGTTAAAAAATACCACCTTACAACCAAATATCTTTGCCAATCTTTGCCAGGGTAAAATATTACTGTGATGCTGATCTACACCGATCAATATTTCTGAATTTGCGTCAAGTAAAAAAGGATTATCTTTTGAATTATTGTTATTTTTAAAATTAGCCACCAAAAAACCATTAGCTACGAGATTAATTCCTTCCGTTGCCCCATTGGTGAAAACGACTTCATGGGATTGACAACCAATAAATTTTGCCACAGTTTCACGAGTTGATTCTATCATATGGGTAACGTTTGCTCCCAATGAGTTTATGCTATGACTACTAGCGTTCTGGTTACTATAAAATCTACAAATAGTATCAATAACACATTGTGGTTTTTGTGATGTAGCCGCAGAATCCAAATAAACCAAGTCGCAATTATTGAGCTTGATTTTGAGAATAGGGAATTGGGAGCGTAATTTACATATAAAATCGTTCATTCTCCTTATAATAGCTTTTTTACTGGTAGTATGTCAACTCATAAACTGATAAAACTAATAAATACTAATTTTTTTACAGCAACGGCTACAATATTAATCATCACCAGCAAATATTCTTTGATTAAAATATTCTTTGGAAATTAAATATTATACCCGTTTCCCTAGCAAACTAATTCAAATTGAGTATGCTGTCACCTAGAACTTGTTTGAGAATTCCGCCATCTCAGATTAATTAAAGCTTAATCGTTGGACCATTGGCTAAGTTACAGGATCCAATATATTCTACAATCTCCTCAAGATTTTTTATCCATACAATATTTTTTTGTTTTTTAAGCCAAGTTAACTGTCGTTTGGCATATTGCAAATTTTGGATTGATAAATTTTGACATAGTTCAGTTTTATTAATTTTACCATTGAGATAAAGCCATGCTTGTCTATATTCCAAACCCAGCGACAAAAACTTATCTTGGCCCAGATACATATGCTGACTAGATTCTAATAATAGTCCGCTATCAAATCTTTTTTGAAGTCTTGTTTTGATTTTGTTTTGCAATTTATATTGATCTATTTTAACGGCAAATAGATGCTGACTTTTAAAATCAAAATATTGGGATTGACTTAACCAGCTTTGCTTAATACTTTGATGCTTGAGCAAATTTGATACTAGCCTGACTTTATTATTATAATCAGAATTGTTTAGCTCGATCTTAATACTATTCAATCTTTGCTGCAGTTCTTTCAAGCCAAGGTTTTGAAGGGTTATTTTGTAGTCGCTATAGTCTGAAATGCAGTCTGATTTGACAATGCCAAGGTCTATTTTTTCTATTATTGCTTTAGCATATAAGCCTGTCCCTCCAGCTAGAATGACAAAGTCAAAATGTGTCTGTATCTCAGTCATAAGATTGTAAAAATCTAAAATATAGTTTTGTAAAGTGTAATCAATCTGTGGATCTACAAAATCTATCATAAAGTGGGGAATACTTTCAAATTCAAATATTTTTTGATTCATTTTTTGATCAAACTTCCAGTTTCCTTCTACTTTACCAGTACCAATGTTGAGACCTTTATATACTTGGCGTGAATCGCAACCCACAATACAGACTCTTTTCTTTTGACAGATTATTTTGGCTAGATTTACAGCCAAATCTGATTTACCACTACTGGTTTGACCCAAAATTGTTATTAATTGCATTTGATATTTACAATTTTTCCCTCAAGCCGTTTGTCCAGCGTTCTTTGGCTATCTGTAAATCGAGATCAATTACATCAGCAATTTGAATTCTACCGCGACAGTTGGTTTTACCAAGATTAAAGACAGAAATATGATATTTGGCAAAAATTTCATTCACTTGGTCAAGTTTGTCATCATTGACCTCTAACACAAAGCCGCCGGTTTGCGAGAATAGGAATTTGTCAATCGGTAGGTTAGATTTAGTTTTTTTACTAGTACTTTTGTTTACTTTACCCTCCGCATAGGATTCTGAAACAGGTTCAGAATGACAATTGTGGCCAAAAACATTACAACCGATATTGTTTCTAAAACTCATTTCTGCTAGACAAGTTGCTAGCCCTCCATCACTAATATCATGACAACTATTAATCAATGCAAAGTCTATACAATCTGTAATTGCGTTGATTTGGTTGACAGCTTCTTCTACGCATGGCATTGGCACATTGGCTCCCAATTTATCAAAAAGTGAGTAATAAACCGAACCACCACATTCATCTTTTCGCTCTCCAACCATTATAATATTAGAATTGGATTGAGTAAATGACATTTTGATTACTTTTTTCACATCTGAGATTTTGCCAACTATGGATACAATTGGGCTCGGGGGAATACCTCCACCGTGGGATTCTTTGTATAGCGAAACATTTCCTGATACCACAGGTAAACAATCCGTCGGATGATTTTTTTGTTTAAAACTCTTGCAAGCCTCAGCTACCCCTCGTACACCTTCTACAAAATCCCACATTTGATCAGGCTTCTCAGGATTACCAAAGTTGAGACAGTCTGATAGCCCAAGAGATACCCCGCCGACAGCTGCAACATTGCGGGCACATTCAACAACCGCGTTGACGCCTCCCCAATATGCAGATATTTTACCATAATTAGGGTTGTTATCTTGCTTGAAGACTAGTCCAATTTGTCTTATTTCTGTTGGATAATTATCATATTTGAAAGGTTGCAGAACAGTTGCATCAGCTTCGCCTGCTTCTATTACAGATATTCCTTGGATATTTTTGTCAAAGTTTTCGTAGACCGGGCAGCGAGATGCTACATTTTCGTGAGAAAGAATATTGAGAAGGATTTGATTGAAGGTCAATTTTTTGGGTGATGTGAAATTGTCTGATAAGTATTCTTGCTCACCCACTGCAGTGAATTTTTCGATTTGCTCAAGATAACAAGCTTTAATTTTATGATTAAAACTATTATTTAATTTAACCGTGGATTCGACCCCATTTAAAACAATTTCAAATTCTGGCTCTTCAAATTTTTTTTGTGGATCTATATGCTGCCGGTCATTTTTTATTCCTGCCGTGATGTCAGCCGCGAGGGCATCAATGATTTTTTCACCTTTATAATACACCATATATTGTCCAGACGCTTTTCCAGTTTTGGTTGATTTGTCTCCAGCTGTAATTTTTCCGACTACGCTTGCTCCAGCCCCAGATGATACCTTAGCAAAATCAAAAGTATTATTGTAGTGATAAAGTATAATGTGAGAAAGCTCAGTTGGGACAGCCCACATAAAACGCTCTTGAGTCTCTGAACATAATATCACAGCAGGCTCCAAATCTTGAATTCCAACGATTACTTTCTCCAAGTGAAGCTCGGCTCCATATCCATTGCCATCAGCTAATTCTACTGATGCACAAGCAATGCCACCAGCTCCAAGATCTTTAAATCCAACTTTGTCAATCCAGTTTCCAGCTTTAAGAATTTTATACAACTCATAATTGGCTTTGAGAATATGACGCTTGAGGAAGGCGTTTGGCTCTTGAACCGCACCTTTGTTTGCTTCTTTCTCAGTTTCATCTACTACCTTGGAAGAAAAACTTGCCCCACCAAAGCCACTATTGTCTGTTGGTTTTCCTATCAAAATTAAATCGTATCCCACTGCGTTATCAGGTGCATAGCTATGAATAATCTCATCTTCAGCTACTACCCCTAGGGTGACTATATTAACGAGACACGCACCTTCAAAACCACTATCATAATAGAGATCTCCACCAATATTTGGTACACCAATAGGATTACCATACCCAGCTATTCCTTCTACTACTCCGTGATGAATCCACCGAGATTTGGCTTTAGTAATACTCCCGAAACGCAATGAATCCGAACAACCAATGACCTTTGCACCCATACAGTTGACGTCGCGTACATTACCACCTATTCCTGTTGCAGCTCCTTCGTATGGAACTACTTGGGACGGAGAATTGTGACTCTCATGACTGACTACTATTCCGTATTTTTTGCCAGTATTGTCTCTGGCTATTTCTATAATCCCAGCATCTTCACCTACACCTACCATTACGTTGTCAGCCTTGGTTGGAAACTGCGATAGAAACTGACGACTAGATTTATAGCTACAGTGCTCGCTACCTTGAATGCTCCACAACACACATTCTGCTAACGTTGGCTCACGACCAAGAACTTCACTTTGTAGCCTTTTGCAGTCTTCAATAGTCAAGGCAATTTTGTTATTTTTGGTAATACTATTAATTTCAAGATCTGTTAGATTGCTAAAATTGAAAGAGGGGTTGTTGGTAGTCATATATAAAATATTAGCTATAAAGGTAGATTTTGGTCAAGAGTTTTTTGAAAACACTCAATCCTATTTCCTCTATCTCAAAATGTAAAGTATGCTTGGGGCTTTACAGGTGAACAATTGCTATTCTCCTATTAATTATTCTAACTATATCAATGCTAGAGTATTACACTTTGAGGTTGAATTGAAGATATTAAATTTGCAAATATATAATTTGTGTAGTATAATTATATCACAATTATAAGCAATATTATATGTCAAATAAACAAAGCAATAGAGTCAATTGAACCAACAAGCACAAATGATAGCACTGAATACAGCTTTGTCGATGGCATTAACAAAGAATTTATACGAATAGTAGACGAAAATAATTTTAAAAGTAATACAGAAGCTGGAAATTTTTTGAGGCGATCGGCATACAAACGAGCAAAAAAAATCTTAGAAATGTTGGAAAATTCAAACATAAATGATCCAAAAGGACTATTAAAAGTCGAGAAAATTTCAAACTACGTTGAGGCAAATAAAGAAAACCCAATTGCACTCAAAAAAATCGAGTCTCGTGCTGGAAGAAATGAAATTTATAGCAAATAGGTGACTTTCCCAACAATTGGCAACCGACTTTAAATTACTTTAATCTTTGTAATTGCTTTAGGCTCGACTTTCATACCTAGTTTATCAGGAATCTTAATTATTTTTCAATCGGCAATTATATCTATTTTTAATGCATTTTTGTTTGTAGCTGGTTGCGATTATTTTGTATTCGCTTTCTACAATTACGAAAAGAAAAATATAAAATAGTTTTAAATCTAAAAACTTAATCGTAACTCTATTGCTGTAGAGTCTTTTTTTATGATATTCTACCCAATAACCACATTCACAACTCTACCTGGAATGTATACGAACTTGTTAATAGTTTTACCCTCTACATATCGCTTGACAAAGTCTAATTCAGTTACTATTTGCTTTGCATTTTCTTCAGTTTCGGTCATAGATAATTCTACTTCACCTCTCACTTTGCCGTTAATTTGGACTCCAATTGTGACTGTATCTTCTACAAGTAGTTCTGGCATATATTCTGGCCAAGGTTGCAGGTGAACCGAAACTATATTTGGAATTGTTTTTTTGTCTTCCGAATGCTTGCCGCTACTCCAAATTTCCTCAGTCAAAAATGGTGCAAATGGAGCTAGAACTCTTAGGAACCAGCTATATTGCACATTGTGAATTCCCTTGACTTCTTCAACAAGGTTAACAAACTTCATAAATTCTGATACGCAAGTATTGAACCCATAAGACTCAATATCCTCACCGACTTTTTTGACAAGCTTATGTAGAGCAACTTCAACCTTCATTCCGCCTTCATAATATTCATTGTTAGTTACCAATTCTTGCAAATTCCAAACACGATCCAAAAATCGTCTCACTCCTTTGATGCTCGACGTACTCCATGGCTTAGACTGATCAAACGGTCCCATAAACATCTCATACATTCTCAGAGTGTCGGCTCCATATTCATCAAAAACCTCGTTGGGATTGATCACGTTACCTTTGGACTTGGACATTTTTTGGTTGTCTGGGCCTAAGATTAGACCTTGGTGACGCATCTTGGCAAACGGCTCATCAAAATCTATATAGCCAGCGTCAAACAGAACCTTGGTGAAAAACCTAGCATATAGCAAATGCATAGTGGAATGCTCGGCCCCAATGATATATTGATCAACAGGCATCCAGGCTTTCATGTCTTCAAGATTGGCAAAAGTTGTGTCGATATTACCAGAGCAGTACCGGAAAAAGTACCAACTAGAACACACAAAAGTATCCATTGTATCTCCTTCTCGAGTAAACCCTTCACCGTATTGACTAGCAGAATTAACAAAGTCCATATTAGATCGCAAGGGTTTAATCATACCCGTAGAAAGGTCAAGGTCTTGCGGTAAAAGTACTGGTAGATCAGATTGTGGAACTAATGATTCTTTACCATCATTGTCATAAATCACAGGGATTGGGCAACCCCAGTAGCGTTGCCGACCAATCGACCAGTCTCGCAAACGATAAGTAACCTTGGCATTCCCTAAGCCTCGATCTTGAGCAAAGTTTGCCATTTTGATCTTTGCCTCTTCGGTCGTCAAGCCTGTAAATTCACCTGAGTTGATCAATATTCCGTATTCCGTGAAACAGCTTTGAATCTCTCCAAACGGTGTCTGACCCTCTTTATCAAATGAGTGACTTGTGACAATATTTTTAGGTCTAATACTTTGTTTGATCTCCAAATTATACTTTTTGGCAAATTCATAATCTCGTACATCGTGGGCAGGTACAGCCATTACCGCCCCAGTCCCGTAGCTAGCCAATACGTAATCACCTATCCACACTGGCACTTTTTCATTATTAAAAGGATTGACGCAATACGAACCTGTAAATACACCAGACTTGTCTTTATTCATTTCTGTACGCTCAAACTGCGACTTTTGCTTGGATTTTTTTTTGTACTCTGTGACAGCTTCAAACTGCTCTGGCGTAGTCAAATCATCAACCAAATGATACTCTGGAGCTAAAACAAGATATGTTACACCAAAGATTGTGTCTATTCTAGTTGTGAAGATTTTAATTTTAGGTGAAGCCATCCCCTTGACAAAGGGGGTCAAAATCTCTGATTTTGGGGGGATTGTATTAATTCTATCTTTGATAAACTCTTCAATAGCAATTTTTACCCCATTAAGATTAGTATTAACTTCCTGGTTTGTAAATCTCAAAACTTTTAAGCCGTATTTACTCAATTCTTCAGTTCTTTTTTTATCATAATCTATCTGGCTGTTATGGCTATCACCATCAATTTCTATAACAAATTTTAGCTCAGAGCAGTAAAAATCAATAATATAGTTTAACAAAGGTTTTTGACGATTAAATTTAAAACCAGCTTTTTCATTTTTTAAAATATTTCTCCAGACTAATTCTTCATATTTTGTTGGTTCAGCTCTGAGATCTCTAGAATTATTAAGAAGGTCTTTGTTATACGGAATGTAATTCAAATTCTCTGCAATCCCCCCAAAATCTCCGACTTTGACCCCCTTTGTCAAGGTGGTAACTTTGCCTTCATCTTGTAATATCTCAAAATCAATCTCAGCTCCTACACTTTTACCAATCCAGTTTTTTTGCATTAGTTTAGTACTTTCTGGCCAATCCAGATTTTCTAGCCCTGTCAAAAGCCTTTCGGCGTAATCGGTGATTTTGAAGAACCACTGGCTCATCATTTTTTGCTCGACTTTGGCACCCGACCTTTCCGCCGTTCCGTCAGCCAAGACCTGCTCGTTGGCAAGCACCGTCATATCCACAGGATCCCAGTTGACCAGTGCCTCTTTTTTGTAAGCCAAGCCTCGCTTGTAGAGGAGCTGGAAAAACCACTGTGTCCATTTGTAATACTCAGAGCTAGAAGTAGTCAATTCCTTGTTCCAGTCGTAGTCTATACCAAGTCTGTGGATTTGTGTGGTAAAGCTCGCAATGGCGTTATTAGTGACTTCTTGTGGATGCAAGCCTTTCTTTTTGGCAAAATTCTCCGTCGGCAATCCAAAACTGTCCCAGCCCATCGGATGCAAAACTGAGTATCCTTTCATCCTATAATATCGACTAGTGATGTCGCCAGCCGTCATTGGCAAAGCGTGACCAACGTGAAGTCCATCTCCAGAAGGATAAGGAAAAGCCTCCAGAATATACTTCTTTTTATCACCAGGATTAAGGTCAGGTGTTTTGTAAAGCTGAGAATCCAACCAGGTTTGGATCCATTTTTGTTCGATTGCGAGGTGATTGTAGGGCATAAGAATTTATTATTTAGTAGTTTTGTATTTTAATAAAAGATAGATGATTTTGTTTAGTTCTAACCAAAGATAGTTGAATTGCTTGTCATTTATAGGCATTCTTTTGCCTGTCTCATTATGGTGGATATTCTTAATCAGAAAATCTAAGACATTATCAAGAGGTTTGTAATTCCCATCAAATAAAACTCCTCTAAGCTCGTCAGTATTTGATTTTAATCTTTTACTATACTCTTTGTAATAAATATTTTCTAAAATTTCCTTCATGTTATCCAGCTGCTCATGTTTCCAGTTATTATCTTTAGTTTTAAATGAATAGCCTAAATAGTCAGAAACACATTTGTCATAAATTTCTTGATTGGATTTTTCCAAGTCTTTGGATATTGTATTAATTGAGTGAGTTGTAATTGGATCAATTTTCTTTTGTAATAAACCTATTTCTGAGTTAAATTCAAAATCTAAATCAAAGAATTGACTATTAATTTTTGTTACTATATTTTTAAAAAAACTATAATTTAAGCGATGATTTTCACTTTGCAATTCTTCAAAACATACATTCAAAAAACCCAAAAACTTATCCTGATCTTCTACCAAAAATGTACTAATTAAAAACTTTTGAAATTCAAACATCTCATCTCCTTGTTCAACACCCATCGAGATATCTGTACCCGTCATGATTTCATAAAACTCCATCGATATTCTTGGAGCTATTCGTGTCCAAAATACGTCGGTTGGATTAGCACTTTCGTAGGCAAACATATCCCTATAAGATTTAACCACAAATGTGTTAAATCCGCTATATCCTTGCACAAAACATGTTAAATCTAGTTTATAAATATTATCTGTCATAGTTAATTTACTTTTCAAAAGCTTTGTAGCATTTGTTGACTTTGATGATCATGTTGTCTATTTTTTTTGTGAGAGTTTGGTAGATTTTTTGGGCATAAAGGTACTTTAAGGTTTATGAGTTTGAAGCTGTTTTAGAGTTTTAATTCCCAGCTCTTGCATCACTTCGTCTACTTTTTTAGCAAAGTAAGGTTTGAGCCATATTAAATTAAGATTTTGAGCTGAAGACATAATCGTTCCAATTTTTTTGGCTTTAAAATATTCTGAAAATCTAAAACTAAAAAAGGCTTTGACCAGACTTGGAAACAGTAAAATATTAGGTATAAACTTTTGACTTCCAGAAACAGAGCCAAGAGTATAAAACAAAAATACCCACTCATGATAATCATTGATAGTAATTTTACCTTGATCGTCTTTCTTATATAAATGAAATAAAAAGTAGATTACATCATGATTCTTAATTCCAAGTTTTAAGATATTACGAACTTTAGCTGGAATTGATTCTGAGATATTCATGTTCAATACTTCAAAACCCAGTTTTTTGATAAATATAGCATACTCATATCCGAGCGATTCAGGATTATAGGTTTTCAAAAAAACATTCATATCCCAGTCTTGAGACATATCTTTTTCAAATTCTAAAGAATTAAATTGTTCTGCCAGCTTAGGATTTTTGGTAAGCATAGCTTCAATCTGTGGAAACTTAGTTTTCTGACTCAAGTATAGTTCTGCTGAATTGATTGCAGATTGAGTGTGAGTCGGATTCCAGCCCCAGTCCAAAGCATAAAGAACAGCTTTTCCAATTTTGTATATTTTAGCTGCAAAATTAGTTACCATATTGGTTATATTCTATTATACAAACACGACTTTTGTAAAGGTTTGACAATTTTCTAGTCAACTTTTGTAGATTCGGTTATAAAAAACGACTTTGAAGCGTGGATGTAAGCTTGGAAATATCTTGCCCATAGACAATTATTGTTAGCTCACGACTAGTGGATACAATTTCGACAATATTAATATTTTGCACAGCAAGAAGCTTGATAATTTCAAACGTAACGTTCGGAATTTCTAAGACATTAAGGCCAAAACGAATCGTGACGGCTGCAAGATTATGAGTAGTATAAAGAGTTTCTTCAAATATTTTTTTGGCTTGGAGTTGATCGTACAAATCCACACTTGCAATAACCGTTATCTCGGATTGACCGATTGTGTATGACAAAAAACTTTGATAGGACACATGTTGGGACTGTATCCATTTGAGTAGATTTTTGTTGGTTTTATCATTTTTTTCAAGCGTAAATTCCACAAGGTTGGTAAAGGTGCTAATGTGTGAAATAAAAAAATCTGGCTTGGCGTAGGGTTGGATTATGTTTAAAGTCTCTTGATTTATTTTGCAGTTTTCTTGAAGTCTATATAAAGCAACTACAACAGAAGGTAATTTGGATTTTTTCCACAAGATCTTGTCTAATTTGTGTTCGATACTTTTGGCATATTGGCTAAGATTTAGAGTTTCGTTTAGAAAACAAGCCTTAGTTTCCATGTCTTGTGATAAAATTTCTACTAGTGCATCGTTAATTGAAATCATAATAATTAGTGTTTTTGGGTGTAAGATATATTACAAAAAATGTATAATTATAGTTTTATTTTGATTTATTTTACAGACTTCGTCAAATATTTTAAGATATAAATAGTAAGATTGATCAACTTAACTAGCAACATTTTAAACTTAAAACTCTAATTCTATGGAAAAATACACAATAATTACTCAAGATAGCATCAATGATGGTCATAGACAAAAAATAGTAGATTCTATTCAACAAAGCTATGATAATGGTGACAAAGTTTTGCCTACAACTCTTGAAAGTCTTCAAAACTCACGAAATCAATGGGCTATACTTGATACAAGAAAGGAAATTCGTTATTATTGTAGAGCTTTACCTTTAATTGATATAGAAGGAAGAATAGTTGACGAACTCGGAACGTTAATCAAAATACCTCAAGAAAGTAGTGACTTGTATGGTCTTGCTTCTTTGCTCGTTGGAATGGCTGTGAATCAATATAATCAATCGGGGAATATTTTGATATCAACTATTCGAGGTGGCAAAAGTAGGCATGCACTAGAGAAAGGTGGGATGGTAGAAGTAAATTTTGATTTGGTAAGCAGAGCAATTACTTGTTCGCCTGGCTGTCACCCTGGAGATGGAAATATTTTTTGCAAGTTGGACGAGACTAGTCTTGATTGTGGAGCTTGTTCTAGCAACGATAACAAAAACTTAAATTCTAGAGGTGACATTTGCAACTTATTTATTTCTAATCCTGAAAAATATAAAGATTTGTTGGAGGATTTAAGATGCAACTATAGCAAAAATGAAATTTTTAATCCACAATTATTTAGAAATCTTAACAATCTTTAATATGATTAATAACAAATTAAATTTATATATAAACTCTTTTGGTCAAGAAATATTTATTCCTATTTTGAACCATAAAAGCCAAAGGCAGGGTAAAAAAATAGTTCTCACATGTATGAGTCATGGCAACGAAATAATTGGAGCAATGGCGGCGTTGGAAATTTTTAATAAAGTGAAAATAGATCCAAATTTTGCTGGTGAGTTAATTGTTTTAAGCTGTCTTAACCAAAGTGGAATGGAGCAAATCTCTAGATTTTTTGAAGCTGATAATCAGTATGATACCAATTCCCAAAATCTCAATCGTAACTTTGGAGGAGATCAAAAAACCTTAACCAGCTTGGTGGCAAACAAAGTTTTGGATTATATCATTGACCAAAAGCCAGATCTTGTAGTTGATTGCCATTCTTATGCGTTCAATTCACTTGTTCATATTATTCTTGATAGACCTGGAGGTGCGCTCGAAAGTCAGATTAAAAAAATAGCTTTTGATTCCAAAATTCCCTTTTATCTAGAGTACAAAACCGAAACGATTCAGGAGCAAATGCTCGACAAATGCCTGTCAAATCAATTATTACTAAAGGGAATTAAAGCTATAACAGTTGAACTTGGCCCGCAAATTGGGTTTAACCTTTCGCAGTTAAATATTGCAACAAAAGCTTTGAGTAATTTTTTTTGTGATACAAAATTTGATCTATATGCTGAGCAAAACTGTGAAATTCAGATCGGACAAGGTTATTACCGTCAGGAAATTAAAAATGATTCTGAGTATTGTGGGATTATAAAACCTTTGGTAGAAATTGGTAAACTAGTTCAAAAAAATACAATAATAGCTGAAATATATAATTTTTATGGAGAAAAAACATATGATATCATAATGCCTCGAGACGGTTATATAATTGTTTGGGCGATGGCTGGATATACTTATCCAAATCTTTGTATAGCTGTGATTGTATAACAAAACCTGCTACAAACAAAACATACCTTTAAATTTATTTTTAACATTTTGCTACTATATACTTATTAGACTTTTGTATGATTTGTTTTGGACTCAGCTATAGCACTGCCGCCCCAAGAGTCGGAAAATTTCTGGAGTAATAGAATTGTCAAAGATGAATATAAGAAAACTATTTAGTTAATTTTTTATTTTTCACAGTAAATTGATTTAGGGTCATTATGAGGAACTACAACATTATTGAGAGAGCAAGATGCAATGATAGTTGATAATTCAAGTTTTGAAGGTTTTCTAAGGTATACACTATTTGTTTCATCTGGGACGCGTTTGGCTGCAAATATTGCGTTGTCTTTAGTCCGTACACCATTTCGTGTAGCTCTGTCCCTAATAAATTGATCAAGGTTTGCTAGGTGTAAATCCCCGAGCATGTATTACATTTTGAGACAGAAGAAGGTAAAGAATTTAAACAAAAAAACCTCCTATGTTAAAATAAGAGGCTGATTGTTGATTTTGAATTTTAATTGGTGGTCCCGATGGGATTTGAACCCATGACCAAAGGATTAAAAGTCCTCTGCTCTACCAGCTGAGCTACAGAACCAAATAATATAATAATATTAATATTTATGTAAGTCTTGAAATACAGTGACAAATAATTTTATCTTGCTACCAGTTAATAATAAAAGAAAATTTGTATTTTGTCAACACTATTTTTAAGTTGTTGTGGAAATTTATGAGTATCTAAAATGTTTTCAAACTACAGTTACTCCAGACAAATCAGACAAAATACTAATTCTATCCAATTTTTTACCGATCAAAACAATAGAAGATCTACTAACAACAGGAATTTTACCGACAAAATAATTTTCAAAAGGAATCAACTCTTTGTTGGCACCTACCATCTGAAAAACAAATATGCTAGTACCGTTACTTGTTTGTAGTCTCAATATACCTTTAGCTCTAATAGCGTTGACGGGGAAACTATCTTGTAACCATTTATCCATTTTGAAGGGATCAAGTACTTTGTCGGTACTAAAAACTACTTCTTCGACTTGGTTGTGTTCGTGATGATGGTTTGGATCGGTACGTACAACATGATCGTGATGAGTAGCTTCTGTATGGCAATGATTTTCTATTTGAATGAGCTTATCAATATTCCACGAGCCTGTGTCAATAAGTAGGTTAGAAGGTGACTTGTCATCATTGACCAAAACTGAGCCTAGTCCATTAACGCTCTTGACATTCGATTGGAGTTCCTCAACTTTAAGTTGGCTTAAGTTGGTTACTTTATTTAGCACAACAATATCAGCCAATTTAATCTGTTGATTAATCACTTTATACTCTTGTTGATTTTCTTTATAATTAAGTGAATCTACAACGGTTATCAAAGAATCCATTTTAATCGACGATTTAAAACCCTCAGTTTTGAGTGTCATAAAAGTCTGTAAAATTGGCTCTGGTTCAGCAAGACCCGATGTCTCGACAATGATATAATCAATCTTATTGGTATTAACCATTTTCTCAATTGCCTCTACAAGATCGGATCGGACAACACAACAAAGACAACCGTTTGAAATTTCAGTAATCTCTTCTTGAGGATTGTCAAGGATTTTTCCGTCAATACCCACCTCACCAAATTCATTAATTATCAAACCAAAGCGTATATTAGAATTTTGAGATAGTATTTGATTGATCAAAGTAGTTTTTCCAGAACCAAGAAAGCCTGTAATTATTGTGATAGGGATTATTTTGGAGGAATTATTAGTCATAAATCAATAGTGAAAAAGGAATTATTGATGTTCAACTATTTTGTCTACGATACCATAGTTAACCGCTTCGTTGGCGGATAAAAAAGTGTCTCTGTCCATATCTTTTTCTAATTTTTTGATAGTTTGACCAGTTTTTTCAGCCATAAATTCGTGCAACAATGCCTTGGTTCTCATTATATGTTTTGCCTTGATTTCGATGTCACTTGCCATTCCACTAGCCCCTCCAGATGGCTGGTGTATCATCACCTCAGCATGTGGCAATATATATCGCTTGCCCTTTGCACCATTGGCAAGTGTTAAAGAAGCAGCAGAAGCTGCCATTCCAATGCATATAGTACATACGTCTGGCTTGATTAAGTTCATTGTGTCAATAATGGACCACATACTTGTTACTGATCCCCCACCTGAATTAATATACATTGTAATATCTTTGGTACTGTCTTCACTCGCCAGATACAATAGCTGTGATACAATGGAGCTAGCCATATCGTCTTGAAAGTCATCGGTGAGCATAATTATTCGTTCATCTAGAAGTCTAGAGTAAAGATCCATTGCACGTTCTCCATCAGGATTACGTTTGATTACCATTGGTACTAAATTAGGCATTGTTAATTGTTGTTTTGAAAGATTAAAAATTAAGATTTGGTTCGGGGTTAGGGATTCGAACCCCAGTAGGCGGCACCAGAAACCACAGTCCTACCACTAGACGAACCCCGAATAATATTTTTGATGGAATTAGAAATTAATTTTGGGTAAATTGTTTGGTTTTGTCAAATCTCTTTTAAGTGTCCCAATGTGAACTAAACTTCATTCTAATTAGACAATATTTCTACTACTATAAAAATTAAACATATTTCTTATCTCAATTTTACTAGTTCCTGAAACAGGTTCAGGTTTACCGCCTCATAAATTTGAAGCAAGTGGTTAGAATTTTAAAAGAAAATTTGGGAAAATTAAATCAACCTGAATTGACATAAACTGCTTTTTGGTGTTATCTTGTAAAGTATTATGAAAAAAATTAAAATAAAAAAAACTTCCAAAAACATTCTTATTAACAAACTCAAAATTCCACTTGTTGCCCTCATTGGATTACCCAATTCTGGTAAAAGCTCGTTGACAAATAGGTTTTCCGAAAATCGAGTAGCTATTACCGCTAACGAAGCGCACACAACAAGAGATCTCAACTATGGTGAATGTGAATGGGGTGGCAAGTACTTTAGGATTGTTGATACCGGTGGGCTGGTTCCCGATCCTGAAGGCAAAATCCAAAAAGCCGTTCAAATTAAGTCTTGGGGGGCAATTGCTGAGGCAGATATGTTGGTGTGGGTAATAGACTGCAAGCAAAACATCGAAACTATTTCAGATGAAATTATTCAAAAAGTTTGGAAAACTGGTAAGCCGTTTGTAGTAGTTATCAACAAAGTGGACGATCCCAATCTCGATCGATCTCAATCTGACTACGCCAAACTTGGGGGGCTTGGTTTTATTAATATTAGCTGCAACATAGGCTATAACTTGGGTGAACTCGCGGATATAATCATCAAAGTCTTGGAGGAAAAAGGATATATGACCAATTTGAACCAAAAATCTAAGCTGGCTACTACCGATAAATATAAGCATAAAGAAGATCGCAGACTCAAGTCAGTGGAACGAAAACTTGACGGTACATATATTATTCGTGGAGCCGACGGTATTTTTGAATCAATCAATGAGCAGCGTGAAATTGAAGCCGAGCAAAGTATCGACAATATTATTTTTGATTTTTATGGAGTCGTTTTTACCGAACATTTAAATTACAATTTTGATAAAATCCAAGAAGAGTTTGAACTCAGTAACAGCGACAGAAAGGACTTAATGAAGATATATCTGGATATTTATGAATATGAAAAAATTGACCAAAAATCTGGCGAAAAAGAAATTTTAAAAAGATTTGGTAAAAAGATTGCCGATAATCTAAAATCAAAAAAAATATTAGAAATACCTGTAGAGCAAATAGAATCTACTTGCACTTTTTTGAAATATCAAAAATCAATTGGCCGCAGCATATATTATATTAGTAATATCGGTAAGACTTATGGCGTAAGAAGTAAAGCTGAGATCTACAAATACTTCGACGGCGGAATTGCAAGTTGCGATATTGGTTACGAAAAACCAGACAAATTAATTTACAAAACTTTGCTCAAAAAATACAATTTGAAAGCTCAAAATTGTTTATTTATAGATGATAAAATCGGCAATGTAGAGGTTGCAAAAAAAATAGGAATGAGAGGAATTGTTTTTAAAACTGACGAAACTGATCTCAACCGAGAGCTCAAAATACTAGAAGGTAAAAACCCAAACCCACCCAAAGTACTTTTTTTGGGTAAACCAAACGTAGGTAAATCTAGCCTCTTCAACGCAATGGTAGGTCAAGAAATCCAAATCGTTACTGACATTGCAGGTACAACGTTGTCAGTGAATCAAATAGCAATAGAACGCAAAAAAAAATCTAGATTGTATCTGAATGTCAAAATACCAGTCCAATTAGAAGTAATATAACTATTCCTGATTCCATTCAAAGTTCAATTACTTCATGTCATATAGTTAAACCCAACATAAATTAGACAACAACCTAATCAATATTTAGCAATAATTAATTAAAATTTAACTTTATGTCACTAGATAATAAAATATTTGAGATTGATCGAGGTAAAGAATTTGGTATGTGGACAGATCCAGTAAGTAAATTTATGTATCATGATCATTTTGTACATATTTATACAAAGTTTAATTTGGATTCTTATAAATCAATTGAAGATATCGGTGGTGCAAATGGAATATTGAGACAGTTTTTTGAAGATAAAGATTACTCCACTAGCGATATTGACGAAAGTAAAGAGCCAGATTTTATTGGCAATATAGTTAATTATAACGGTATTATGGCATTTAAATGGCGTGGTGAAACTTACAATCGTCATTATCAAAATGAACTGATTGTGATCCGTTATGTTTTACATTATCTTAGTGATGAAGAAGTTATAAAAATGTTTTCCAATATCAAGGAAAATCATAAAGGAGATATTCTTGTTGTTCAATTTACAAACGAAGCTGGCGACCTCGACATTAAACTTAGCAATTCTATCAACGAAACAAAGTATTTCAGAACTCAAGAACAACTTTACGCTTTATTACAAAACTTTAATATTGTTCTCACTGATACTCAAAGTTTTGAAGTTACGGCAGAGTTTTACTAAAATAGATTACAAAACTTTAATGCCAAACCACACGGAGAACAAATACAAACAATTTTGATGAGGTGATTTTTACTCCACCACTCTCTGACTAGCTTCAATTTGGCGATACTCCGAGCTATTCACCATTAATTCACTGTGAGTACCGACTGCTAATAGCTCACCTTCCATTACTAGAATAATTTGATCGTAGTTTTTGATTGTATCAATACTTTGAGAAATAGAAACGATTGTAGTATCTGGGTAATTGCTAGCAAGTAGTTTTTGGATTTTGGTTTCTGTGTCATTATCTACTCTTGCAGTAAAGTCGTCTAGTAATAATATTTGAGGTCGATTGTACAAAGCTCGAGCCAAAGTTAGTCGTTGTTTTTGCCCACCTGATAGATTGCCGCCCAATTCACTAATTCCACCTTTAGTTTTAAACAATTCATCAAGGGTAGCGGTCTCCAGTGCAGTATCGAGTTTATTTTGGTCAAAAGCTCGATTAAGTACTATGTTTTGGGTCAGATTACCTCCAAAAATTAGTGATTCTTGGAACACCGTCGTTATTTTATCTTTAATAAAATTTTGGTTCCAGTTTTCTATTCCTACGCCGTCAATAAAAACTTTACCAGTCGTTGGCTTGATCATGCCTGTGAGAATGTTGATCAGTAGTGATTTACCAGCACCAGTAGGACCCAAAATTGCAGTTTTTTGATTAAGTAGAATTTTGAAACTAATGTCTTTGAGAATCATTTTGCCAGAGTATTCTAAGTTGACATTTTGCAATTCAAGTCCTTGTTTAATTTCCTCTTTAAATTTTCCATTATGTAGTTCCTCTTTACTTCCAAGCAAATCATTGATTCGCTTGAGACTAACTCCTAGCCTCGCTATACCTTGAGAATTAAAACCAATAATGAAGATTGGAGCTGTCAAAAGTGCGTAGTAGGAAATGTAAGCATTAATGTCACCAAGTTTGATTTGCCCAGCAATATATGTAACTGCCCCAAAATACAAAATTCCAAAAGTTGTCCAGCTACTGATGGTATTGATAATCGGAATTAGAGCCGAAAAAGCCTCGATGATTTTGAAGGAAATCTGCCGAGACTGATCAGTGTATTTATCAAACTTGTTGGTTTCCCAGCCTTGAGCGTTTTGTACTCGTACGAGGTTGGCTCCATAGATATTTTGACTAATGGCGTTGTTGAGATCAGTTTGATTTTCTTGTGAAAGCTTAAAATACTTGGTAACCGATTTAAAGATCAATCCAAAGGCTACGATAATGATAGGCAAGGACACAAAAGCTATCAGACCAAGTTTCCAATTGGTTACAAAAAGCAAGATCAAAGCGCCCACAAATAATAGTAGTGCCTTGATCGAAAGCACCAGCTCTCCAGCCATAATATCTTTGACATTAGTCACATCGCTGCCAAATAGAGTTATAATTTGCCCAATGCCTATCTCATTGACTTTGGTATAGTTTTGAGTTACCACTTTTTCCATCAGTTTTTGACGCAGATCATAGCCGACTTGCTCGCGAAACTTGGCACCAATTACTTGCTGCACAACCTCAAACAGAAATGTCAGACCAACCAGACTAGCGAGAATTTTGATCAGATTCCAATCAAGTTTTTGAGTTTCGATAGACTTGATAACTTCACCAGTAAAGTTTGGAATAGCAAGCGACAAGCCAGTAACTACCACAACCAAAACGAATAACAAACTCAGATAGTTTTTGTAATTATAGACAAGTTGCTTGAAGCTGAGCATAGTGAAAAATTAAAATTGATTAATATTTATTTTACCAGCATCAACACTCATGTAAATTGGCTTTTTAGATGGAAATAATTTCTCCAAAAAACTTAATGTTTTATTTTTATCTAAAGATGTACCGCAAAAGCTTGAGTTTCCAACATTAATAAAAAAGTATTTGTCACCCGATTGAAATTTTATCATAGCTAAATTACCTTATTAACCCACCGATTACAGCCCAAAGTGAACCTACTAAAAATATTAAAACTGAGGCTGAAGATAAATATGAGAGTGGATTGGAGCGACCTTTAACTGATTTATAGTAGCCAAGCATGTATCCAATTCGACCAATTGACCAAAGTATTCCAAAGACAAAAGCATAAAATGAACTTACTGTTAAAGCAAAAATCCACATCAACGGTAAGAAAATTGGCATCTGCTCAAGAGTATTGTAATGTACACGCCAAACTCGGTCAAAGTCATCGTTGACGCCAGTAGTTTTTGGAATTGGAACATTATATTTTAATCTCCCAGTAGCTACAAATATTGATTGGGAAAAATAAACAATAACAGCTACAATGGTTGCAAGAGCTGGAAGGAAAAGTTCTTTGGAAAGCATAAATTAAATAATTATTTTTAGATTTGAATTGAATATAAATTGTAGTTTATCAACTGTAATAATGTCAATTGTGATTTGTATTTTGAGTTTTATAAAACAAATATTCTACAAAGAAAACTATCCCAAATATTACTATCAAACCCAAAACATGCCAAGGTTCATTTGTTAAAAAGTTCGTCTGACCACCAGCTGGTCTTGACATTAGATACATATAATTGGATTTAAAAATGTAGTTAATTCCCCAAACTAGAGGTAAAACACTTATCAAACAAGCAAAACTAATTAAACAATCTTTAAACTCAATTTTAGGTTTTACAACTCCTAAAATATAAACACAAGACCAAATGATTAAAAGGTGACTGCCAAAAAACTCAACAAATCTAAAACTTGGAAAATTCTCATTAGCAGACATATCTGGCAGCGTAATAGCAACAAAAGCAGAAATTGGAGACCAAAATAAAACTAGTTTGTTAACAAAATTATTGTTAAAGCGTAGCGTATAAATTATTAAATAGACCGATATTGTACACAAATGAAAAGGTAAAAACCTAGTAATATCAAAAGTTTGATGCAAAAAATGCCAACTGTTAAAAGCCAGCAGTTGTAAAATTAGCCCACCAATTAACGCAAATTTTAAGTATTTTTGAAAACGACTTGGACACTTGGACAGCCAAAACCAAATTGCTAAACTAAATAAAAAAAGAAGCCCTAAAACTGCCAAATGCGAGCTGCCAAATATTCTAAAATCTCCAAACATACTATCTCCCAAGATTATTCTTTATATTGCCGATAGTTTGTAACAAATTTTCTTCGTTTCTTTGTACTCTCGAAGACACTTTTTCTACAGCATACATAACCGTACTGTGATTTTTATCAAAAATGTTTCCGATTGCTGCAAATGAATAATCCATTTCTTGCCTAAAAATATACATAGCTATTTGCCGGGCGTTTGATACACTTTTATCTCTCTTGGTACCGACCAAGTCACTACTTTGAATTCCAAATTCACTAGCTACAGTCTCAATTACACTTTGATAATTTTGAACATTAGATTTGATATCTAGTTTGACAATATTTGTACTACCTGAACCTTTAATGATTTTATATAATTCTATATCTTTCAAAACTTGACCTGGAAGTAGCTGATTTTGCATCTGGATACGATTAAGAATTCCTTCTATATCACGATAATTAATGTTTTCACACTTTGCGATAGCTTCAATTTGGTTATTGTCCAAAAATATTCCCATTAGTTTAATTTTATTTCTAATAATTACTATCTTGTCTTCAAAGCATGGTTTATCTATATCCATAACAATACCCCATTCAAAGCGTGAAGCTAGTCTATTTTCCATTCCGCCTAGGTTTTTGGGGTGTTTGTCGCATGTCACTACGATTTGTTTATTGTGCTGATGCAGAATATTAAAAATATGAAAAAAAGTTTCTTGAGTACCTTCCTTACCGGCAATAAACTGAATATCGTCTACTAATAATAAATCAACCGATCTATAAAAATCATTAAACTCTCTCATTTTCTTGGTAGTAATAGCCTCTATGTATTGACTCATAAAGCTCTCTGAGGTGATATATTTAATGTTAAAATTTGGATATTTTTGGAGAGTTTCTTGACCGATAGCTTGCAGTAAATGTGTTTTGCCAAGACCTGTACTAGAGTGAATAAATACTGGATTATACTTCTCCCCCGGCTTGTCACTTATCATTTTAGCAACGCTACTTGCTAGTTGATTATTCTGAGTGATTGTAAAGTTTTCAAAAGTGTATTTAGGATTAAGATTATTAAGATTTCGCTTTGGTAAAGGGGTTTTGACTAGCTCAATCAATCCAGGTTCGGTTGTCTTTTTGAGATCGAACTGAATAGCTTGGTTTTCATCTAATTGAGGTTCTTTTTTTTTGTGACCAACTCTGGCTTTTTGCTGACTAATTTCAAAATTGACGGTTTGAGCTTTTGGGTAATATTTTTTGATAGCAACTATCAACTCAGTAGAGTATTTTTGTTCAATATATTTTTGATTAAATTTGCTAAAAGTAGAAAGTACAATATTTTTACCAAGATTAGTAGTGCAAACAAACTCTAGCTGGTTAAACCAGGTCAAAAAGTTTGCGGGAGGCAACGAAAATTGCAAATCTTGCATAACTAATTTCCAGTACTCATTGGCGGCAGTCATTAAAGAAATTGTGAGGATGTAACCAAGTAGGATTAAAGCTTATCGTGCTATTATTGTAAGTTTGAGAAAGGGAAAACAATCAGAATAATCTTCTTTGCGATTTATTACTTTTTTTGATTCAAAAATATTCTAATAAAATGTAAGATTACATATTAGTGAGGTGAACGTTTAATTATTATCACTATATTAGAATATAGATTTAGAATATACATTAATTTAAGTATATAAAAAATAATATATCAAAATTATTTTACTTGGTTTTACTTGATAGTAAGCTATGAGATAATACTAATTATAAAGAAAAAAGTTATTAATTGTCAACACTATTTGAAGTGTGTTATTGGATAATGTCATACTGTATATTGTGTTTTTGTGAAAAATAATTTTACACTTTACAGATATATTTTATGCCTATTTATTAACACTTTTACGTTAACCCAATATTTTAAAAGTGCTGTATTTAGCCTTATCTTAATTTTGTAAAATGCACTAACTGTAGAATTTTTGGAGTCACACAATGTACCAGTAAAAAGACTTGTTTATGATCTTGACAAAAATTAATAAAACAAATAATATTGAGTATGTTGTAAATGCTGTTTTAAATTAAAATAAAAGCAAATCTTAGGAGAATCTAAAATATTAATAATACTCAGCGTTATCCATATAATTTCAAATTACACAATTAAAACAATATGTCACAAAAAACCTACACAGCAAGCCTACTTATCAGCCACTCGCCTAGAAAAACAAGATTAATCATCAATCCCATCAGATCCAAAAATTTAGTACAAGCTTTGCTGATTTTAAAATCAATGAATAAACCATATGCCAAAAAAGTAACAGCTTTACTAAACTCTGCCGCTTCCAATTTATCCTTGGTCGAAGATGATTTTAGTAGGTATAATATTAGTCACATTGTTGCTGAAGAAGCGCAAATTTTGGTTAGGGTAATGCCAAGAGGCAAAGGTTCTTCCGCAAAATTCAAAAGACGCCAAGCTAGAGTTAAAGTAATGCTTACTCCAATTATCTAGAACTAATACAAAAATAAATTTTACTCATTTAGAGACTATATCATTACAATTTGCTATAAATCACTAGTGAGTAATAACTGTATATTGAAAAATATTTAAATCTATAAGTTAAATTCTGTACAATTACTCAGTTCTTCGAATTCATAAAAAAGCTGCTAACACAAATTAAAGTTTGAAAATAAAAATATCTGGACTGTGTAAATAATGTTGAGTTTAAAAACAATAAATTTTCCAGATATTGAAACCAGTTAAATGTGATAACTTACTGTGTTTATTCTTGGGTTATTACTAATAACTGATTTATGACATAGCTAGAATCAAAAAAACTTTACCCTCTCACATTATAAAATTATATGGCTATAACAAAAATTCAACGCAACAATTTTGGTGTCGATCAATACTCTTTTCCTGTCCCCAATCTTAACGCCATGCAAATGGATTCCTATAAAGCCTTTTGGGAGGAATTACCGTTAATTTTACAAGAATTTAGCCCTATTACAGACCCAGCAGGTAATAGGTACAAGATTAATCTTGGTCCTGAGTATTTTTTGGAAAATACAGAAAGATCTGCTCAAGAAGCAATAATGGATAGTAAATCTTTTAACGCCCCTTTATTCATAAACGTTACTGTAGAAAATTTGCTGACAAAAGAAAAGAAAACACAGAGAGTTTTTGCTGGAAAAGTACCAATGATGACTGATAAAGGTAATTTTATAATTAATGGTATACAAAAAATTGTGGTATCCCAATTGGTTAAGTCACCTGGACTTCTATTCACAAAAGACTTTGAGAAGGGAATTGCTGTCTATACTGCAAAAATTATACCAAATCGTGGTGTTTGGATGGATATTAATACTTCTCCCGAAGGTGTTATATATGTCAAAATTGATCGCAAAAAGAAATTTCCAGTTACTCAGCTTCTAAAACTTCTAGGTATTGAAAAAGAAGATTTTGCAGATTTTGTAAAAGATGTAGACCTAGATCCAAAAACAAGTTATGCCCAAAATACCATCGATAAAGATCCTGCTCTTGGTCTAGAGGATTGCGTCTCTAGTATTTATAAAAAAATTCGTCCAGGAGATATTGTTTCAATTGAGCAGGGTAGAAAATACTTAATCTCTCTTCTTACGGATAGAGGAAGATACGATATGGGGAAAGTCGGTCGCTACAAATTTGAAATGAGACTTAGGATGAATCCCGCATTTAATTTTAAAGATTATCAGCGCAATATAACAGGTCAAGACATATTAGCTTGCGTCAAAGAACTGATTAGAATGGCTGTAGAAAATCAAGAAGGTGACAATATCGACTCGCTTTCTAACAGACGTGTTCGTGCTGTTGGGGAATGGATGGGTAACACTTTTAGAGCTGGTATTTCACGTGTCGTAAAAAACACAAAGGATAAAATGATTACTTCTGAAGAAACAGACTTTACCCCAGCAAAGCTAGTAAATATGAGACCGTTGACTGCCATGATTGAAGATTTTTTTAACACTTCACAGTTGTCTCGATATATGGATCATACCAATTTATTATCAGAAATGGATCAACGTCAATTTATGACTTGTTCGGGTCCTGGTGGATTAACAAAAGAAAGAGCTAGTATGGATGCTCGTGACGTCCAAGCAAGTTATTATGGTAGAATTTGTCCTGTTAATACTCCAGAATCATCATCTGTAGGTCTTAACCTTCACGCAGCGATGTACTCAAGAGTGAACAAAATGGGGTTTTTAGAGACTCCTTATCGATTAGTCAAATCTAGTTGTAAACTAACTGATAATGATCTTTTGGGAAGAAATAATATTGAAGAAATAATATTAGGTGATAAAAAACTCTTGAAAAAAAATCAATTGATCACCCAAAGCATAATTGACGATTTGAGACAATCAAAATTTGATCAAGATATCACCGTAAAACAATTTGTATCCAAAGAAATAATTTGGCTTTCATCTGATGAAGAAAATTTTTATATTATTTCTGAGCACACCTCATCCCTTGATGACATGGGTCACTTCTTAGTTGAAACAGTCGGTGCTCGTAAAATTGGCGAACCTTTACAAGTCTTGGTTTCAGATGTAACTTTGATGGACGTGACTCCAAATCAAATTTTATCGCTGTCTACTTCTATGGTGCCATTCATCTCTCAAACTGATGGACTCCGTGTATTGATGGGAACAAATCAGCAAGGTCAAGCTTTACCATTGATAAAACCTGAAAATCCTATCATCGCTACAGGCTTGGAATCAGTTGCAGCCAAAGATTCTGGTTATGTAACTGTTGCTCCAGAAGACGGAACAATAATATTTGCTGATAGCTCCAAAGTTATTTTGGAAAGTATTCAAGGCAAAACTTTTGAATATTCTCCGCTCAAATACCTTCCTTCCAATCAACACTCTACTATTAATCAACAGGTCATAGTTCAGCCTGGAGAAAAAGTTAAAAAAGGTGATTTTTTGATTGAAGGTTTTGGTATCCACAATGGTGAGTTTGCGATAGGTCAAAACGTAAAAGTAGCATTCTTACCATTCAAGGGTTACAACTTTGAGGATGCTATAGTTTTGTCAGAAAAACTAATTCAGCAAGATAAATTTACCTCCACGCATATATATGAACTGACATGTGACGTTCATGAAACTCGTATTGGTAAAGAAGAAGTGACTCGAGATATACCTAATGTCCAGACTGATAAACTAGCTAAACTAGATAAAAATGGGATTATTAGCATTGGTTCATATGTAGAATCTGGAGATATATTAGTTGGAAAAATTACTCCAAAAGGTGAGATAGATCTTTCAGCTGAAGATAAACTCATTCGAGTATTGTTTGGAGAATATTCCAGAGATGTTAAAGACAGCTCATTATATCTGGAGCATGGACTAGCTGGTAAAGTAACAAGAATTAAGGTTTTTGACCGTGCTAAAGGTGACACATTGCCAAATGATGTTTTGCAAAGAGTCCACATCTGGCTTGCTACTACTCGTAAAATTCGTCCTGGTGACAAAATGGCAGGTCGTCATGGCAACAAAGGTGTTGTTTCAGTCATCATGCCAGTAGAAAACATGCCATATACAGCTAATGGAGAGCCTGTAGACATCGTACTCAATCCTCTTGGAGTTATTGGTCGTATGAATCTTGGTCAGTTACTAGAAACTCATTTAGGTTTGGTATGTAAAAATAACGATGAATACGGCGTAACTCAACCTCTCAACGATCTCAAAATAGAAAAAATCTATGACCTTCTTACTCAAAATGGCTTTAGGGCAGACGGTAAAGTAGATCTTTGGGATGGGGAAACTGGAGAAAAGTACGATAGACCTGTTGTAGTCGGAAGCTTATACTTTAATAAACTCCATCACCTTGTAGATGATAAAATCCACGCACGCTCTACTGGTCCTTACTCACTTGTAACTCAGCAACCACTCGGAGGTCGATCTCACTCAGGGGGTCAAAGATTTGGAGAGATGGAGGTATGGGCTCTCGAAGCTTATGGGGCAGCCTATGCTCTTCAAGAAATGCTTACCATTAAGTCTGATGATGTCAAAGGTCGTGATACTACTTTTGAAGCTATAATTAAAGAAAAGCCAATTGTATCTCCAAACCTTCCCAGTTCATTCATCGTACTTGCAAACGAGCTTACCTCGCTTGGTATCAAAGTCAATGCTAAGGTTACTCAAATCAGCACGGATCAAGATAAAAAAGCCAAAGCTAACGCTAAACTAGCCCTATTTGCAGACTCTGGGGATTTGAAATAATACATATACAGAAATCTAAGATAAACCTCTCACTTTAGTAAAAGTAGTCTCCTTCATAAACATTACAGTTATTAGACCTCTTTCCTAAAAACCTAAAAGTATTCACCATTCTAGGGTATGTCTAAAACAATTACTCCAGCTCAACATTATCAAAAATACACTAAATTTAGTCATCATAAATTCCAAAGAATGATTAGATTAAACCAACTTACGCTAAAGCATATATAATTACCCATTGAGTAACCATATGTTTTACAAAGCTACAGCAGCAACATGTAATATTTTTTGGTAAAAAGTGTTTTAGTCTTCAATGTTATTTTTTGGTATATAGCCTAACGTTTCGCCTCCACACTCACTCGTCCACCACCGACCTGCATGATATAGTCTGCATCTTGAATGGTATTTTGTCTATGAGCAATTACGATTTGGGTGGCTTTGTTTGTCAATTTATCAAGTGCTTGTTGCAAAAACCTTTCTGTAATAGTATCGAGATTGGCAGTAGCTTCATCTAGAATTAAAATTTGCGGTTCACATAGTAATACTCGGATGAAATTCACGATTTGCTTTTGTCCTTGAGAGATATTTTGGGAGTTATTGTTGACCTGGGTGTTAAGAAATTCCTCTAAGTTTGGGATTATTGTATCTAAGTTATGATCTCTAATGTCTTCAATCAAGGTTGGAACTAATGAATCGAGATTTATATTTTTTAACTTATCTTTACTTTGACTATATTCCTTATATCGAGGATTGCCATAAACAATATTACTCGCCACTGTACCAGTAAACAAAAATGGATCTTGGAGGATAAAGCCAATAGTATTATAAAATTCATTTTGCGTCCAGTCTTTTAGCTCTCGATCAAATACCTTGACTATACCAGAATCTGGAGAAAGTAGCCCAGACATTAGCTTTGCAATTGTACTTTTACCTTCACCTGTCGGGCCAATAATCGCAAATTTGGAATTGGTAGGAACCTCAAACGAGATTGCATCCAAAATATTTTGCTCAGTTTTTGGGTAAGTAAAAGATACATTTGAGAATTGTATTGCTATATCTGTAACGGCGACCACCCTGTCGCCAATCGAGCTGCCAGTAGTGTTACCAACTGTTTTACTAATTTTTGAGTCTCCCTCATTTTTTGCTACCCCGTCAGTCCTTGACTGCCAACCCTCAAGAGAGGAATTTACCTTCTCAATTTTTTTAGGAATTAAGCTTTCTGTTTTAAACACATCATTAACTGGTTCGTTGAGAATTTCTCGAATCCTAGTCATAGCAGCTACCGCTTCAGCCAGCGAACCAAAGACAGAACCAAGCTCACGTAGCGGAGCAAAAAACTTGATCGTTGCAAACACAAAAACAATCAAAGTTGCGATTTGAATTAAAGTCGTGCCAAACTTGTAATAAAAAACCACTGTCAAAATCAATAACAACGCAAAGTTGCCAGCCAAGTTGTAGATTGGAGCAAATACATTGGTAAAAATACGGCTTCTTTGGTTAGTGATTTGATTTTCTAGGTTAAAATTTTGAAATTCACTAGAGAGATTGCTGTGAATATTGTAGGCTTGAATTACTTGATAATTATTAAGATTGTCAGCCAAATAGCCTTTGAGTTTGCCGTTACTCTCTAGACTAGCCTTATTAGTACGCTTCACAATAGGATTGATAAGAAAGCTAATAATTACGGTCAAAACCACACCAGTATATGCAAAAATTGCTAGTTGCCAGTTGAGAATAGCAAGGTAAATTCCAAATGCCAAAAATACAAAAAATGATGAAGTAAAAGCAAAAATATACTGTCCCAAAAAGTTGTCCAAGAGTGTCGTATCACTATTAATCCTCGAGATCAAATCTCCAGATTGGTTTTGTCCAAAAAAGTCTGATTTCAGCTTTTGAATGTGCCCAAAAAGATCTGTACGAATCTTGACCATTATTCTTTGTGAAGCATATCCAACCGTCTTGACCTGTGTTTGAAATATAAATGCCTCCAGTAAAAAAAGCACACACATGACAGCCGTCACTTGCCACAACAAAGTGTAATTAACAACTTTGATGGCGTTGTTGATCAAGTATTCTATCGCTACTGGAGTCAAAGTTTGTAATCCCGCATTTAGCAAGATAAAGATTAGAGCTAATATAAAAGCTTTTTGCTCGGTCCTGAGATATTTCCAAGCAAAATTAAAATTGGAAGCTGGGGTAGTATTTGACATATGGTAATTGTCACAAGCTTTGATTTTTTGGTCAATTTATAATTATGTGATTCTTGAAGTACACTCATAAATATATGCCAGAAACTCTTTATTTAGAACCAATTATTCAAATTCAAACACTTCTAAAAAACTTTGAGTAAAATCCTTTCCATAAAAAATTAATTGACAATATTATCGAGCTAATCGAGGCTGGCTAAATATCTTTAAACTCATTTTCTTACAATTTTTACACTTCACCAAAATACTACCTCATCACCTAAAGTGACACCCTGTTCAAAAGAAGTGGAATCTTTAGACTAGTGGTTTGTTTATAGATTTAAAAAAGTAAACACGAGGTCAATAGCCATCAAATTATTAATCAATTTTATAATTGACTCTGATAAAATTCTTGTATTGATAAAAATACAACAAGGTTTAATAGATTGGAACAACTTTGATTTGTAGAATTTTTACTACCATTCAATTTTTAGCAACGATGTTATTTACTTGCCAAGAAATTAGTTGTTTGTAATAATTATTTGGAAACACTATTAGGTAGTCTAATTTAATTATTTACTACCGTTATAGTCTTTTAAATATACTTGAATAATCAACTCAAAATCAAAATTTAATCTTTTAAATATATATGGCAATACCACACTTTGACAACAAAGCTAAGAACGCACTAGTTATCGCTCAGCAAATGGCAATCCAGATGAACCACAAACATATTGGCTCCGAACATCTTTTTTATGGAATTCTATCACAACCACAAGAAGGCTTGCCATTCCAAATGACTTTTGTCAGTAATGTCTCCAACAACGAACTCTTAGATCTGATCGCTAAGCAAGGTTTTGACCAATTTCAACAACCACAAGATCCAACAAAACCAAATGCAAGTTTTTTACCAGAGATTACAGCTGAGCTACAAGATAGCATTGACAACGCCATCAAAATCGCCGAGGAGTTTAACTATGACTACATTGGGCTAGAACATTTGGTATTTGGAATACTTGAAACCCCCAAAGCTCACGGTCAAAAAGTGGTTAACTTGTCTCAAGAAGCTGTCAATAAACTCAAGGAAGTTTTACTCGATCTCTTTGCAAATCATAAAAAACCTGCACAAAACATAGACACCAAAACCCCTATAAAACCTAATCGTACAACCACCAAAGGTGTTTCAGCACTTTCTTACTTTACGACCAATCTCAACAAAAAAGTAGAATCCGAAAAAAACTTTGCACTTCTTAATCGCGATTCTGAAATTGATCGGTTAATTGCTATCTTAAGTCGCAAAAAT
The DNA here is from genome assembly GCA_043778555.1 of bacterium. GTDB lineage: Bacteria > Patescibacteriota > JACMRA01 > JACMRA01 > JACMRA01 > JAYTWQ01. Next base: position 32,231 of record JAYWFY010000006.1, read on the forward strand.
AAAAACAATCCAATCATTTTGGGTGAACCTGGCGTTGGTAAAACTGCTCTTGTAGAAGGTTTGGCTGATCGTATCAACAAAGGTCAAGTTCCTGTTTGGTTGGCAAATAAAAAAATATACAATTTGGATGTCGGTGGATTGCTGGCTGGCTCCGTATTTCGTGGGGAGTTTGAACAACGTCTTAAGGTAATTATTGAAGAAGTCGCAACTGCCAAAGATATTATTCTTTTTATTGACGAGTTGCATACAACTGTTGGAGCTGGAAGTAGCAATCAAAACGGCCCTGATATGTCCAATATTATCAAACCAGCTTTATCAAGGGGTGAAATCTCCGTTATTGGCGCAACTACTGACGAGGAATATAGAACGATAATCAAAAAAGACAAAGCTTTTGAGCGACGGTTCCAACCAGTGAGACTAGAAGAGCCCAATCACGAAGAAGTTAATTCTATCATAAAGGGTATCAAGCCACTCTATGAGGCGTATCACAACGCAGTGTTTCCCGAAGAGTTAACTGTAGACTTGGTGGATCTTGCTGACAGGTTTTTGCCAGAGCGGAGGTTCCCTGATAAAGCAATTGACTTACTGGATGAAGCAATGGTTCGCGTCAAAATCCACAACGCCAAGACTAACTCGATAGGCAAAGAAGCTGAGCAAAATTGGATCGCTACCGAAAAACAGATTTTGGCAATCATCAAAGAAAAAAATACTGCTTTGATCAACAATAACACAAGTCTTGCACAAAAACTAGAAGAAGAGCAAAAAGTTTTGGAGTCAAAAATTGCAAGTCTTAATTCTCAAAATAACAAAAATAATATTAAAGTAACCAAAGATATTTTGGAAAAAACAGTTGCCGAGGTCTCAGGAGTGCCACTTGTGCGAATAAGTTCTAGTATTTTTACGAAGATCAAATTCCTAGATGAAACAATCAAGACACAAATTTTTGGCCAACCTGAAGCACTGGAACAAGTTACTCGTTCACTCAAAAGATCCTACGCTGGTGTCAACCCAAACAAAGGTCCGATAGCCTCATTCTTACTATTAGGTCCTACTGGTGTTGGTAAAACAGAATTGGTCAAAATAATTACTCGAGAGCTTTATGGTGAAGAATCCAAGTTTTTGCTTAAGATTGATATGTCAGAGTTTCGTGAGCGACACTCTATGAGCAGATTACTTGGCGCTCCAGCTGGTTATGTTGGCTACGAAGACGCCCCACAACTTACAGAATTTTTGCGCAAACATCCATACTCAGTCATTCTTTTTGACGAAATTGAAAAGGGTCACCCAGAAAACCTCAATATTCTTTTGCAAATGCTCGAAGAAGGAAAGGTGACAGACGCCAAAGGTCAATCGGTGAGCTGCCAACATGCTTTGATTTTTTTGACTTCTAATCTTGGTAAATCACAACTAAATAAATTTGCTGGCAAGCTAGGATTTCATAACATGACTAGCAAAGACGATAATGATTATGATAATATTAAAATACAAGTAATGGCAGAAGTAGAAAAAAATATCAAACCTGAAATATTAGGTAGATTGAATGCCAAAATCGTCTTCCGCCCTATCACTTCTGGTGTTCTCAAGCAAATAATTAACAAAGAGCTTGGTTTGATCCAAAAACACCTACTCAAAAATGGCAGAAGTATCAACTTCAAACCTGACGTTGCAGATTTTGTAGCACAAAAAGCCAATGAAAAAATTGAATATGGAGCTAGAGAAATCAAAAATCTAGTAGCAACATGGGTACAAGATCCGATAGCAGAATTCCTTTTGAATAATACAAGTGCTATGAATATGACTGTCAAAGTCAACAATAATCTAGTTTATATAAATAACAGCGAGCCCAAAAAATCGTCAAAAATTTTCACCAAACCCAAACCAGAATTAAAAATGGAAGTGAACACTCAACAAATTGGCAAAGTCAAAACAAAGGTCTAAAAATGATATTCAAAACAGTTAATCTTGTACCAGTGGCATTTCTTGACAGTACAACTGAAGCTGACTTATTAATAGGGGATTGGGTCAAGTACTCTGATTTAATTTATATCAAACAACCGTCGAAAGACGCCAGAATACCAACAAAATATAAAAAGTCAAAGCACTTTGAGAAATTAAAACAATTGATTGAACTGGAGACAAAAAGAGTTCAAAAGATTTATCCTAATTATCAAAATAATATTTGTATTGCTTGTATGTTTGTAGATCAAAATGGAAATGAAATTGTTAGTTCTGCTCAAGATTCGTCGCTTCATAATTTAGCAAATAAAAATGATAGAGTTTGCTTTAGAGAAATTTTAAAACTCGAAGGTAAATGGAAATCACAAGATGGCTATGAAATGTGTTCTGGTTGTGCGGCGTATAATCACGGAGAGGCAAACGCAATTCGTGCAGCGATTAAAGAAGGTAAATTAAATCTGCTCCAAGGTTCTACAGCCTATATTGCCAATCATTGGTGGGCGTGCGACGACTGTCGGCAAAAGATGTATGACTTGGGTATCAAGCAAATTATTCTAGATCCTACATGTCAAAGAATATTTGGTGACAATCCTGTGGAGTGGTATCGTTATAATGATTTGTAGTTTTGGTGTTTGATTATACTTTTAGCCCCCTAGACACTGACAGAGAGGATTCTTCATATAAAGCTTGACTTAAATTGTACATAATAATAAACTCAAAGCATGCTTGACAACCTAACCAAAAGTCAAAAATTTAAGCTTAGTCTTGTTACAAATTCTACATTTGCTTTGGTTGAATTACTCATTGGGATTTTTTCAAATAGTTTGGCACTTGTTTCTGATGCGTTACACAACTGGACAGACTCTCTTACGCTTCTAATTGCCTTGATTGCAGACCAAATATCTCATCGCAGAGCTGATAATCACAATAGCTATGGTCTCAAACGAGCTGGTATCCTTGCTTCGCTACTCAACTCTTTAATCTTGATTGTGATGGCTGGGTATATCTTTTGGCAAGCTTATAATAGATTATGGAGCCCAGAACATGTCAATGGAATTATAGTATCTGTGGTTTCTGGAATTGGAATACTGGCAAATAGTTTTGTAGCCAAGCTTTTTCAATCAGAGCAAAAAGACCTCAATGTCAAAAGTGCTTATCTCAATATGTTATTTGACGCTCTTGCATCTGTTGGAGCTTTGATTGCTGGATTAATAATTTACTTTACAGGCAATGCTTGGATAGATTCTGTTGTGAGCTTTATAATTGGCGGATTGTTGTTATACGGGGCTATAAATGTAGTCCGTGACGCTTTGTCAATACTTTTGGAGGCGGTTCCCCACGATGTCAATATTGAAAATATCAAAAAAACTATTTTGAGTATGACTGAAGTCCAAGATGTAGTAGATCTGCATATCTGGTCATTGACTTCTGAGTACAAAGTTTTGACAGCGGTGATAACGGTCGAAGATTCCCAGTTTTATAACGACGAAACGATAGACAAAATCAAAGCTATTTTAAGCTCACAATACGGTATCGATCACCAAACAATTGAGCTCAGAAAACTGGCTAAATATCATGAGGATTAGAATTTTAGTACGCGACCCCTTCCCCGCTCCTAAGGTATAATTTAAAAATTTCAAGAATAGACCTCTTTCCTAATTCGTAAAAACAATTTAGAGTAACAGAGTATGTCATATTACTCACAGTGGTCAAAACTAAAACCTAAAGTATTTCAAAGGATGGTAGGTGTATCAGTTAGTCAATTTGATAAACTGTTTGTATTGCTAGTAGAGCATCTAGCTCAGCACCCAATAAAATCTACTCGTGGCAAAAAGGCTAAGTTTGAACTTGTGGATCAACTTTTACTAACTCTAAAATATCTTCGTGATTATCCAACTTTCCTTGTTTGTCGTGGCGAGGCTCTGTTCTGGGATGGCTCTGCACCTCCACTTCTCTACTAAACCCCAGCACTGAAATTCAATTTAACTTCATAAAATAGCCAAATTGTCCAAAAAAATAGTAGACTTTTGGGTGTATGAAAGAAATAAATCTTAACCAATCATCTACACTGCAATTATCTGATAATTCTGAGTTGTTGTCTAGGTTGTCGGTTGTAGTGGAATAGATATTCTTTTGTGTCTTCTAGTTCTTGCTTTCGGAGCAATCGTTGTTCACGGAAAATTTCTCGTTCTAGCTTGGATTTGAATGGATTGAGGCTTGTTAAGCGTATTCAAGGATTTTTGAGTTCTGTTCTGATTTTCCTATGATTGTCTCAATACTTAGTTCTGACATATCCTTATAAATTACGGTTGCTAAATGGAATGCTAAATTAACTGGAACTGCATTACCAATCATTTTGTATCCATCAGCGACATTGGTATATTTGAAAATAAAGTTATCTGGAAAAGTTTGTATTCTAGCACACTCTCGAACTGATAATCTTCTATATTCTTCTTCTTTACCAGATACGAATATTCTTTTATTTTGTTCTACAAATAACATTTTTGGAGCTTTTGGGTGAATTGGTGCATGTCTTCCCCCTGCTTGAATTGTGAATGACGGTTCATCCCAAGAACGCACTCGATTTCTGGACATATAAATTGTACTGAATCCACCTGTCATATACTCATTGTTTGGTATTTCAAGGTTTTCTCCATTGGTTTTTTGAGTGCCTAGTGCAGGTTTAGAATTTCTGACATCAAAAATAGCGTCTTTAAGAACTGGCTTAGTTCTGATCACTTCTGGAAAAATGAATTTTTTATTAAGTGATTTGTGATATCCGATTATGAAAACTCTAAATCTATCTTGTGGAACATCAAAATCATTGGCATTCAAAAGTTTGTATGAAATAATGTATCCAGCGTCTTCAAATTCTTTTAGAATAGAGTCAAAAGCTGGCTTGTGTTTAGGTTGTAGGATTCCAGCAACATTTTCCGCCAAAAAAAACTTTGGTTGCTTCTCTTTTAGAATTCTAATATAATCATAAAATAACTTGCCTCGTTTGTCATCGATTCCTCGACCAGCTCCAGCCTCACTCCAGCTTTGACAAGGTGGTCCACCTACAAAACCATCAACTTCTGGCACATCGTAACTACTAACATCAACAATACTTCGCTTATCTAAAATAGTTTCTGGATAATTAAATTGAAAAGTCGGCCAAATAGTAGGGTCATATTCGTTAGCCCATGGAATTATAAATCCAGCATTTTTGAATCCCATGTCCATTCCTCCAGCGCCAGCAAAGAAAGAGGCTATTTTAATTATTTTTTGAGGCATAGTTGAATTAGCTTTGCTTTCAAAAGTTTGGCAGGGTTATTTGGGTCTTTAATTTCTACATTATTGACTGTTATTGATGAATTACTTTCAATTAGATTTTTATCTTGTATATCAAATGAATTGTATTTGCTTTCCAACACCAAAAAATTGACATCAGCGTCAGGTAAGTAACTAAAAACTTTCACAGGATTCTCAATATTCCACATTCCTCTAATTCTTAAATCAGTTATTCCAAGCGGATCAATTTTCTTAATTTTTCCTAACTCTTTTGTTTTTGAAAATTCAATATTTGGTAGTTCTTGGATTCCTTGTTGTAATCGATATTTTAACTTTTCATATATTTCGTTGTCGGCACAATAACAATCTCCGTATATCATCCACAGGTTTTGTAGAGATTTATTTTTTACTGTACCAATAATATACAACATATCTTTTTCAGACCATTCTTCACATTCTCTACAATATTTTGTTATCAATTCACAACTGGAATAGAGTTTATTTTTAGGATTTGACGAATTAAGTGCCAATGAACTTGCTATAGATTCAATTTTCTTAATTTCAATTGCGTCGCTATTCTTGAGAATTAGATCAGGAGGATTAGAGGAGTTGCCAATATATGAAAATGTGTTTGAATAGTCTAATTTATCTTTATCTAAATTATTACTATCAATAAATAAATTACGAATAAGAATTTCTAACCCTGAACCCATTTGATTCATCTTATTGTTCCCTTCAATATTAGTTACATTATGAGAAATAACTTTTTGTAGATTTAATATTAATTTTAGTGGATTAGATGACATATCAATGAATTATATAATATTTTGAAATATTTAGTCAATGAGAATTTATACTTTCAAGATAATTGTTGGTAATAGCTTGACTAGTCCGCCAGCAGTTCTAGCTTGATATACGATTATTCTTCCAACATCCCAAATTGGAATATCTACTTTATCAGATTCAGGGTCAGGAATTTTTCGAGTAGTTAATACTCCATTTACATCTATACTTTCATCAATTAGTTGAATAGTTGTACTCGGGTCTTTGGTCTTAACAATCAATTGACCAGTGATACTACTAAATATACAATCAGTATCAGATTTATTTTTACCTGCACAGTCTGGATTAGTCTGAGTTCCTACCAGAGTGAGTATTTGATTATTCAAAAGCTGCGTACTCATTACCGAAAATGAAAGAAGGGCTGGAGTAATCAAAAATACCATCACTCCACACATCACGAGCCTTTGGATTCGTTGCGATAATTCTCCATAGTGACTAGAGTTATTGGAGTTCATTATGATTTGTAGTCCTGTCATCACAATTAGCACCGCCAT
>JAYWFY010000007.1:0-4311 GCA_043778555.1 bacterium
CTAGAATTAGTTTTTTTGACATTAATATCTTGTATATGATTGCCAACGTCTCGAGCTTTGATTTTGATAGTGTCAGCAATATCACTGGCTACATCCTGAGCCTTGTCATAAAATCTGTCACGTGCAACTCTGGCTTCTTCGCCTAGCTTGTCTAGTTTTTGGCGTGCTTGGGTTCTGTTTTCTTTTTTAGAAAAAAAATTGGTAACTGCCGCCGATATTGCACCTGTTAATGCAGAAAGGACTACAACTTTTTTTACATTGTCACGTTTTTGCGGAAAGAATGTATCTTTAAAGGATTTTTTGTTATTAAACATAAATTGTATGAGTTTAAAATTTGATAAAACGAAGAGAATAATAAGGAGATATAATTAGGAAAATAATTAACACTAATTTTATAGTTTTTTTTGTATAGTGTCAAGTGTTTTATAATTTACCGTTGAGTATTTGCTTCATTAAAAATTAAAGTCCAATAGAGGTAATTGACAATATATTTTAATTTTTGCAATAATTGACTAATATGTCCAAAACCAAAATCATTGCCACACTCGGCCCATCATCTCATGACAAAGAAACTTTACAATATTTTGCTGATCACAGCGTTACGATAGCAAGACTCAATTTTTCCCATAACACAAGCCAATCTCATATTGAGACAGCTACGATAGCCAAGCAAGCAGGTTTGCAAACTATGATAGATCTTGGTGGACCCAAAATTCGTGTTGCAGAAATTATCAATGACACAGTACTAGAAGCTGGCTGGATTATTTGCTTAGAAAATAAAGAACATGAGGTGGTGTATCCGTTTGATTATGAATATGAAAGCAAAATGTATATGACGATTCCAGTGAGGTTTGAAATATACAAATATGTGGAAGCTGGTCGTGTTCTACTCCTTGACGACGGTAAAATCCGACTAGAAATCACTAGAGTCATAGATCAAAAAGTCTTTGCAAATGTGGTAGTAGGGGGAATAATCAAATCGGGAAAGAGTATTAATTTGCCATATTCTGATGTCAAGGTAGATTTTTTGACTATTCGCGACAAGCAAATGCTGTCAGACACTTTGTCCATTATTCGCCCAGAATATGTAGCGTGTAGTTTTGTAAAATCTGTTGATGATGTAGAGATTATTCGTAGTTTTGTCGGTGAAATCCTTGCAGCCAATAACATAAGAGACTATTCCCCAAAAATCTGCGTAAAATTGGAAACCTATCAAGTATTGGAAAAAGATGTTTTGAAGGAAGTAGTTGAGAGCTGCGACTTGATGATGATCGCTCGTGGAGACATGGCATTAGAAACTTTACCAGCCCATATTCTCGTTCCGTATTTTCAAGATTTAATTGTAGATATATGCCAACAAAGCAATAAACCGTTTGTAGTTGCTACAGAAGCACTTGATTCTATGATTTCCAAACCTACCCCATCTAGGGCTGAGATCTCGGATATTTATCGATCAATAGTAAGTAACAAAGCTGATTTTATAATGCTTTCAGGAGAATCAGCTGCTGGACAATATCCCAAAGAAGCGGTCTTGATAATGCATGAAATGATCCAATACTATCAAAAATAGAACTTTATAACAATACTTAAAAACGTTTACCAAATCTGAGACAAGCAATTTCATTTAATTTTTCATTAGGGGGATCAATACACACTATATGGCAAGCAAAGAAACCAAAACACTCAATCACACTACCAAAGTATTTGAACACAACCACTACAAATCAGTTAGTTTTTTTACATCTGCGTATTTTTTTCTCAAGCCATTATTTGCAGTTTTCAAATGGGGAGGTGTACTTGTGTGCGGATTACTTTTGCTTTCTTTGTTTTTTGGCATAATATGGTTAGGTGGCAAATATAATGAATTGGGATCTATCAAAGAAAAAATCACAACGCCACCTCAAAGCAGTGTAGTCTATGACAGAAATGGTGAGGAAATGTTTAAGTTTTATGATGATAAAGAGAAAAGAGAAATTGTTAGTTTAGATGAAATACCTGAAGCAATGCAATTGGCGGTTATAGCAATGGAAGACGAAAACTTTTATTATAACGAAGACGGTATTCCTTGGACAAACTTGCTAGCCGCCGCACTCAAATGTCTAAAACCAGGATCTTCTACAGAATATGGGGCTGACAGGTGTCGTGGAGGATCAGGGCTTTCACAGCAATTGATGAAAAAAACAATTACGCAACGTACCAAAGCTAGTATTGACAATAAAGTAGATGAGCTACTTGGAGCGTACAAATTCAACCAAGAAGTAGGCAAACAAGACGTTTTGAGGATATATTTGAATGTTGTACCGTTTGGGCGTAACACAGCAGGGGTACAAGCCGCGAGCATGACTTACTTTGGTCATAAAATAGACGAAAAAGCCAATGATGGCAGTCCCAAATTATCAATTGCTGAAGCGTGTCTGTTGGGCTCAATGCTCCCAAAACCTGAGGCATTTGCACTTGCCATTCGTGACAAACTGAAAGATGGCAAAACTAGTGACAATTACGATGAGTTGATGGGTAGGAAAGATAGCTGTATTGAAAAACTTGGTACCAAAGAGATACGAGGAGCTGGTAAGGGTAGTTTTATTCGGGGTAATGAAATAATGAAATACAAAAACCAAGAGTTTAACTTTGTACCCTACAAAAGTGAAGAAATAAAATTTGGACATATCAAAAACTTTTTGATGGAAGAGCTTGTTAACAAATACAAAGAAAGTAAAACCAAAAATCCCTATGATTTTAAAGATGAAGGTGATGTTTTGTCCAAAGGCTTAAAGATCAAAACTACTTTTGACACAAAACTACAAAAACAGATTGAAGATATTACTACTAGATACGTCAAAGAACAAATTGTACCAAATGGCGGCAACAACGCAGCGGCAATAGTCCTCGACGGTCCTACAGGCGAAATATTAGCTATGATTGGCTCTGCTGATTTTAACAACAAAGATATTCAAGGCGAAGTCAATATTGTCACGGCACCACGGCAACCTGGATCTAGTATAAAGCCCTATGTCTATGCTTCTGCTTTTGAGCGTGGTTTTAATCCTGCGACTCTACTCCTTGACGCTGCAATAGACTTTGGTAGTTTCAAACCGCTCAATTTTGATAAAAAGTTTTATGGAGCAATAAGCATGAGAAATGCACTGCAAAACTCTCTAAATATTCCTGCCGTCAAAGCACTTTACCTTTCAGCTGATCCCTCCAATCTTCCTAATGGGACAAGCGGTCTTGATAATTTTAAATTATTTATAGACAAAGTAGGTCTCAAATTTCCTTATTGGGATCAAGGACAGTGTGGCGTTGCAACTGCACTGGGAAGCTGTGAAGTCAAAATGATCAACCACGCCACCGGTATTAATACTATTTTACAAGATGGTAAAATGAGTCCGTCAACACCATTTTTAGAAATAAAATCTAATAGTAATAGCATAGTTAAAAGTCAAACGGCTGTTCAAGATCTATACAATATTGCAATTAATAGTGATAACAACCCATACAAAGTCGTAGAAAAAGCGATTGATCCTGCTATAGCACACCAAGTAGCTAATGTTTTGGCTGACAGTGCCGCTAGATATTCTAGTATATGGGGAAACACTTCCAAATATCTTACTTTGGACGATTGGTCAAGTATCAATGGTATCGCTGCCAAAACCGGGACAACTAATGATGTTAAAGATATGTGGGTCGTAGGAGGGTCTCCATATTATACCGTATTAGTTTGGGCTGGAAATACTGATGGCAAACCAATGAAAATCGAAGCTAGCTCATCTGGAGTAACTGGACCATACTGGAAAGAAATAATGGCACTGCTCCACAAAGACAAGATCAAAAAAGGATTCTCAAAAGAAGGTCTCAAAGAAACAGAGCTGAGCGTTAATACAGGTCTTTTACAAGACGGAGGCAAAAAAGAACTATTAACTGAGAATCAAATAAAATTACTCAAAGATGCCAAAGAAAGACTATCAAAATTTGAATATAAATTTTATGAAAATAGTATTTTTTCTAATAGAACAATTGCAGTCAATCAAAGCATAAAAGTCAACAAATTAGACAATAAAATCATTCCAAATAACGATCAAGGTAACGCATGGCCAACTGAATTTACGATGATTGTGAACTGCGCTGCAATTAGTTCTGAATTTCCAAAATCTAATAATTGGGGTGGAGGTGGAACCAAAAACTGCCCCAATGAAGTTTCAGAACTAAATAAAGATAACATTAAAATAGAAATAAATGCCAACATTTCTAACGGTCAACAAGCCCAAAATCAAATCGTAGCTTTTATTAAAAACCCTAGCTCAGGTATTAAAA
>JAYWFY010000008.1:0-12126 GCA_043778555.1 bacterium
AACATGCAACGGGTGATCACATCTCGAATATCATTTTTAACAATTTTATATTTATTTTATGTCACAAACGTTCACAAAAGTATTATCAAAAATACTCACCGTTATTTTTACTTTCTCGTTGCTTGTAAACACTTTACCAATAAATGCAGCAGAATCAAAAAACTCAATCGACGATTTAAAGAAAATTCAAAATAATATTAGAGAGAAAGATCCCCAAAAAATCCAGTCAGAAAAATTAATAAAGAAAAATAAAGATGTCCAAGTCTCTAATCAAAAGGATTTGGATGTTGAGATCGACTCAGCTACAAAACAAATTAGAGTTAACAAAAAAACTAAAGGAAATACTACAATTGGAATTCCAGGTGGAAATCTGCTTACAGATGTTCAAACTATTGATAATCAAGTGGTGTTTTCAAATAAAAATGCTAAATTCGATGTCGTTGTTGAAGCCCTAGACGGTGGCGTTCGTCAAGTAATTAATCTCAAAGACTCATCCGCTCCAACAGAGTACGACTTCCCAGTATCGCTCGAAGTTGGTGACAAAATCGTTGTTAATGACGATGGAAGTGCAATGGTAACAACCCCACTTTCTGAAAAAGAAAAAGCCAAACGCGAGGAACTATCTAAAACTGCACCAGCCGGTGTATTGATTCCAACTTACGATACAAAATTTGTTCTTGCAAAACCATGGGCAAAAGATGCAAATGGTAAGGAATTAAAAACTTCATATTCTGTCTTTGGATCCAATTTAAGACAAACAATTGAGACTAAGGACGCTGCTTTTCCAATAGTAGCAGATCCAATTTGGTGTGGAGATGTAACATATAATGTGCAATTTAATTATGTGAAAATTTATGACAATAGATATGATTGGAGTAATCAGGTACTTCCTACTTATTGTGGACGTTCCTACTTTTTAACGCTATTAGGCTCACTAAATCCTCTTACACTTGCAGCTTCCCCATTATTTGCAGCACAGTCTTGGCAAGCATGGTCAGAAGTGTATAATAAAACAAACAATTACGGTTATTATAACGGTAACTGGTACTATGTTTGGAATAAGAATAGCAACTACTGGGGTATGTACAACCAATATATTTGTCATTTGATTAACCCTCAAACAGTTAGCAAATATGATTACAATCTTGAACCTTGGCGTTCCGATCCAGGTTTGATAGGTACATATTACAATGGATGCAACCCTCCTAGGTAATCATTATTATGTTTAATAAGATAGTTTTAATAATTTTAGCTATATCTTTGGCATTATTCTCATATCCTTATGTTTATAATTCAAGTGCAAGGCTTCTTTATACATTATTATTTTCATTTAATTTGATATCAGTAATAGTTATCGTCTCATTAGTTATTTTCAGTAAATTTAAATTTTGGAAAGACAATATCTTAGCTTTTTTAACAATAATATATTGTTTATACTACAACTATCTTATTTCTTCCAAATTTAACATCTGGGTTAAAAAAATTGATTTTGGAGATCAAATTAATGATATATCACTACAAATTTTTGAACTTAATTTTTTTAGAATAATTTATTTTGGCTCTGTGATTCCTTTTGTGTTTTTAATTTTATATTTAGTCATTTTAAAATATGAATTAATGTCAAAAACTATATCTACAAAGCTATAGGAAAAGAACTAGAAGTAATCCCAGTCATCGTCCAGATGTAAGCAAACAGACAAAATATTGACCTACGTAATTGGAGGTTTTTGACTTTTAAAAAAAATATGATAAACTTAGAAAGTTACATAACACAAAACAATATTATTATGTCATTTGCAGATCAAACTTTACAGCAGGAGCAGAGATAAACAGCACAACAATTTTTAAATCAAATCCTAGCAGAAGTTATATTAACCCAACACCTCAAGGATTGATGGATATCCTTCAAAAATAGCCTTCTGCATTAAAATCAATCGATAAGTTAGGCATTAAAGATGAGTTTGGAAAACTTTTTGAAGGTATGGACTTTAAAGAATGTGATTTTACTACTAAGGGAGATGAATTCAAAGGGGGTTTATTTGGTGATGGTAATTATATTCTAGAATATATTTCATCTTTCCGAGACTGCAATCTAACAAATGCCGACTTCTCTGGAGTTAAAATATACATTCTACCAGGTTATGATTTAGCAATAGGCTCTAGTATAGATTTTACAGGAGCAAAAATGGACGGTTTGAAACTATACAGTAATGTTGAAAGCCAGTCTATATCCCCAACAAGTAGGACAAAAATGTCAGAAGTCTGGTTAAAACAATTTGGTTGGAACAAAACATCTTCTATATTGTCAAAATATGGCAAGTAAGATACTGTTATTTTCTCTGGCTAGCTTTTCTAGTTCTTGTGAAAGATACCCAGCATCACCCACTACGATTGAACACTTTGCAATCTTGAGTACTTGTCTTAAAAAAGCTCTACAGCAAAAGTCATATCATCCTCGCTAGTTTTGAGAAACTCAACATACCAATTAGCATAATCGTCCCACAGGAATTTGTAAATAGCTGTAACACTGTGAGCCAGCTCGTAGATTTTGAGATTGGCGTCAAGAGTTTTTTCTAGTTGGTAATATTTGGATAAAATCCAGAAGGAAGCTGAGGATAACATGAAAATGTAATTAAAGTTGTAATATCAAAGTATTCTCCAAAATCGGTATAAATGTCAAACCTTTACTCATACTTATCAAGACAAGACATAATATACAGAATTTAAATGTTTTTTTAATTTAATTCCCACACTAAGTCAAAATACGATGTGAACATTTGTACATAAAACTCATCTTCTATGGTAATTGCAATACTTTTGTGAGTATTCCATAAAATCACTTTTTTGCCGCAGACCCAAAATGCTCCAACCAAATCATTACTATTTTTGAGAATCTTACTTTCTCTTAGTTCGATTTGATCATGTTCCAAGTATTTTAGATTTTCTTTGGTAAGATCACCGACAAAAAGAACCTTGGCACGAATTTGCTTTTTTACACGTTTTTGGACAATAGTTTTGACAATATATCGAGCCTCTATTAATTTATAAAAATCTTCCGATTCTCCAAAGACCAAGGCTATTTCATCTTTTTTCATCAAGTCCATAGAGTTTTGAACAACTTCTAGCAATTGGGTTTTGCGAAAATAAGTTTTGACAAAGCTGCCGTCCCGATTGGAATTATCACCTTTAAGTTTTGGGATTAGAGTTTCTAATCTGCGAGCTGTCGAGTTGAGCTTGATACTCTTGTATTCCAGCAATATCATTAGTGTTTTTGGCTGCTCAACTCTTATAGATTTTGTATGAGACTTGATCATTCCAATTTCTTGAAGCTTTTCCAAGGCTGAATACACCTTATGACGGTGAAGTTTGAGCTGTTTTGCACAATCGCTAATGGTCGCCTCAGAATTGATAAGAAAAAATTCGTAGACCGAAGCTGTTATTGCGTCGATATCCAAATCTGAAAAAATATCAATGAGATTGGTGTACTGATTTTGATACATAATATTATCTCTATTTTATTTGAATAAAGAGGTTTTGTCAAAAAGTGTACTAGATTGAGTGTATTTAATATTTGATTAAAGTAAAAAACTATGACATTGTATAAATAGCTATTAAAACTAATTATTATGCCTTTTAAAGAAGAACCAAAACCACAAACCCGCCCAGACGAAGTTTTAGAAAAAACTAATTTCTCTACGCCTGAAAATTTTGCCTTTGATCTCGCCACTTTGAGAATTGATTTGAAACAAAACTTAGCTACTTCGTATGCTTCAACTATACCTTTGGACAGGAATAAAGACAGAAAACTTAACCAGCAAGAGATTTCAAAAAGTCTTGTCGAAATTGCAGAGCATGATCGAAAAATTGATTATTTGTTTAACTTTCTTATAAGGTACTTTGCACAAAACCCAGATGATTTTACTCGCTTACATAACGCTGAGATATACGAAAAGATAGATCAAGTCACTGGTAAAACACTTAATTTTGAATATAATCCAAATTCACTTGGTGGCAGAGATTTTACATTTTTTAGTATCAACTGTAAAACTAGCGACAATAAGATTTATAAACAACCAAAATCAGATAATAAAATATTACAATTTTCTAGATCCAGAGGTTATGACAGATTCCAACCATATAATTTTGAAAATTTTAAAGGTACGGAATATAAAGCTAGCAGTAATGGTGAAAAATATTACAATTTTAGAGATACTGTTTATTATACTTCAAAAGATAATGAATTTATATTACACCCCCATAACTCGATTAATAATAAAGAATTAACTCCTCCATTCATGGATAAAGAAAATATAAGCAAAAGCTATTATGAAATAATGTTAAAAGCTATTCAAATCCATCTATTACTCTATCCAGAAATCTAAAATCTTAGTATAAATAAATAATATGTCCCTTGAAAAACGCCAGTCAATAATCATTATCGAAGATGATCCATCGTACTTACAAATAATCTCAGAAATCGTCGCAGCAACAGAGTTTGAGCCTATTTCAGGCTTGGATAAAAATGAAGACTACACCATTACTGAAAAAGCAATAGCTGATGGTGCAAAATTACTATTATGCGATGATCTTTTGTATAGCTTTCAGGGTTGGCAACAAGGCGAAGTTGATAAAGAACGAGCTCACTATCAAGGTTCAAGTTATGCTAAAAAAGTAAAAACAGATTTTCCAGATTTTCCTATTTGGTCAATTTCCAGTTCTCCAAGCGAGAGGTTATTGCAACATTGTGACAACTCACTTATCAAGACAGAAGCCAATTTTAAAGAAAAGCTATATTCTGAATTGATGGATTTTAGGAAAAGAATAATTGCAGAATCAAGTAGCTTAATCGAAATCTCAAAATGCCCAACGTTTGAGGAAAGGTATGTTTCAAAAAATCAATACGAACTTGACGAAAGCTTGGCTTATTTGCTAGAGACGTGGGAACTTGAAAGTTCAAAAGCCCAAATACCAGATGCCGTTATCAATAGAATAAACAACCTTACGCCAGAAGAAGAAACAAAATTGTTTACTCTTAAGCAATACTTTATTAAGCTAGGGTACACAAATGGACATTTTTTTAATGATATGGCGGAGATTGCTTATTTTGGAGCAGTTTTTACTGGTAAAGATTCTTATGGTCAAAATAAATTACCACGCTCATTGAAACAATTTTACGGTTGGCATGTTTATGTTATTAACCCTATTCTCCAAGCAAGAAAAGCCATTCAAGAAGGTAATGAGTTTTGGTTATAAAGCCTAAGCCTCTATTTCAGCCATCTATACCAAGTGTCAGGATTAAGAGTATCAAAAATGGTGTTAGCATAAGTCTCCATAAATATTTTGGGAATTTTGGCTGATTTATTTTTGCTCCATTTACACTCCAAAGCCAAAAAACTACCATCTTTTTCCTCAATATAATCTATTTCCTGTTGATCGTATGTCCGCCAAAAATAGGTATTTGCCTGTATATTTTCGTTCTTGATTTTTTTTAATCTTTCAGCAATACAAAAATTTTCCCACATTTCGCCTACATCATTCCTGAGATCCAATGAGTTAAAGTTATTGATGACTTGGTTTCTGATTCCCAGATCCCAAAAATACACCTTGAACCCTTGGCTGATTTCTTTCTTGAGGTTACGATTGAGAGTCGCCAGTCTAAAAATCACAAAAGTTTGCTCCAAAAGATAAATGTACTTGTCCACCGTCACCACACTAGTATTGAGTCGTTGAGCAACCCAGCTCAGTGATATTTCCTTGCCTAGTGATAGCGATAGTAGCTTAATCAAATCAGAAAGTAGCTTTGATTTTTTAAGATTTTCAAACATCAAAATATCCTTAAACAAATAGCTCTCTGTCATCTCGGACAAAGTATTTAAGGATTCTTGTCTAGGTTTGTCAAAAATGCTTGGATAAGAGCCAAATGTCATTAGTTTTTCAAAACTTTGCTCTATACTCAAGATAGTCTGATATTTCAAGTTTTGGGATATTTCAGCTATCGATAAAGGCTGCAACCAAAAGCGATATTGACGACCAACCAACGGCTCACCTACCTGATTGGCAAGTTCAAAACTAGACGAACCTGTAGCAATTATTTGAATCTGAGGAAAAGTATCAATCATGATCTTTAGCCTTTTGCCAATCTCTGGGATTACTTGAGCCTCGTCGAGTACAATCAAAGTATTGCTTCCAAAAAAATCTCTTATCTTTTCTGGGTTGTTTTGACCAAATGCTTCTTGTACGATTGAATTTTCACAATTATAGTATTGTGTTTGACCTTGAGGGAACTTGGATAAAATAGTCTTGGACAATGTAGTTTTACCTACTCGTCTAGCTCCAAAAAGCACTATCACTTTACCTTGAAAAAGTTTTTCTTCGATTTGACTTTGGATTGTTCTGATATACATACTTTATGATTTTAGCTAAATTTATAACACTTACTTAACAAGTTTAACTAAATATGTGAAGTTGGTCAAGTGGTTTTGTCTAATTTATTGTTCAAACCTTCACACTTTTCCAGAGTATCTCAAAAATCTGCCTATAAAAATCTGACATCACTTTGTCTTCAATTACTATTGCCCGAGCCATAATCGTATTCCAGTTGATGATTTTGTTATTAGCAATCCAAATTGCCCCAAGACAATCAAAATCCTTTGGTAAGATTCTCATTTGTCTCAGTTCTTTATCATTATTTGGCATTTGAGAGATAAAGTCGTGGTTATCGGCGTGCACCAAAACCTTTACCCAAACTCCTTTCTTAACTCTAGGTTTCATCCAATTTGCTTTAAAATACTCAAGATCAACAATTTTATAAAAATCGCTCGATTCACCCAAAATTATAATCTCGCCACCAGTCTCAATCTCTTCCAAAATTTGGTGAAAGATCTGTGTAAACTCTTTTTTTCCTTGATAGATCTTGGCAATTGGTTGTCTGGCAGATGAGTAATATTGAGATTGCAACTCGGGTAAAAGCTGCTCAAAGTCTGAGTTGATACGACTAAGATTATTTTCTTTCAGTTTCAGTTTGGTTATGATTTTGGCTGGTGGCTCAAGCTCAATTTTGCGATTGTAGTCTTCAGTCTGAGATATTAACTCAGCTTTTTGGATATTGTTCAGTGCGTTGTAGATCTTGAGTCTATACACTCCAGTTTTGTTGGCAATCTCAGTGACGTTGAGGTCAGGATTGATGAGCAGCAATTGATAAATCTGAATCTCCAAGTCACCAAGATCTAGTTGTTCTAGCACGAGTTGCAACAGATTGGAGTTTTGTAATACTTTTTTAGAATTCATATCGTTAAAATATTTTTACATTTAATATTTATATATTGTACTGGAACAAGGCTAAATTGTCAATAACTTACAAAGTGTTAAAGTATCTTATCGATTAGAGCTTGATTAGTTTTATCTTCTATGTAAGTCTTTAGCTAATATATAAATAAAAATACCAATTCCATAAAAACTTTTTATAATCAATTTAATCAATATGACCAATATCAAAACTATAACTATCTTAGCAGTCATTCTAATTTTGACAGTTCTTGGAATTACCCTTTTTAATAGCAACAATACCAACAATCAACCAACTGCAAACTTAAGTAGTCCTAATCTTGAAACCAAAATTGGTGTAATCACTGATCTTACTGGACCTGCAAGCTACTGGGGTAAAAGCACTCAAGTTGGAATCAAAATTGCTCAAGAGGAGTTAAAAAACAAAGGCTACCAATCCAAATTTATTTTTGAAGATTACAAACTACTAGCTCCAAATGCTCTTAACTCAGTCAATAAACTTAACGGTGTTGATAATGTAGATGCGTTCTACGTGGAGTTTAATCCAGGAACATACACAGTTAGCCCTTTTCTCAAGGATAAAAATAAGATAATGCTCTATGACGCCTCTCCAACTAGTCCACTGCTAGAATCTGATAATTATTTCAAAACATATCTTGATTATGAAAAAGGTTGCGAACAAATGGCAAATAAATTTAAACTTGACGGAGTAACCAAAATTGCGAGTCTTCAACCTAAAATTGAATTTGGAGATCTATGTACCAAAGGAGTTCAAAAAGTCTTTACAAATGCTACAGTTGAAAATTACAACCTTGGCGATGATTCCAAAAACCTAGTAACAAAGCTAAATCAACAAGGAATTGAGGCTATAATAAATACAGGATTTGAGGCTGACACCGCTAACATTCTCAAAGCAATTGGTGAAACAAACTCCAAAATTAGAATTGGTGTAACTACTGATACTTTGACTCCGACAGTCAAAAAACAATACTCCAAAGAACTAAAAGGAAGTTACAACTTTGGCTTTGGTGCAATTAGCAACGAATTCATTAATAAAGTCAAAGCAATTGACCCAAGTGTAACTAGTTATGACGCCGCCGCTTTGGGTTACATTCATGCAAAGCAACTTGTGACATCACTGGTAGATTGCCAAAAGGAATTGAACTGTACAAAAGATAAAATTTCTAAATCCAAGCCTGAATCCATCATTCCATTTCAAAACTTTGTAGACAGAAAAGCTAACTTTGAAACTTTGATAGGCAAGGTTGAATAATCATGATTCAAATTTTACTTGGTTTGGGATGGGATTTTGGAATATATATTCTAATTTCATCAGCTTTTTGCCTATATCTCAAGTACCTCAAGATTTTAGATTTTAGTTTCTGTGCCTCGATGGGATTTGGAGCTTTTTTATTCTGGCAATTACACTCAATAAATATTTGGTTGGCACTTAGCATTTCATTAATATTTACAATTTCTTTTGGAGTTATTAGCTATTCTACTATTTTTAGTAAGTTAAAAAATTCATTTGAAGGATTAGATTTGTTGTTTGGGTTAATACTTACAGACTTGATACAAAATATTTTTTTAATATTGTTTGGCTCAAATATAAAAGTTTTAGACCTTGGCAATTCAAAAGTTGAATTTTTTGGAATTGTTATTGATATTTTTAGTTTGGGTTATTTAGCACTAGCAGGTATGATATATTTACTTTTGCTCTATATTTTAAATAATACAACAAATGGTTTGAAGATCAAATCATCAAGGTTTGAATTACAACTTGCCAATCTTGGTCATAATTTTTCAAAATATAATTTATTGATAGTTGGCTTGGCTTTATTTTATATTTACCTTGCTTCTGTGGGAATCGCATTATCAAAGACATTACAGTTTTCAGTTTTAATTAACTTCACAATCAAAGGGTGGATATTAGCAATAATTAGTAACAATATTTTGAGTAAAGTATTATATAACAGTTTAATTTTTATTTTTATTGAAGCTCTAGCAATTTATTTTTTGGATAAGAATTTTAGAGATGTTATTTTATACGGATTTATAATTTTTTGGATAATTATCAAGGATTTACCTCGAATCAAACTAAATCACCTATGAATCTATATCTTTGGAATTTAGTAATTAACTACTTATTTCTTGTTCTTGGCTCGATGAGTTTTTGGTTGATTTATCGTTGGAGTAAGATTTTGAACTTTGGGCATGTTACCAGTTTTGGTATTGGTGGATATTGTTATGCTATTTTAACAACGCAAACGTTAGTTGATCCTTTCACCGCATTATTCTTATCTTTTATCCTAGGGATTTTAGTCAATTCCATTCTTTTTTGGGTTACCAAAATAAACTCAAAGTTAAATATTTCCAGTTTTTCGTTTATACTCAATATATTTTGTTATTTTTTGGTAATTAATTCTACTACAATAACCAACGGCAATCTTGGAATTGTTAATATTCTAGCTATTTCAAACATAATTTTAGCCTTACTATCTCTAGTTTTTTTAGAATATTTTATAATCTCTAATTTTATAAAAAGCCAATGTGGAATTGTCGCAAAGAGTTTTAATTCTCAGAATTTACTCAGTAATCTAGGGATTAATTTTGAGCCAAGTTATATATTTGCTCTAGCAATTTCAGGTGGATTTGCAGCTGTAAACGGAGCTTTATCGGCTAGTTTTATAGGTTATATTGACCCCAGTGTTTTACATTATGGATTTATATTTACTCTTTTGATAATTGTAAATTTAGCTTGTTTAAATCTATCGCAGGTATTTTTGAGTTGTTGTTTGATTTTGCTAATTCCAGAATTATTGAGATTTATTGAAATTCCAATTGGAAATCTTTCTGAACTTAAAAATATCGTTTTTGACCTATTGTTACTATTTTTGCTTTATTCTTTTTTTAACAGTCAAAATTTAACACCACTTTCAAAATAATCACTTTATGCTCTTAACTATTAATAATCTTTACAAGTCATTTGGCTCAAACCAAATTTTTCAAAATTTCAACCTTAGTATCAATCATGGCGATTTAATTGTAATCAAAGGTAATAATGGTTGCGGCAAAAGCACTTTATTCAATCTTATTTGCGGATCGACAATACCAGATTTAGGATCTATTTTTTTTGATGGGCATGATATAAAAAGTCTGAAAAGCTATCAAATCTCAAGGCGTGGAATCGCTAAAACTTTCCAAAATGGAGGCTTGATACAAGAATTAACTGTTACGGAAAATCTACTTCTGACTTTAGAATCTCAGAGGAATTCCAAATGGTATACAAAAATTCTTCCAATTAATTACTCAAAACATAAAAATACAATAAACAATCTTTTGACATCAATAAACTTGCAACAACACCAAAATACGCTAGCCTCGTCACTCTCTACTGGTCAACTGCGATTACTAGAGCTTAAAAAACTACAACTCCAAAGTGCGAAATTGTATTTAATCGATGAGCCAACTGCGGGCGTTAACGAATCTATGTATCCAAAAATCCTAGAACTGATACAACAGCTCAACCAAAAATCGGCAGTGATAATAATAGAACACAATATAAAATTTATAAAATCTTTAAACTGTAAGGAATATAACTTGAGTACTAAATAATCTTTACGTTGCTGTTTATTTAGTTGGGTGCTTTTAAATTAAAGTTTCACTCAATAGAATCCCAAATCATCTCAAACCAAGTACGATAGCTATTTGCTAATTCCTTACTGACTATTGTAAAAATCGTTATATCTGGATTGAATCTGCCCAGCTCAATACCTGTGAACATCACAACCTTGTCACCAAAAATATCAATTACAGAATTGGTTGAATATGGCTTTGGGAGGAATTTATACTCAGCTTTATTTTTAGCCAGAACCTCTGGCATGTTTTTAACTCCATAGTCAAACAATATTTTACTTTCGATCCCTAGTCTTTCTTTTTCTAACCAAAAATCAGTCATAAAATCTTTGATCTTCGGGTCAAACCAATCTCCTGTCGCACCAATTGCATAAACCGTTTCTTTTGTTTGTAAAATTGATCTCAGATAGTTTTTGAAACCTTCAACACCTCGATAAATCATAGCGGATTCTGATTCAGGTGTTTTTTGGTAAATTTCAAATAAGTCTGGAAGAATAGCTAATAGTTTGGTTTGTTTTTCCCTAATAATTTGTTCGAGCTTACCTGGATCGACCGGATAATACATTGTCTGAGAGTTATCAAAAATCTCATAAATCAAACCTTTGTCAATCAATCTTTGAGCTGAATCATAGACATTCCTCCTGTGGATCAAAGTTTTTCGCATATTTTACCTGTATTCAATTGATATTCAGACAACAGAATCAAATATATTTTGGCTTCGTTTTTGGTTAATCCGATTTGCTCTTCTAAGATTTGGCGGTAATCACTCATATATGGTAATCTTGAACACCATACTATATTTTGTCAAAGATTGAATTACTAGCCTATGTCCAAAAAATACGATATCCACCTTTCAGCCTATTCCATATCTCGAGAATCAGTTCAACAATTTGAAGATTCAGGTTTTGAACGAGATCTTTTTGCCAACAATACAAGATGTGAAACCACTCAATATCACGGAACCTACCGTGGACAGATCGATTTACCAGACGATTCCTTATGGAACAAATTATGTTCAATTATGAATTTAGAAACAACATTTTCAGGAAGTTTAGAAGAAGAAATATACGACGCTAATGCAACAATTTATTTTGACGGAAAGGTGGAAAATTCTAAATCTGTAGAAAAACTGCCAAAAATTGGAATCACCCAACCAAATATTAGCGAATACAAAGCTTGTGACATTCACATTAATATAAATATTGA
>JAYWFY010000009.1:0-4260 GCA_043778555.1 bacterium
GCTATTTCTATTGCCCTTGCAGTATTTAATGTTTTACCCATTCCGGCTCTAGATGGTGGTCGCTGGATAATCTTGACTTTGACAAAGCTCACTGGCAAACGTAACCGAAAGCTAGAAGGATTACTTATTAGCTGGACGTTTTTGGCTTTGATGGGTCTTGGTTTGTTTATGGTTGGCAAGGAAAGTATCGATTTGGCCGGTAAAAGTTTCAAATAAAAAGTTTGACTTTAGTTTCAAACTATAGTAAGCTTACAGTCGTTACAATTTTTCGACTATACAAGCACTTTAAAATTATGAGCCAACCAAAATCCCTATCCTTTCAAGAATTTTTCTCTAGATATTGCAATGTCTTTGGGATTCAAAACTCCTTACCAAAATTCCTCAACTATGATCCAACGCCTGCCAATCTATTGCTACATAGCTTCAAATTACCCAAAAATCACACAAATACATTACAATTTATATCAATCTTGGAAACTATTAATTTTCAAAATAAACTTTATCTTTACCAAAACAATATAGAGTTTGAAAGGTCTTTAGCCAAAAAATTTACGACCTCAGCTCCAGTTGATCTTGACTTCACAGCTTACAATCAATACAAAAATCAGCTAAAATTAGAAAAATTTAAACAACAAAATATTGATATTGAAATCTTTGACGAGCAAAACATTCTCACTTATCTTGGTTTATATCACAGCTCCAAAAGTAGCCAGTGGTTTGACACGCAGACCAGTTTTTTTGGGCTAAATTACAAAGAAAGATTGGGGCATATTCTTGTTAGCGGAAATAGCGATGCTGGTAAAAATGCGATATTGATAAATATGATTGGGCAAGATTTTGCTATGGGAGAGGGTTTGATCCTAATTTCTAGTAATTCCCAATTATTTGAAGTTTTGCTATCCACTATTCCAATTCACCGACAAGGGGATGTCTTATATATTAAACCTGGAGATGAGGATTTTGCCTTTGGTGTTGACCTCTTTGATGGTAAGGATATAGACAGCACAATGGAGACGGTACTTAATATTTTTGAAAATATTTGGCAAGGTGAGATTTCGGACAAAATCACTTATTATCTCGAACCCGTTTTACACTTATTGTTGATGAATCAGGCGAAGTCTAGCTTTTCTGACTATGTTAATATTATCTATAATTCAGAATTTCGAAGCGCACTTTTGGCAAATGTTACAGATATTAAAATCAATCATTTTTGGAAAAATGTAACCAAAACCCAGATGATGGAAATCCAATCTACTCTTATTAAGCTAGAAACGATCAATCGCAATCGAATCATTCGAGAGCTTATAGAAAATAAAGTAAAACAAATCAAAATTAGCAACATTATATCTCAAAAAAAAATTCTTTTAGTAGATTTGTCCAACCTAGCAGAGGACAATGTTTCATCTAGGTTTATAGGCAATATGATTATCAAAAAAGTAGCCCAGCTAGCTAGTGAAGTCAAAATTGAACATATTTTCCCGGTATATATAGATGATTTTTGGAATTATAGCGGTCAAGATATGTTTGCCAAGGCAGGCTATTTACGCAAAAACAAAGTAGGCTTGACTTATACTCAACAAGGTACTTTTAATAAAGCTGAAGATCCGAAGCTCGGTATAGTTTCTTTTGGTAGTTTTACCAACAAACTGACATTTAATACTTCAGATCCTTATTCAACATACAACAATCACTCTCAAGACATGGAAATAGATTCTATTCTCAAAAAACTTCCCAGTAATACCTGTATGTTTGAGGGTACGCTACAAAACCAACCAACCAACCCATTTTTGATAGAAGTGGTGCAGGAATCATTTTTAGCAATACAAGGTCTACCACCACAAGTCAACAATCCAAATAATTTTGAATATATTAAGCCAAAACTTACAGCTATTAATGTTGTTCAAAAACCTGACAAACCCAAACAACAAAACGTAAAATCTTTAATCAAGCCTTTAGAAAGTACAGCTCCAAAGCTAATAAACAACAGTTTTTTAAAATCAAATATAGATCAGCTTATCGCTCAAAAAATAGAGTTGGAAAATAAGATCAAATTTGATAATACAGGGCAACCCCGCAAATCAGCTATGAATTCGGCTAGACGAAAAAGAATCAACGACCAGCTCAAGACCATTGACCTAGAGATTGGTAAACTCAAATTTTGATACTCGATATTTTGCACCACTTTACAAAAAAGCATATTTTACCCATCATTAATCTATATGCTCTTCCTCAAATCTTGGCTCGCCGATTACATTAATCTTAGCGATTACACTGATCAACAAATCTCAGATTTACTATCACTCAACTCTGGAGAATGCGAAGAAATCAATCTTATTACAGACTATTTTGATGGTAAGGTAGTTGTAGGGGAAATCCGTAATTTGTACAAACATCCTGACGCTGACACGCTTAATGTTTTCGACGTGTATCTTGGTGAAGAATTTAAAGCCAAATATGGCAATGAAAAAGTACAAATCGTATCAGCAGCTCCAAATGCTCGAGATGGTTTGATATGTCCAGTAGCCCTTGATGGTGCAAAGTTGCCATATGTAACTATTCTTGGTAAAAAAATGCGAGGCTTGGAGTCACAGGGAATGTGTTGTGGAATGTCAGAATTAGCTTTGGAGACTCAATACAGTGAGGGATTGTGGGATCTCAACGGTCTAGTCAAATCAGAACAACTGGGTCAAAGTATTTGTAAAGTCTTACCAGAGTATTTTCCAGTTCAGACTACCTTTGAGATCAAATACCTTCAAGATCGCCTAGCTAGCTGTGCCAATTACCTTGGGCTGTCAATAGAAATTGCCAAATGCCTACAAAAACCAGAGCTACTAGTTGGTGATGCCAAAATGATATATTATAATCACAAATTTTGTGAAAAGACTGTATCCAAAATCCATCCCAGCCAAACACAAATCCAGCTCACCGATGTTACCAATAATGTTGACACTTATACAATTCTTGATATCAAACTTAAAACTCCATATATACTCAGTCACCGTTACCAAACGCGTATGTTTTTGACAGCCAAAAATCTGATTGGTGGAGTCGTTGATTTGTCTAATTATTTGTTATATGATATTGGTCAACCAAATCATTTTTTTTCGAGTGCCAAAATTCAAAACTACAATTGGAAATTTGAACGATTATCTTTAAATACAAAGTTTCAAGGGCTCGGACTATTTAAAAATGGAGTTTTACCAATAGATCTTACTGTGCTCAAGGATGCTGACGACAATATTTTGATCGTTCCAGGTATTACTGGTAGCCAAGCAACAAAATCAGAAAACAATGAAACCAGCTTTTTGCTCGAGGTTGCCAATTTTGATCCTGAAATGGTGGCCCGCAATAGTTTTGCGATGAATTATCGCTCTGACTCTGCCAAAGTCTTTGCTAGCGGCGTTAACCGTGCTTTGATAGTTTTACTATTTTACAAATTACAAGAAGAATTACCAAATGCTAATATTTCTCATAGCCTACTTTGGCATGGAGAAAGAGCTTTTGACGACTCCCTTGATTGGTTTAGCGTTGCCATCGATCAAAATTATCTTGAAGACAAATCTATAACGATAGATCTCGGGTACATTGCTAGCCGATTAGATCAAAGAGGAATTGATTACTGGGAACCTATTTTGCTAGCCAAACTAGAGCTTCTTGGCAAAACCAAACTTGTTACTTTTGAGCAATTGGTCACAGATCACAGCGAAGTCAACGGAATCTCCAAAAAAGAATCAACCAATAGTATCAAAGCCAATTTTCCAGCTATTGAAGGTTTGACTTTTGACGAGACCTATTCTAGTTTTAGAATTCTGATGCCGAGTGGGTTTTATGGTAATATGAAATCAGATGAAGATGTGCTTTTTGAACTAGCAAAGCTCATTGGGCTAAACAACCTCCAATCGGAATATTTGACTTTTTCCACCGAATCCAAAATCTCAGACTATCACAAAACGCTTAATGATTTGCGAAGCATTTTGACCAAATTTGGTTTCTCAGAGGTTTTAACACGTCCATTTTTACCCCAAAAATATCTACTTTCTACTTTGAGTGGCACTGAACAAATAGCTCTAGAAGCCTTGAGTAGTCAGCGTGCTGATGAGCCTTTTTTGCGGGATTCTCTCTTTGCTCAGAGTTTGCAAGTTATCAGTAAGAATATCAAGCTAGGTCTTAAAGATCCCAAAATATTTGAACTCGCCAGGATTTATACACATATCAATATTAGCGAGATGGATTCAAATTCCTCTTTTCTCAAAAGGGGTG
>JAYWFY010000010.1:0-36180 GCA_043778555.1 bacterium
CTAATCCAAGGTTGGACCACGCCTAGCCCACCTTCAGTGGGCAACCTGCAACCCTGCGTTGCATGAATCCACCTACTTCAGTTGGTGGTTGTTTAATTTTTGAATCCAAGCATATATATGAACTGTTCTTTGAGAATAAATTAATGTCAATAAAAAAGACCCAAGTGAATGGGCGTTATGATTTGTTAGTTGGAGCGGGATAAGGGAGTCGAACCCTTCTCATTAGCTTGGAAAGCTAAGGTATTACCGATATACGAATCCCGCAGTTGTCAAGATTTGCACTTGATTTTATTGCTTATTAGGCAATTACTTTGACTTTTAAATTACAACTTCTTGATAGAGTTTTATGGTCCGCAAACCTGGATTCGAACCAGGGACTTTACAGATTTACAGTCTGCTGCCATTGACCACTCGGCCATTCGCGGTTTTTTTTATTAAATTGATTGTTTGATTTCGTTCTAAAATCACATCATTGAAATTATACAACTTTTTTGAAGATATTGTCAAGAGGTTTTATGCTTCAATATTGATATTTGTAACAGTGAAAATCATATACCTATTCAACTAACAGTACTAAGTTCTAGCAAAACAACTATTTTAGATCCTGAAACAAGTTTAGGATGACGGCTCATTTTCATATTATGTTTGGATTATTGGTGTAAACAGTATATCATTATATTAGTCAGGAAATTTTACACTACCCAGCTTTGATCCAGTTGTTTTCTCCTGTGTTCATTGCCAGTCCAGAGAGCTCCAACATAGTCATACAAACAGCAACTGTTGTAGAATCAAAGCCTGACAAATCTGATATTTTGTCGATATCTAGAGATTGTATACTTAGGATATTATAGATTTTCTCCTCATCTTTGGAGCCAAATTGTTTTGTTTCTTTGATCTTGATTTCAGGGTGCATTTTGAGACCCATCAACGCCAAAATGTCCTGACTTTCTGTAATAATTTGGCAACCTTCCTTCATCAGTTTAATATTCCCATCAAAATTGTTGTTTCTTATATCAGCAGGAATGGTACATAGAGTTTTGCCGAGATCTCTTGCTTTGAGTGCAGTAATGAGTGAGCCTGATTTGCTAGATGCTTGTACCACAAAAGTCAACTCTGTAAGCGCTGCAAGAAGTCTATTTCGTTGTGGAAAAGTATAGGTATTGGGCAGCTTGCCAGGTGGGTATTCGCTTATTACACAGCCTCCAGAAAGTATAATTTGATTTTTGATTGCCCAATTTTGCGAAGGATAAAATGAACGTTGATCTAGCCCTGATCCTATTACACCTACTGTAACTGCTTTGTTTTCTAGGGCAATCTGGTGAGTTAAGCCGTCAATTCCTACGGCTAGTCCTGACACTACACCAACACCAAGCTTGCATAGTTGACTGACTATCTGCCTACTCATTATATCTGCGTAAGTGTCAATTACCCTAGAGCCGATAACTGTGATCAGCATCTTGTTAGATAATTGCTTGACATCGCCCTGGGTGTATAATACCAATGGGTAGTTTTCAAGGATTTTTAGGCTGGCTGGATAACCTTTATCTTCAAAACCCAAAAGACTTATTTTATTGATCTCCAAAGCAGTTTTAAGTTCGTTAATCTTGGTTGGTAAATTGACAAGTATGCCTCCTATTTTGTCTAGCCATTTTAACTTTAGGTGTTTCATCAAAATGCACTCGTCCTCAAGTGCATCACCCAGACTTTTGTAATAGCTAATGATTTGTAAATAGCGTGCTGGATTGAGATTGATTTGGTCAACCAATATAGCTAGTAATAGCAATTGATCAACCTGCTGATAGCTAAAAGTAGTAGAAAAAAGTGTCGCCATAAATATATAAATGTAACTCTCATGAGAATAAGTCAAAAAGTACTTTTTGGTCAACCACACACTTCACTAACAACCTAATTCACATTGAGCAGTATGTCGTTTGGAATTTATTTCAGTCTTACAAACTAGTGTCTAAAATATTCTCAAAATGATTTTTATTTAGGTTTGTATAAAACTCCAAGGCTACATGGGTGATACTTACAAATTCTTCGTTAACAGTTTTGTATTGACCGAGACATTTCAAATCCATACTATTAGTTGATATTATTATCACGCTATAACCTGTCTCACAAATATTAATTGCCAAAATGTCAATTTCCATACAAATACATTGGATAAGATTGTGTTTATTCAAAAAAGTAATAGTTTTGTACTGGCTATCTGCTACAAAATTCTCGTCATCTGTGACAAAGATTAATATATAGTTTTCTAACTGCTCAGGACTAATAGCTTTTGACCTATAAATTGAGTCAAAAAATTTATTGCTTGAACCCAAAATTAGATTTGACTGACCTGTTTTAATTTGTAAATTATTTTTATCATTAATCAGGTCGCTACATTGTACGATCAAGTTTTTGTGTTGCGAGAAATCCTTAAATAACTTTTTTTGAGTTTTTATATTCTTATTTTGATGCTCAAGAATTACACTGGTTTTGTTAATTATAGCTATTTGCTCGCCGAGTTTAAAATTCCCAAGTTTTATATTGTTGGTGACTCCAGATTTTCGAGCCAAGATCCAGTATTTAAAATTAGTTTTTGTTGTAGTTTGAGTGTTGATATAGCCAATTTTTTGACCTTGGATTATATCTTCACCCAAAAGTACGGTTGGTATAAATTCAAAACTCTGTTCACTATCAACTTGAAAAACTTCTCCAAAAACTATTGTTTTGTTCAAAATTTGTGGTAAAAAAAGTGATTCACTCTTAATCAAATATAGCTTAACAATTTTTCCTAGCCTATATAGTTTTGGTTTAAAAAGCTTGATTTTTATGGATTTGAGACTTAATTCGACTATTTTACCAAAAGATTTGGCTTGATTTTTGTCTATTTTTTGATTTTCAGATCCAGTAATATCTATTCTATTTATTAACACAACGGAACCTAGTTGGTAATCTTTATCGATTTTGGTAGATACAGCATCAAAGTGTAAAATATCTGATTCTATCTTTATAATTTGGCAGTTCATATTTAAACTTTTAGAAATAAACTAGGATCCAGTATTGCTGTTTTCGTCTGTTGGTAAGTCTATTTTGACTTGAGAGGTGTTAGTAGTTTTTTTCTCATTCGTTGTTTTTGGTGCTAATCCACCTGTTGATGTAATAGCACACTTGGTTAGATAACCTTTTTCCAATTCACCAACTGTAGCTCCAGCAGCTTTGAGTGTACTTTGAGTAGCGGAACTTAATCCGTTGACAAATGGCTTATTGACATTGCTAGAAATTTCGTTAAGTCTAGCTTTGGATAATTTTTGACTTGGGATATTTGGGTCATAACAATTTGAGATTTCAATTCCATCTTTGTAGGAGTTACCATTGGTATCCACATTTTTTGGATCGGTATGATACACAAATAGCTCATCTTTATCGGAAATACCATCTCCGTCAGTGTCAGCTATACTTGGGTTAGTACCATAAATATATTCATCAAGATTTGATAGCCCATCTTTATCTGGATCAGATTTTGCTCCACAAATATTTTGTAATTTGCAGCTTCCATCCTCGTTAAGTGCACTTTTGGCTTTAAAGTTATTGATTAGCCATTCGCTTGGTATTATTGTAGCTCCAGGATTAATGATTGACTTACTTGCTGGAGTGTTGGCATTACCTGTTTTACTATTAGTGTCAGTTGTGTTTGTTGAGTCTGTTGATGAAGCTGAATTTTGAGAATTATTACTCGGTGGAATTGATTGATTGATTGGTTTATTGGTGTTGGAATTAGCTGGTAAGTTTGTAGCTGGACTTTTGTTACCTTGAGACAAAAAATATAGAGCAATACTTGCAACCAACAAGACTACTATCAACCCGATGAGTCCAAACATTAATATTTTTTTGGTGTCACGTTGTGGTTTTTGAAGAGGGTTGATTTCTGATTCATCCAGATCATCGTTTTCTGGATTGGTGCTTGGCATTAAATATGGATCGTTGGCATTGAACTGCGGTGTTGAAGATTTGTACTGATCGATGCCGTTTTGATTAAAGTTGTTGGTATTTTCAAATCTCTGATTGCCAAAGCCCGTATCAAAATTGTCTTGAGGGGTAAAGTTTTGTAAATTTTGAATATTGGAGCCTGTATTTTGATAAGGGTTGTAGCCACTTAGCTGGTCTATCGGTGAATATTGGTTTTGAGTAGGAGGTAGCTGATCAAAACTATTGGTAAAATTACCAGCTGGTTGTCCAAAATTATTGACATTATTAACATTTTGAGATTTTGAATATAAAGCATCCAAATTTACGCTTCCAGGAGAAAAATGTACGGGATTGGGTGTATTAAAATTTTGCTGTTGGTCGCTTTTACTTCCATTATTATTGGAAGGATTGTAATTTTGATTATTTAGATCTTGATTCATAATAATATTTCTTAGATGTATGTAAATATAACCCGCTCCTTCAACAATTAAAACTTATTTTTTTATCTTATTTTTTAGGCTTTGAAAAAAAATTTAATATAAAAGTTTTATAAATTTGAATTTGATTGTTGGTTTTAGTTATTAGTTGAATTAGTATTTACTAAAGTTAATTTATGATTTTAATTTTACTAGTTTTTTTTGTTTTAGTCAAAACAAGCCAAAGATAAGGCTTGCTAACACTTCACAAATATGGTACAATTAGTTTTATAGTTTTAATTCTGCGAAAACACTAGATAAATTAATTCAATAACCTAAACAACTGAATATCTATATTTTTAATGTCACATGAATGTTATATTGGTACCAAGATAGCCACAAAATCTAATGGTTTAGATCCTAGCACTGAAGTTTTTGGTGTCCAAACTGAAGATCGCCGCAAGCATTTCTATATTGTTGGCAAGACTGGTACTGGTAAAACAACCTTGCTCACTAATATGATTTTGCAAGATATCTACAATGGTCTAGGAGTTTGCTTTATTGATCCGCACGGTGACAGTAGTGAATATATTTTGGATCGGATTCCTCCTCATCGTCATAAAGATGTGATATATTTTAACCCCGCAGATATTGATTTTCCTGTCGGGCTCAATATTTTGGAATCGCAGCGTGGAGAAGAAGGTTTTCTCATTACCAGCACCTTGATAGCTGTTTTTAACAAAATTTGGCAAGGAACTTGGTCATCTAGAATGGAATATATTCTTTCCAATACACTTTTGACATTGCTTGAGAATAAAGGTAATACACTCCTTGGTGTCATCAGGCTATTGACAGACGAAAAATACCGACGAAAAATAATATCTAGAGTCAGAGACCCTTTGGTCAAAAATTTTTGGCAATTAGAATTTGCAAAGTTTAATGAAAAGTATAGACAAGAAGCTGTAGCTCCCATACTCAACAAGATTGGTCAGTTCTTCTCCAATGAAGTTATTCGTAATATCCTAGGTCAATCCAAAAGTACTATAGATTTTAGAGATATAATGGACAATAACAAAATCTTAATTGCCAATCTTTCCAAAGGTCGCCTCGGTGAAGAAAACTCAGATCTTCTAGGTTCGCTACTGATTTCTAAGTTACAAATAGCAACGATGAGTCGAGTGGACACCACTGAAGACTTGCGGCAAGATTTTTATGTATATGTGGATGAATTCCAAAACTTTACAACAGATAGCTTTGCTGGGATACTTTCTGAAGCTCGCAAATATAGACTAAATTTAATATTGGCACATCAGTACATCGCTCAACTGGTGGAGTCTGGAACTGTTAAAGTTAAGAACGCAATCTTTGGAAATGTAGGCACTATTATTGCCTTTAGGCTGGGATCAAGTGATGCAAAGGAGATTTCAAGTGAGTTTAGTGGGGTCATTGACAGTGATAAGTTGATGAATTTGCAACGATCCAAGGTTGGTATCAA
Source organism: bacterium (assembly GCA_043778555.1). Taxonomy (GTDB): domain Bacteria; phylum Patescibacteriota; class JACMRA01; order JACMRA01; family JACMRA01; genus JAYTWQ01. The sequence goes on from JAYWFY010000010.1 coordinate 5,869, forward strand.
ACTCAGCACCGAAGGTCATACGTCTACAGCATTCATAGCTTCGACTTTACCTCCTTTGTTTGATCAAATATCAGGTCAACTCCAAATAGTTGTAGATTTATCTAGGCAAAATTATGCTCGTGGTCGCAAAGAAGTCAGAGATGAAATAATGGCTTATCTCAAAGAAGTAGATAGACCTACAGACTCAATTTATAAAAATAAAAAACCACAATTTGAAATTAAAAATAAAGACGAAGTTGATAGTTATTTGGATTCTTTTTTGAATCAACAGGAAAATAAAGTAGAAAAAATTGGGAATCTTACCAATCATAAATTGGATTCAATAGCAATCCAGATGGATATCAAATAATGTTAGATTTTCTACGGTATCTTGACAAAAATATCAAAACTAAACTAAAGTATTAGAACCTAAAGACTACATTAATACTATTTATACATAACAAAAACTTCTATACCTTAGTCTTGAAAAGTTTTAAGCCTCCTAAAGCAGATATAATTTAGTGGTAAAATACGTCCTTGCCAAGGATGAGTTGGGGGTTCGATTCCCCCTATCTGCTCCAAAAATCATCAATAAAATTAAAAATATACTAAATGCCAAATACAAAATCTGCCAAAAAAGCAATGCGATCATCACTTAGAAAAAATGTTTTTAATACAGCTAGAAAGTGGAAAATTAAAAACTCTCTTAAAGAACTTAGAAAAGTCATTGCAACTAGCGTCTTGGAGTACCAACCCTCTCTTTCCAAATGTTTTTCGCAGTTAGACAAAGCTGTAAAATCCAACTTGATTCACAAAAACAAAGCTAATCGTAAAAAGTCTAGACTTGCCTTAATGGTTGCCAAAGCAATAGCTATAAAGTAATCTTAAATTTCCAAATTATTCTCTCTTTTTTGAGAGTTTTTTTGTAGATATTTTATTTATATCAATGTCATTATAAATAGTCACAAGCCTTCATATGTCCAACAAGCTCAAAATTATTACCTTATCAGAATTTGTCATTGATAAAAAGCCAGATATGCTACCAATATTTGTACAATTGGAAACCTGTCTTAAAATTATCTCCTCCAAGCTTAGAGTTGCCAGCCTAGAAAACTTAACAGGTTTGACTGGCACTACCAATGTCTATGGAGAAGAGGTGCAGAAACTAGATGAGTTTGCCAATCAGCTTTTGGTCGATAAAATGCTAACTAGCGGCAAAGTAGGTATTGTTCTCTCTGAAGAATTAGAAAACCCGATTTATTCCAAAATTAAACTTACCAACGATTATATTTACGCAATGGATCCTATAGATGGTTCATCTAATATTGACATCGCATTGCCTGTTGGAACAATTTTTAGTTTTTATAAAAACAATGGAATTCTATTGCAACAAGGCAAGGATCAAGTTTGTGCTGGTTATGTTTTGTATTCCAACGCTACAGTAATAGTGTTGACTTTTGGTGATGGAGTTTATACTTTTACGCTTGATAGCGAAGTTGATTGTTTCTTTTTGACTGATGAAAAGCTACAAATTCCAAATGATACCAAAATTTACTCTATTAACGAAGGTAATTATAACAAATTCTTTGACCAAACCAAAAATTTTCTTACTAAAGCCAAAGATCAGGAATATAAGTTGCGTTATGTATGCTCTATGGTTGGCGATATTCATCGAACCTTGCTAAAAGGTGGAATCTTTATTTATCCTGGTGATATTAAGTCTCCAAATGGAAAGCTCCGTTTGCTATATGAGATCAATCCTATGGCAATGCTTTTGACACAAGCTGGTGGTCAAGCTTTTCTAGAAGACGGTACCGATCCAATGACAATTACACCGACCAAACACGACCAAACCTTGCCAATCATTTTGGGATCCAAAGCTCAAGTCCAGCTGTATTTAGAATGTTAATGCCTCCTATGGCAACAAATATTTATTTCATCATAGTTTTCTAGATCCTGAAACAAGCTCCAGATTACAGCCGACCAAGTTTGATTTACTCACTTCCCACTCCCAGAGTATAATTTAAAATTTTTAAGAAAGACTTTAATTTGTTGAGTTTAATACCAATCAAAGACTAAAATTAAGTTAGCTTTTAAAGATAAAAAAAGTATAACTAATATAGGTCTGTAACTTATAAAATTAAATATGCATTCAATATTCGCTGCCAATCCTGACCTATTAGCTTTTTGCCAAAATACCAATATTTATAATCAAGTAAATTTCTTTTTGGAAACTGGGACAAACCAAAGTTTTGATAAAGCTGTTGAGTTGATTCAAGCCACCAAACTGCCAAAAACTGTAATTATCGGTAATGGCGACGTGACTGATTATCAAGATGGGGTTGTTAAAGGTAAAGAATCAGGTGTGGATGGTGTAATGATTGGTAGAGGCATTTTTAAGAACCCTTGGGCATTTTTACCTAGAGAAAAGCAATTAGAATTTGATGATCGTAAAAATAGAATTCAGCTGCTTCTGGAACATTTGGAACTATGGGAATCTACATGGGGAGACATCAAAAGTATTAAGAAGCGACAAGGCTTTGTACCAAATTCTCTACAAAACATTAATCTCAAAAATTTTGCCTCTATGAAAAAATTTGTCAAAATGTATATTTCAAACTTTGATGGGGCTTTGGATTTGCGAGTACAGTTTATGAACCTAAATACTTGCCCAGAGATGATAGTGCTATGCAAAAATGAACTTGACAAAAACGGCTTTAATGCTAATAATACCAATATGCATTCGTAGCTCAGTTGGATAGAGCGGAGGACTTCTAAGCCTAAGGTCACTGGTTCGATCCCAGTCGAATGCACCACAAAACAAAATTTAAACCCTCTACGTGGGTTATTTTTATTAAAACTAAATTAAAGGTCAAGGTATTGACAATTAGGCGTAAATTCAGCAATAATTCGATTCTATGAACCAACAAATTACAACCATCAAAAGAGCTTTAATTTCAGTTTCTGATAAGGCAGGAATCCTCGAATTTGCACAAAAATTATCAAAATTAGGAGTAGAAATAATTTCAACTGGTGGGACGGCTAAGCTATTAAGTGAAAACAATATTCCAAACATAGAAATTTCAGACTACACTGGGTTTCCTGAGATGATGGATGGTCGTGTCAAAACCTTGCATCCGCTTATTCATGGCGGGATTTTGGGTCTAAGAGATGAGCATCAAGAAGTTGCTTTGGCAAACAAAATTGGCTGGATTGATTTGGTTGTTGTCAATCTCTACCCTTTCCAAAAAACAACTGAAAAAGTAAGTGTAACACTCGAAGAAGTGATTGAAAATATTGATATCGGCGGTCCATCAATGATCCGTTCAGGCTCAAAGAACTATGGTTATGTGACAACTGTTGTTGAGCCTACAGACTATAATTTGGTTTTGAGCGAAATGCAGAGCGGTGGAGTCAAGTTTGAAACTCGGCAAAAACTAGCCATCAAAGCCTTTGGCCAAACTGCGAAATACGATATGTTTATTAATTCATACTTAGAAAAAAGACTTTTGGAGTCTACGGATCAAAGTTTTCCAAACAAATTAAACTTACAATATGAACTCAAACAAAGTTTGCGATATGGTGAAAACCCAAACCAAAAGGCTGCACTTTACAAACTTCCAAATTCTAATTCTGCTATTCTTGATGCCAAAATTCACCAAGGTATTGAGCTTTCGTACAATAATGTGATGGACTGCGAGGCTGCATATAATATTGTCAAAGAATTTACCGACCCAGCTTGTGTAGTAATCAAGCACACCAATCCCTGTGGAGCGGCGACCGACTCCGATATAGTTGCTGCATTTGAGCGTGCTTATAATGCTGATGTTCTTAGTGCTTTTGGTGGGGTGATAAGTCTCAATCGAAAATGTACCGCATCCATAGCCTTATCTATTTCCAAAGTTTTTGCAGAAATAATAATTGCTCCCGAGTATGAGGTTGAGGCTTTAGAAATTCTATCAAAGAAGAAAAAACTGCGTGTATTGGAAATTAGTGATTTTTATCGTCAGAGTAATAAAATGGAATACAAATCTATCAGCAGCGGACTATTGGTTCAGGAATCAAATCAATTTAATGTAGAGACATACAACTTAGAACTCAAAACCGTTACTAAAGCTAGTCATCAAGACTTACAAACTGCATTATTTGGCTGGAAAGTCCTCAAGCATATCAAATCTAACGGTATCCTAGTTGCCAAAGATAAAACTACGATCGGAATAGGAACGGGTCAGGTTTCTCGAGTTGATGCAGTGGAGCTAGCCCTCCAGAAAGCTGGTCAAAACTCAATTGGTTCAGTATTATTATCTGATGCTTTTTTTCCATTTCGAGATTCTATTGATCTAATATGCAAATTTGGTATCAAAACTATCATACAGCCTGGTGGCTCGATGCGTGACCAAGAAGTCGTTGATGCTTGTAACGAGAATGGAATTGCAATGTATTTTACTGGCAATAGATGTTTTAAACATTAGCGGAGTACATTAAAGCAAATATAAACTTATACCTAATCAGTCAATAACCTAACCTTAATTTGGCAGGCTGTCATCTTGAGCTTGTTTGAGGATCTAGAAATCTCAGATTAATTACAACTTAATTGTAAAAGGAATAATTATAAATCATAATTTTAACTCTACACAAATTTTTAGTATGCTCGAAGCCTTCAAACTCGCATTCAACGAACTCTACGCCAACAAAGGTCGTACTATTCTCACGGCTCTTGGTATCGCTGTAGGTGTTATGGCGGTATCTTTGATTACTAGTAGCGGAGCTATTGCCCAGCAGTATATCTCGGGATATTTAACCAAGTCTATTGGCAAGACTACGACTATAACCATCAATTCAGATTTTAATTCGCGTACCGATGTTGCCAAGATTACCAATCAAGATTTGCGATACTTTAACACTATCAAAAAAAAGTTTCCTATTATTAATTTTTCACCACTAGCTCTCGCCAACCAAAGTATCAAAAACTCCTTTGACGAAAATATCAATCAATCAATTCGTGGGGTTGGTTCAGATTTTCAAAATATTTCAGGCAATAAAAATCTGCAAAACATTGAAGGTCGATTCTTCTCTCAGGCTGAATATGATTCTGGATCCAACGTCGCAATCGTAACCAAACAATTTTCAGATCAAATTAAAGGTAAAACTTCTTTACTCGGCGACAAAATCCAGTTTGGGAAACAAACTTTCACGGTGATTGGAGAATTTCAAGGTGAAACTAGCTTGACTGCCAACGATAAGGATGTGATTATTCCGTTGACTGCACTCTGGAACCTAAGGAGTCAAGACGATCAGCCGATTCAACAAATTCTCTATACCGTCGAGACCGAAGCTCAAATTGACTCTATAAGTACAGAAGTATTGGCTGAAATGAATAATAATCGTATCGCAAACTTTAGCGGACAAAATGCCAAAAAGTTGACTACCAACTCATCCAAAACCGCGCTAGAGACTGTCAGTGGAGTTTTAGTTGCTTTCCAAGCTTTTCTTGGATTGGTTGCTGTAGTTTCGCTTGTTGTTGGGGGGATCGGGGTGCTCAATGTCATGTTGATGGCAGTTGCTCAGAGGATCAAAGAAATTGGAATTCGCAAAGCCTTTGGTGCCAAAAATCGAGACATTTTAGTTTTGTTTCTTTCTGAATCCGTTACTTTGACAGCACTATCAGGTTTGTTTGGAGCTCTTTTTGCTCAATATCTGGTTTATCTCGGTGTGGTTGCTGTCAATTTTTTCTTACCTGACGTCGGTCTTGTTTCCCAGTATTCTTGGATTTCAGTCTATTTGGCATTTATTCTTTCTTGTATTCTTGGGGTTATTTTTGGTATATATCCAGCTTACAAGGCAGGTAAGTTGTCAGTGGTTGATGCTCTTCGCTATGATTAACTTGGCAAAAGTAAAAATATATATACCAGTCTACGCATCAACTTTCACAAATCTATAAACAAACCACGAGTCTAAAGATCCTTCTTCTTTAGAAGAGGTAGCACCATGACGGGGTAGTATTTTGGAGGGATGTAAAAATTGTTGGTGGAATGAGTATAAAACAACTATTTTAGATCCTGAAACAAGCTCCAGATGACAGCCGACCAAATTAAGATTAGGTTGCTGGTAGAATGTGTGTATTTTGACAAAAAAAGTTGTACGATACATAATTCAATTATATGTCTGATTTATTCCTTATAGATCAAAATAATGTTGGTGATATTAAGTATCTGGAAAAGTCTTTGGAAATTGTGACAACTGGTGAGTTGCCTATGCGTCTGTCAAATAAAAAAAAACTCAAACCAATCGTAGAAAACATTTTTTTGGGGATTGACACCAAAGCCAAGGAGCTAATGGATCAAGTCAACTTTGTCGCCACGCATAGACAAACTGAGTACTTGGCAGAATTAATCATGCTTCAAGCTCACAAGTCTGTGGCGATAAGACGCAAAGTGGCAACCGTTATAGCTTTTTTGGCAACCAAAACTTCTGTACCCGATTTGCAGCAATGGCTGGTCTCAGAATCAGACAAATCTACTTGGCTCATTCTTGACAACACCATAGAGAAGCTCTCTCATCGACTCTCGCAGTCCGCAGAACTAGAAAACTCGGCACATATTCTTACTGTTACAGAGGCAATCAAGGCAATCAAGCTACGTATTTCTGAAAAAATTTTTACTATTGAAGGGGAGCTAGCAGAAGTCAAGGTTTTTAATACGATGTATTATTTTGGAATCAAAGACAAAGCTGATAATGCGATTTCATGTCAGTGTTTTTCTGGCAAGATAGCTAGTTTTGGTTTTCCTGTCAACGAAGGTTGGTCGGTGAGAATATCGGGCAAATTTAAGATTAATAATTATAGCAAATTGGTATTTGACGTGGAAAAAATGTGGCTTACTGGTGAAGGTGAGATTTTGCGTCAGCTTCTTGAGCTCGAAAAAAAACTAGATAATGAAGGACTTTTTGATCCAGCTCGCAAGCGAAAATTGAATACCATTCCAACCAAAATTTTACTTTTGGCCAGCCCCAACTCTGCCGCCATCGATGATTTTTACAAAGTTCTTGGTCAAAGGAGATCTGGAATCAAAGTTTATTATTTGCCAATCAAAACTCAAGGTATAGGAGCTGAGTTTGAAATTTTGAGCCGACTTGAGATAGCCAATCATTTCTGTGAAAAATATGCTATTCAAACGGTGATTTTGACACGCGGTGGTGGCTCCAAGGAAGACTTGATGATATTTAATTCGGAAAAAATTGTTCGAGCTATCTATGCTCTCAACCGACCTTCTATCGTAGCTATTGGACACGAACGAGACCACTGTTTATCAGAAAAAGTAGCGGATCTCCGAGCTAGTACACCTTCCAACGCTGCGGAGTTGGTTTCGTTATCAGAATCAGAGATTTGGTATGAAATCAGTAATTATACCCAATGGTTGGACAATTATTTTCAAAATGCAGTAGCCAAATATCAGACATTTGTAGATAATGTTCTTACTATAATCATATCCAAAATAACAGAAAGAATCAACGAGTTCAAGCAGATTTGCAAGTATATTGATAACGCTATTTTTGGAAGTATAGCAGAAATCAAAACCAACATACTCAATTCTTGCGCTGTAATCTTGGATATAGTCAAACAAAATCAACTAGGTCTAAAGTACCAACTTGTTGACATGCGATCCTTTGATAGGATGATTATTCAGAGAATAGAGATTAATAAGCAACAAATTTATTTTGACTGGCAGGAAATAGTGACAGCGATCAATTGGCAGTTTCAAAACTTACAAATCGAAACAACTGCTGTATTTGGCTGTATTTCTTTGCATGATACAAGCAAAATACTGTCACTTGGCTACGCATTAGTGTTTCAAGAAAATCATGTTTTGGACAAAATATCTAGAATTAATAAAGGCAAAAAAATTACACTGCAAATGCAAGATGGAAATCTTGAAATCTAAAGGGTTTACACATATTAATTTTTAAATTATCTTTTTAAATATTGAAAAATCTTGAGTTGTCAATAAATTTAATTTATTTTTATAATTGGTTACCGAATACCCTTTCTGTCCCATTTTTGCCAAATAATATTTTTTTTAGTAACTAACAGCTTTATACTGTTTAAGAGGGCAAAATACTCTACCCAATTAAGTATATAAAAAGATATCCAAGTAAACGGAAAACTAAGTATCAAGCGAAAGTTTATTTTATCGCTATTGAATAGCCCATATATTACATAACTCATCATCATAAACAATAGACCGATAAATATTGTTATAAAATCTCCAGAATATATGCTTATCAAAACAAAGAAAGTTACAGCTATAGGCTCGAGTAAAAGCTGAAGCTCAGTAACCATTGACATTGGTAAAATCATCCAGGTCAAAAACTTATTGTGACTAGGGTGAAAAGAAAAGAAAAATTTTCTATATGTATAAAATGCGTCAAATCTACCTTTTTTCCACCTAGTTCGCTGCCTTATAAGATCTCCGAGTTTGGAAGCACCTTCGGTATAACATATTACATCTTCTCCGTACGTACACTCCATACCGTGGATACGAGTCCTCATACTCATATCAATATCTTCTGTTTTGTTTATCTCGTCAAAAAAGCCTATTTCGTCAAATACACCTCGCCTAAATGAAGCACAAGCCCCCCCAAAAATGTATTCAGCTCCAAGGACACAGTGAGCTCTTTTATTGTAAAAACTGAATAAATATTCTATGCGCTGCATTATTCCAGTGGGTGTTGAGGTATTTGTTACTTTTACATTACCCACTACAGCCATTATCTTTGTATCTATATAGTACTTTATAAGATTCTCAACAGCATTTTTTTCTAGTATAGAGTCAGCGTCGCATGTGAGTATTAATTGACCAGTAGATTTTTTGATTCCTTTGTTTAGAGCCTTTCCTTTACCACTGTTGGGTTGAATTAAATATATGATTTTTCCCCGCTTTTCTTTGTTGGTTATTTTCCCGAGAAACTCTTTTATTATGTTATGTGAATTATCAGTAGATCCATCGTTGATGATTACAACCTCCAAATTTTGATATGTATTTGCCAGGATTGATTCTACAGTAGAAATGATACCGACTCCTTCATTCCATGCTGGGACTATTATTGATACTTTAGGGTTGTAGTCTTTTAGGGCTGAATATTTTTTGATTCTAATAAGTTTTTTTATTGTATAGAAGGGGTTTAATAACAAAAAGAAAATATTTTTAATTACAGCTATATATACTAATATAAGAAATACCGAATTGAAGGCTAAAATAAATTGGATCATGGTATATCATTATGAAAATTGTAAAAGTCTAAGTGAATTGTCTATTTTATTTTCTACAAATATATAAATGAAATTTTTGTCGAATTCAAATTTGCTATAATCATTCCAAGTAATTATTGTATTTTGTACCAAAGTATAGTCTTCTTTTTTAAAATTACGATCAAAAGTCATTTTTGTACCTGGTTTTATATTTTCAATATTTACTAGAAATCTATCACTTCCAAGTGTATAAATACAGTTGAGATAGACTTTTTTGTTAATATGTAAATATTGAGCGAAGCCAGACCTTACAAATAATTCATTATTTGGCATAAACGAATCAAGAACTCTTATCACGTCATAGCTTCCTTCAATTTTGATAGTGTTGATACCGATTTTCAAGTTAGTATTTTGAGATATTAAGTTTTTGTCTTGACTTCTAATCTTTGATAGTAAAAAACTAGAATTTGAGAATGGCTCAATAATTGAAATATATGGCAGATTAATGTAAAACAGAGATTCAATAGCGCCTGTGGTAATAAACAAAGAGAAAAGTAGACTAAAAGTATAAAAGAATAATAGGCTAGTTTTTATTTTAAGACTCTCAAAGTTAATCATATACTATGACAGAATTTTTTCTACTATTACTATTAAAATGTTTAGCATTAATAAAAATAAGAAAACTGTGAATAAAATTGCTAAAATTGGGTCTAAAGTCATTGTTGGTGTGTTTTTAATAATGGAGCTTAACAGAAACTTAATATATTTTTTACTATTAAACTTTTAAAACCTTAGCAACTTAGATCTAAAATGGCATTTGAACATTGATGTTGGAAACGTCTATTTCTGGGAGCTCATCATCTTTGATGGGAGTTTTTTTGCTTGAAGGTGTAGAGCTAGAGTTGTTGCTATCGTCATTTGGGGTGCTAGGCATCATAGAATTGATTCTTTCAGCGTCAGTCTTGCTAGTCAAAAGCTCGATTTCGTTTGCCAGTACTTTGAAGCCGTAGCCTTTGGTGCCATCTGGCTTGTCCCAAGATTCATTTTTGGCTCTACCTGCAACCATCAATTTGTGTCCTTTTTTGACATATTTTTCCAAAAGGTCTGCTTGTTTGTCAAAAGCTGAGAGATTGAAGTACTGTACAATGTCTTGACCATTTTTGTCTTTTCCATCGTTGATTGCTAACGAGAAACTTGCTGTTTTGAGACCGCTTTGGGTGACGCGGATTTCTGGATCTTTGGTGAGGTTGCCGATGAGGATGATTTTGTTCATAAGGATTTGATTTGGTTTATATTATTTAATTGGTAATTTGAAAGTATTTGTAAAGTTATTAGCACAAAAGGGGGTTGAAATTGAAAATTAAAAAACTTATTTGTAAAAATCGTTTGTTGGTTCTGGCAATTTGACAGCTTTGGAGGTCTCTTGAATTTTTTGAGACGATATCTCATTAAGATTTTTGGTAGATGCAAATTGTTGCAATAGTATGAAAAGGCAAAAACTAAACACTTCGTAAGATATCCAGAATATTGTCAAATGTACCATCAATGGCGACCATTCCAGTTTTATAGATTGAATATCTTTGGAAAGGATATAGATACTAAAGTAAAGTAGTGTTATCAAAAGTGAAAGTATCCTAGCTACAGTTTCTGTCACGCTTGTATATTGAGTTTTGGACATATCAAGATTATGTTTAATCAGCCAAAATTTGTCAAGATCATCAAAACAAAACTGTAGCCAATAATCACCTAAAAACTCTAAAACATTTACAAAAAAAATAATTCCAACCACTATTAGAGAGCATACAAAAAAAATTAAAATAACAACAACAATAATCAACAACAACTATGTTCATCAAAATCAATAACAAACAGTCCACTTCATATATCTTATTATCATCCATCGTCCGAGTCACATTTTCACAAGGTGAAGATAAACAGTCTTGCGATATGATCACCTCAGAGCTAGTTTCTGGAACCACCCATAATTACACCGACAAAACTAGTCAAACTACTACTAGCTCCAAGTCTATCAGGGTTTTTAAGGAAACTAACGAAGAGGCGTATTCCCAGCTATTAGCTTTTGTTGTTGCCAAAAAGTAGGTTTACACCCGTTACGTCAACTATCCAAGAATAATCAAAGTGGGCTGTTATCCTAAGCTTGTCTCAGGATCTAGAATTATGAGTAGATTAGAGCTAGGTATCGTCAGAGAAATGAGTTTATCTTGCTTTTTTTGAGCTCAAAGATCTGGTCAGGTTTTATAAGGTCTAAGATTTTATGTTGGTGCGTGATTATTACCAATGTTTTATCTTGGTTTATAAACTTTTTTATTATTCCTATAATCGTATCCAAAGCTTGCTTATCAAGACCCGAATCAATCTCGTCCAAAATAATCAATTTGGGATCAAGTAGTAACATTTGTAAAATTTCAGATTTTTTACGCTCCCCGCCACTCATACCTTCGTTGAGATTCCTATACAAAATCTCCTTTGACCACCCGAGTATTTCTAGGTTGAAGTGAATCAAGTCTAGGGATTGTTTTGTAGTTAATTTGGTTAATCCTTTGGCTTTACGACTTATTTCAAGTATTAGCTTTAGGTAGTTCAAAAAATTGACTCCAGGAATTTGGGTTGGATATTGCATTGTCACAAAAATTCCAAGCTGCGAGCGTTGATCTGGACTCAAGGAAATTATCTCAGTTTGATCAAAAAAAATTTGACTTTCATCGCTGCAATTATACTCAGGATTGCCACATATTACTTGAGCCAGTGTACTTTTACCTGAGCCATTTTGGCCTGAGATTGCGTAGATTTTACCAGTTTTTAGTTCTAAGTTTATATTGTTTAAGATAGTTTTGTTGTCGTCTTTGGTGGTGACTGTGAGCTTTGAGATTTTGAGCATAGTGTCTGTTGTACTAATTTGTTGCACTAAAAAGTTAATTTTGATTGTTAGTGCTAATTTAGAGTTCACAATTTCAATTTTTTCAATTTTTTCAATTTTTTTAATTGTTTCACACAAAACAAAGTTTGGTCAACACTGGCAAAGTCATTGACAAATACCTTATATTTAAATTATTCTCAAGATTATTAACACAGCCAGTAGATGCATTTTTATATTCCTAACCTCAAAGCCAAAGTACTTGACGAAAACCAGTCGGCTCACCTATTTGTAATGCGTATTCAAGAGAATAAAACCTACAAAGCTAGCGATCTTGATGGGAAAGTTTGTAAAGTATTGATCACCAAAGTGGATAAAAAAACTAAAACTGTAGAGTTTGAGCAAGTCAACATTCCCAAACAGGTTAATTTTGCTACCAAAGTGATGTTTCAAGCTGTACCTGACAAAGTATATCTGGACAAGCTATGTGAAGTTTTGCCGCTCACTGGTGTGACAAATCTATTCCTGTTTTACTCTGAAAATTCAATCAAATACCCCCTTAACCAAGACCGAATAACCAAAATTCTCATCCGAAGCTGTGAACAAGCTGAAGTTGCCTACCTTCCCAAAATTGTACTTTTGAATAAACAAGACCTAGAAACAGAACTCCAAAAATACTCCCCAGTAGTATTAGATTGCACTATGTACAATACACTATCCTTTGTAACAGAAGTGTTTACTCCATTGACATCTCCAAGTCACTCTCAAACCAATAAACCAGCCCTAGTAGGCCCTGAAGGTGGTTGGTCAGAACACGAAATCCAGTATTTCCAAAGTCTCAACTTGAGTTTTATTTCACTGGGAGCAATTATATACCCAGCCTGGATAGCTGGTTTGATTTGGAATAAATAACTAGAAGAATATAGAGTTTTTATCTATAAATTCATAAAGTCCTCCAGATAGATTGACAGGCGAGTGTTCCTCAATTATTTTTAATTTAAATTCAGAAATTTTCATATTTTCTTGATGAGTTTCAATTTGTTTTTTGGTTGCTGTAATTTTTAACCTCTTTAGCCTTAACCTCATATATGTAACAAAATTTACTCTTTTCTCTTCTTGCATAATTTCCTCTGCAATACTATGACTTTCTTCTAGCATAGGTAGTGTAGGGGCTTGTTTTTCCTCAAATGGTGTAGTGGAATAATTTTGCTCTTTTGCCCTATGTTCTTGAGTTCGTCTTAAGAAGTTTGAATCTATATTTTTTAGTCCTGGCGGAATTCTATCTTCGGCTCTAGGTCTATTGTATCTGACAATGAGAGGAGAAGAACTTTCAGGAGTTAATACTTTTTTTGGCTGATTTAAAGCTTTTTCTAGTGTTAGAAATGATTTGAAGAACATATGATTATTATTTTAGAGTTTGAAATTCCTTTCAATGTTAGCTTTTTTTTGGATGGTTGTCAAATAATGTTTTATTTTGTTTCTCAGTCAACATAGCGATATGGTAGTCGCGGCTACGTAAAGGTCAGTCTTGCAATTTACTTTGTAACACCATGACACTATATGAGTGTAGAAGAAAAAATCTCTTGCAAGAAAACCTTTTGTCCAATACAATTACAATACATGTCCAACGATACGAATATTCAAACCCAATGGGAATACTGGTACCCACGAGTCTATGGTTATTTTTACAAACGAATCAGCTCCAAAGTCGAAGTCGAAGATCTCACGGCTAATACACTCAGCACAGTTTTTTTGGCAAAGAATGTCGTCAATATCCAAGGCTATATGTGGAAAGTCGCTCACAATTATCTAGTGAGATATATCGATCTCAAGACCAAATCTCCCATCGTAGTGAGCTGGGATGAGAACCAAAACTGGATTCCAGATCAAGATACTTTGCAGGTAGAAAACAAAACTGTCTCTAGCGTCTATTCTACCAAAATGGCAAATCTTCGTCTCTGTACTGAGAATCAATTGGCAAGTGACGAAGACAAAACCTTGGTTCAGCTTTCAGTATTTGAAGAAAAGAACTCCACCCAAATAGGCAATTATCTGAATCTCAAACCTGGAACAGTCCGCCAAAAACTAGCCAGATTACTGCTCAAAATCAAAACACATTGCACCGCGCTTTGGAGCGAAACTCTTAGCAAATAACAATATGCCATATTTACCCCAAAACCCATTTAGTCGAGAAGATTGGTTATCCGAGCTAGTTCGTATCGATAAAGACGTCAAATCCAGCCTCAAAACCTCCTATAATAATTATCAGACCAAATATAATCCACAATCTATGACTAATCTCCAAAAAATCTTTACTTTTTTTACAACTCATACTATCACAGCCTTTGTGACAGCGAGTTTTTGCCTTGGTGGAGTAGCGACATTTGCAGCTCAGACTACAGCTCCAGAAGCCTACAAGCCATCAACTGTGATCAACAATCTATTCAAAAATAACAAAGTCCAACAAAACAATTCCAACACCCCGCTAGTTGCAGATACCAACAATGATGTGGCAAGCTATGATCCGTGCAATATTAGTATTAAATATCCAAAACAGATTGCTGGCGAGAAAATCCTTGCAGTTCAGCCTCAAGATTACAATTTACCCGGTGACAAATCTATTCCTGAATATTATGGTGTCTCGGTAATGAGTCAAAAATCCTTTAAATATGATACTTCTATCAAAGTTAAGAATATTGTATCGATAAGTTGTTCTTCAAAAGCTATTCCGATGTTAGACAACAACCTCAACTCCAAGATGACTATTGGTGAGCTGTCAGAGCTTACTGGTTGGTTCATCACTAGCGAGTCCAAGATTGAAGATATTTATACCGAAAATCAATCTACAGCCGGACCGTATCGAAACATTTATTTTAAATATAACAATATGTTTTACAAGATTGACTTTGTTACTACCAAAATACCACTCAGTTTGATAGCTTCACAAACAACTGATGTGCAAGAATCTTGGAACAAAACAACTGACTCACCAGGAATCTTTGGTGATCAAATCCAAATCCAGTTTAATAACGCAGCCAAGAATGTTGCCAACACTCAAGTTGAAACTATCAAAGCAGCTTCTTCTGTAATTAGTTCAAATTTAGTTAGTTCAGGCCCCTCGCAAAAAAACACGATCACCAAAGAAAATATTACTCTCAGCGAAGGTGTCAATGGGCCAAAACCAGATACTAGTTTTATGAAGCGATCAGGCAACGATTCTTATTATTTTGCTTACAAGTTTGAAGACCAATTTGAACCCAACAACTATGACTCAAGCAAGCAGTTTTTGTTTAGCGGTGAAGTTGTCCTTGAAGGAGATAACAACTATGGTGGAAAATCTTACATCGTGAATAAAATCAACAAAGTTGAGCCAATCAAAAAGCAAGTTACCAACAACATTCAACCTCAGACTGACAGTCCAGTTGCAGATCCAAAAAATGGAAGTGTGTTGTACGCAGGAGGGCAAAAAATTTATCTCAATCAACAGGAAACTGACAAGCTCAATGCCAATATCCCACCATTGGTGAGTTTACCTATAGAAGTAATAGATATGGAAATAACCAGTGTTAGATTTGGTGGTATTAACACCGAAGGAAAAGATACTTTTACTGGTAAAGATGGTAACAACTATCTAATTCCAAAAGAATTTGCCAAGAATCTTGCGACATCAAATTATGGTGACAGTTTTCTCTTCACAGGATCTCTCAAATCTAGAATTGACGATCTAGGTCCGCTTTGGTACGAGGCAACAAGTGGAAATCTCAAACCGAATACAAGCCTTAACAAAAAATCCAACCAGCCAACTAAAGTCTATGGAGGTGAGCAAAAACTAATGTCAAATATTGCACTTACAGACGGATTTATTAGCCTTGATGAATACAATTTTCAAGATAAAACTAATGGAGATTTTTACATTTTTCCTAGTCAATATACAAATCAAATACAAAATATTCTCAAAGATCCATATGCCTACGGTGTATTTTATGGTGGGAATGTCAAAGATGGCGTACCATCGCCGGTGGGTGGAATCATATACCGTGTCAAGGATGTTAATCAGTTGGAGCCAGTTCTTTCAGGGGCACCAGGCGTGAGATACTAAACATTAGCCTCACCCTAGTTTGACAAGCCAACCTTATCAAGACATTATATCAAGTATAATTAAAAAATTAATCCAAACCACATGACCCAAGAACAAGCAGCACTTCAAGCCAAAAAACTCGTCAAATTTTATTACAGTATATTTGTATTCCTGATCGTCAATGTATTTTTGTACATTTTGGATTATTATGGGAATCGGCAGATTGACTGGGCGTATTGGGTGACGCTGGGCTGGGGGCTTGGGTTATCAATACAGGGTTTTGGAGTGTATTTTGGAGCCGACCTCGAAGCCAAAATTGCCAAGAATCTTATGGATAAATAGACCGGTCGTTGATTTATTAGTTTTTAGAAAACTCCCAAAAATAATGCGAATTGTATCAATAGCCTCTCCAAAAAGAAGAGGTTTTTTTGCTGGTATTCACAAAGTTTCTAAAATTTCTTTGACCCCTTGACATTCTGTAAAATCTATGATGCGATAACAAATATGGCAGAACAATCACAATCCTACTTGGTAGAAAATACACTCCAATTAAATCCAAAAATGCGACTAGAACTTTTGAAAAATGGAATAATACCAGAAGTATATACGCCTTTGATCGATACTTGCGAAAAAATGAGCTCAGTGGATATTGAACACTCATTGTTGATGAGTCGACTTTTAGCTTTTAGAGATAGGATATTGGATGAAAACATAGAGCAACCAAAACAAGGTAAGCAGTTTAATAATCAATGGAAAGCTAAAGCAACAAAATTGCAAGAATACATTAAAGCAAAATCAGTCAAAGACGTGAACGGCCGAGACTTTACTAGTGACGACATTGTCCTAATGGCTTTTTATTCAACTTTTGGCTACCAAAATAAAAAAATTATCGAAGTATTTCAAGGGTTTACTCAAGAAGAAAAAATAATGTTAATCCACCAAATTAATCTTTCTACAGTTATTCTTCCTACAGACAAACAGCTCCCAATCATCACAGGTGAAGGGGGGAAACCATTTGAAAAAAGAGAATATGATCCCAACCGCTTTGTCACATTAGAGCAAATAATCACAAGGCTAGGGCTAGATACTGTTTTGATTTTGAAGGGTATCGTCTTGGAAGAGTGGTTTGGACGAGAGTATTCCTATAGATTCGAGCTCCTTGATAACGGTGTAATCGTGGCGATGTGTCCACAGTTTGGTGAGGCGACTTTTGTGATGACTTTGGATGATTTGAAAAATCAAAATAGTGAAGTGATAGAGTCCAATCTTGAGCAACAGCAAGCAAGACTGACAGCCATCGCAGGCTTAACCAAGCTACAACTACGCGACTCGCAATTGCAAATAGAATATAGCTTTACTTTTGTCAAAAAAATTGATCACGACAAAGAAAATAGATGGCAAGGTGACTTGGAATCCACAATAGCCAACCCAAGACTAGTGCCCAATCTGGAAGGCTATAAAAATGATTGTACTAGAGATTATACAGAGCAAGAACTATTGGAAGGGTTGAGCAATGAAGATCTTTACAGGTATAAAAAATTGAGTGAAAACAAGAAAGAAAAACTTTTAAAATTTTTAAAAATTGGTGAGAGATATATTGATAATAATGTTTATCCTTCATGGGGTTTTACTCCACTTTCAAAAATCAGTTATATCACAATCAATCAATTCATAAATAACCACACGCATAAATTTCTCAATGATTTTGAAATCAGCTTATTGCTTAGAGAGTTTTATTCAAATTATCAAAAAAATAAAACCTTATCTGAAGCTAAGTTTGAATCGTATATGTTATTCAAAATCATACAAGAAAGTTACTTATCGAAAGGTATTCTTCCTAGCCAGGCATCGCCAATAAGTAAAGTTTTATATCGAATATTAGAAAAAACCTTTACAATGTCTGATAATAATTTTAGTTGGCTTCAAGATTATAACCAAGAGCTTTATACAAATTTATACAAATTTTGGGAGAATAAAGATGGAAAATTTGTTAGTGAAGCACAATATAAAATTTATATAGTTTTTCAAAGAATTGCTAAAAATATTGAAACAATCAATTACAAATCTTCTGAATATTATTTGTTAAAACATTTTAGATCTAATACTTATAACCAATGGCTAGACAAATATGACGAAAAGCTTGCGCAATATTTGAGGAATCCTATCGGTGAGGCTCCTGTGCCTAGAGTTGTTGAGGCTGATATTGGTCAAGTCCAAGAGTAGGTTTTATTTCAATAACTTTTTTAGATTATTTGTCATTTGGCTCCAGTCATATTGTGACTTGACTTTAGCGATGTTGGATTCTAGCTCAAGTTTGAATTTTGGATCTATGTGTAGCAAATAGACACAGTTGGCTATACTTTGATATGAAAAAGGATTGGCATAAACACATGCATCTTTGCCAATTTCGGGCATACTACTGATTTTGCTAGTCACAACTATTTTGTTGTGTTCAAAGGCTTCTAGGATAGGGAAACCAAAACCTTCATAGTAAGACGGATAGACAACAAACTCGCAGCTTTTTAACAATTCACTTTTTTGATTTTCGTCAGGGCTGATTTGCCAAACTACATTTTGTATTTGCTTCACCGCGATAAGGTTGAGAAGTAATTTATAATATTTAGGATCTACAATGGAGCCACTCAAAACCAAGGTTGATTTCCAGTCATAATTCATTTGTAAGTAGTTGTGAGCTAATATCAAATTTATCCAATTTTTGCGAGGCTCAATCCCTGAAATAGCCAAGACGTAGGGCTGTATGATTCTTTCAGTTTTGACTTGAGATTTGACTTGAGATTTCAAATTGTTAGGCATATTCAATTTACTTGAGTTTTGCAGGTTTGTTTGTAATTCCAAAAGACTAGGGAGAGCTGGATAAATCAACTGGATTTTGGGGTTGTCAAAATTATGCTGACCAAAGAAAGTTTTGTTAATATCTTGGGATGTGGAAATAGAGCCAGTAATGACTTTGTGGCTACGACTAACAAGGCTTTGAGATGTATAATAATTAAAAATCAGACTTTTTGGAAAGTTTTTCTGTTTATCCAAGATGGCAAAAATATCATGAAAAATCGTAATTACTTTTGACTCTGGGTGAAAATGGAGAAGTCTTGGTTGCGGCAAAATAATATAGTCATACTTAACGATTGATGGAAAGTCTAGACTAGCTCCAAGCCAATTTTGAATGATTAAGCTTAGTTCCAAGTATTTGCCAATCCAGTTGCTAATCCAGTTGAATTTGGTCGACTTGCAATCTTTGTGACCCAAGTATTGGGCTAGACTAATATGAGTTTCAAATAGACTATCAAGAAAGGGGAAGTCGCCAGCCAGCTCGTTTATTCTGCTATCTTTAAGCCCCAAAGCAGTGATTTCAAATTTTGAATTCTGGGATTTTATTGTTGACAAGCAGTGCAGTAGTCGGATTGTGTATGTATTGACACCAGTGAGAAAAGGGTAATTGAGGCAGCGACAGTCTACGAGTATTTTTATCATTGATTTAGTTTAGTTTTGGTAAGCCTATTTGGTCAAGCTATACCCATCCCTCTAACGATCAAGTTATAATTATATTCATTTCCTGATTAACTTTGACACCAAGCTAGATAATGTACTCATTTCTCTAACGATATCTAGCTCTAATCTACTCATATTTCTAGACCCTTAAACAAGTTTAAGATGACAACCCACTTTGTTTGTTCTCGGATAGTTTGTGTAACGGGTATAAGTTGCTACAACAAATTTATAAACTCAATTTTTTTGCTAGTTTTAGTTTTGTCTTTGACAATATGAAAGGAGTTTAATTATAATTACAAAATTGTTATTTTATCTTTATTATTTATTCTATTTATATGTTCAGCAAGCAATTTTTGGATGAGCGTCCAGCTTTAGTCAATTTTTTACAGTTTTGGAAAGTCAATTCGATGACGATCTATATTATTTTTATTCTTTTTTCGTCTTTTGTCACTTACTTTGTCATTGGTCGACAAGATTATACAGATCAAAATAAGTGTTTTCCAACTATTGGCAATACATGCATTTTGGGTGGTTTTAACAAGCCTCAGAGTCTATTTTGGGATGAAAACTATCACGTAGCTTCAGCCAATCGTTATAATAGGGGTGAGTATTTTATGGAGTATCATCCTCCACTGGGCAAATTAATAATCGCACTTGGAGAAAAAATGTTCAACCTCAACAGTAACCTTGACACAAGTTTGGTATCTGGATTTATAGAAAAATCTTGCGTTAACGGTACTTGTTATGCCAAAGATGCGTGCCCCAAAGATCAGCAATGCACTATAGAAAAAACTGCTGGCAATGATCAAGATAGTATTCCATATATTTCTGGTATGGACGTAAAATTCAAGCAAGGTTATACGCCGCAAGCTGGAGAACAAGCTCAATTCAATTTTTTTGGTGTGAGGTTTTTCCCAGTTTTGTTTGCATGGCTTTGCTCAATTGTTATATTTTTTATCATTTATTTGCTAACCAAAAATCACCACGTCGCCTTTGTGTTTAGTCTTGGCTATGTTTTTGACAATGCACTGATTGTACACTCACGAGGAGCGATGCTCGATGGTATTCAGCTTTTCTTTGTGCTGATATCTTTGGCTTATCTTATACGATGTTTCCAAAAAAATCTTTATAGCTTTGGTCATTATATTATATTTGGCTTGCTCGTTGGGCTAGTTGTTGCTACCAAAGTCAACGGATTGATATTGGCACCGCTTGTATTGTTGTTCACCCTTAAAGAGTTTTTTACACAATCAGTAGAAACCCAAAATTATGTCAAAGCAATAATTCAAAAAATCATTCCGTTATTCTTGGTTTCATTTGGATTCAACTATATTGCAAGCAAATTTTTACTCAACATCCGATCTTTAAAAGACATTACCGATCCCGCAATTATAGAGAATTTGACGATGAAAAACAATAGTTCATCAATAGCTTTTGGGTTTTTTACAGTTATCAGTACTGCCTTCATTTTTTATGTTGGCAATAAAGTTCTCAATAAGTTGGGTAATTCAGTGGATTCGGATGATTCTTTTGATTCGGTTAATTCTGTCAACACAAACAGCTCCAATTTACAAAATACTCAAAATGTCCAAAAAATTTCACAAGCCAACTGGAACAAATTTGTTGACTATTTGGTTGGAGTTTTGGGTAAGTTGATTGGATTTATTTTATCCTTGGTCTTTGTTTTTTCATTTGTTTTCTTTGTTCATTTTGGTATCGCTAAGACTCCAATAGGACTCAATACTTTTGCCAAATATACTTCAGATCAAACCAAAGACGCTATCAAAAAAGGTGAAACTGGCAATATTGAATATTTTATTCCGCAGCTTCAAGACAATCTCAAATATATCAGTGAATCGCAAAAAGGTGTACCAGCCTGGGATCCTACCAAAGGCAATGACGAGGCTGGGTCGCTCCCTGTCACTTGGGCAATTGGCAATCATGCTATTCGTTATTACGCTTCAGCCTATACCAAATTGGAGACAATCGCTGGTCAGCCCAATCAAAGCATTCGATATACTAGTTATCTTTATTTGGTAGCCAATTTGACGGTGTGGTTGATAGTACTCGTAGGTATTATTTTATCAATTGTACTTATTCTTTCAAGATTAATTTTTGGGTACAAAATTGACCAAGACGAGACTTCTCAAAAAAGTTTTTGGTGGATAGTACTTTTTACTGGTTTGTACACCGCATATATGATTTCTGTAATGCAAATTGAGCGTGTCATGTACCTTTATCATTATTTTTTGCCGTTAATATTTGGGTTGATTGGGTCGGCTGTTTTGTTTGATTTTTATTTCCAAAAAAGAAATAAGCTAATTATGACAGCTATTTTATTATTTATTGGTATCTTAATTTTTTTCAACTTTTTATACTTTGCTCCTTTTTCTTACAATTTTGACTTTACCGAAGAAAGTTTTGAAGCTCGACGCTGGCTCAAATACTGGGGATTGTTTTATTACAAGTAATCAGCCCAAACAAAAGCCTTACTTGGAAAGTTTGAGGTTTGCAATCAAATATTAAATTTAGGAGTGTAATCATCACTCCCGCGCGAGTCAAAACAAATTGTTATTTTTATAAATTTTGAGATCTTGATTTTCTATGCAGTATTGCACCCTATCGACAACTTTGGCATAACAGTTTTGATTGGTTATCCATTGGTTTTTGGAATAGGCTTTGACTGTACTATTGATAATATCTTTGTTGTACCAAATCGAATTGACACTTGTCGGGTAATACAAAATAATTCTTTTCCAACCATCAGAATACGATATTTTATCTGTAAGTTTTATATTTTGGGCTAGGTTTTGTGTCAAATTGTTGCTGAGGTTCTGCGTCCAAAGATTTTTTTCATAATCAAGCCAAAATATGGATTCATTGATCGCT
Organism: bacterium; assembly: GCA_043778555.1. Taxonomy (GTDB): domain Bacteria; phylum Patescibacteriota; class JACMRA01; order JACMRA01; family JACMRA01; genus JAYTWQ01. Next base: position 28,447 of record JAYWFY010000010.1, read on the forward strand.
GCCAGCGAGTAGGCATTGGAGCTCAACACTAGCCATTGATTTTTTTTGTAATCTGGAACATACAGCAAATACTTGCCAAGTTGGAACGCTATTCCTTGGTGTAGATTTTGTACATCAAAAGTCTGGTTGGTTTGCTCCTCCACAATGGTATTTTTGAGATATTCATAATTGCTCCAGATTATGTTTTCGCTCAGAATGTCGGCTGGTTCTAATCTAAAGATTGTATTATTTTTGGATAGCCAAATTGTAGATGGTTTGGATAGCACTTTCATTTTGGCAAAACCAGTATCAACAAATCTAGTTTTTTCAGCATCAAAGTTATAGACCCAAAGATTCTTTTCGCCGTCCAAAATAGCTATGCTGCTACTGTTGAGCCTTGCAATTTCGTTAGCTTTGAGGTTGATTTTGTCCAAATCTTTGGCTAGCCAGTAGCTATTTTTTTTTATCAGGATAATGTTATTTTTGAAAAAAAGATCGTTACCAATTTTTTTGTATTCTTGATCTGTCGACAAAAGCTTAACCTTGGTTTGGGTGCTGAGCTCCAGTTCCACAATACTCTTGCCTCCAAAGATAATGTTGGAGCTAATCGGTTGCACTTCACCTACTTGCCCCGCAATACCAAATTCCATTATTCCTAGCGATAGTTTGTTGCCAAGTTGGTATTCTACAATAGCTTGGTTTTCACTTATAATTTGTTTGTTTAGCACAGCTTTGCTGCTAGCATTGGGTTGATCTTTGACTATGGGCGACGACTCGGGCAGTAGCCACAAATTGGTAAAGTCAGCAAAGCTATTTTGGTTTTTTTCTTTGGCAATCGTAAAGTTTTCTGAGACAAATCCATATTTTTCAATTTTCAAAATAATATTGCCAGTATTCGTTGATGATAGCTCATATGGTGAAGTGGCTATCTTGTCGTTGTTGACTGTGATTTGGGCTTGGCGTGGAACCGTGTCAACTTTGAGGCTGATACTATTGCTAATTTCTGTATTATTGATGCTAAATCCACTAGAATAGAGAATCATAAATGGAGTGCAGATTATAAAAAATACTGCGAAAACCATAAAGAAGTTTTTGCGTTGTTGGAGCTGCATTTGTGGTTATTTTATTTGATTAATTTTGGATTAATACTCTGATTATTATCTTGCTGGGTTTTTTTGTCAATTGAATACTTTTGAATTTTAACCTAGTTGACGAATCTGTTTTTGCCATCCAAAATAACTGCACTATGTCTCACACTCACAAAACTCTCGGAATTATTGGCTTTGGAAAAGAAGGTCAAGCTATTTTTCAGTACTATCGATCTCAATTTGACCAAATCTACGTCTTTGATGAAAAACTAATTAGTCTTGAAACGTTTCTTGATGACTTGCCAGAAGAAAACTTTGACACCAGCAAACAAATCACAAAAATCAAATTGTTCAAAAATTTAATAATCCCTAGAGAAGTAGATTTTTTGGTCAAAAGTCCGGGAATAGCAACTCACAGAGTAGTTTTGCAAAACCCCAAGCTCCAAATCCAAAGTTTGATCTCATTATTATTTCAAAAACTGGATATGTCTAAAGTAATTGCTATTACTGGCACCAAAGGCAAGAGTACAACTAGCTCACTGATTTTCCACATTCTCTATTCATCAAATAAAAAAGTAGAGCTACTCGGTAACATTGGCAATATTAATATTAAACTTTTGGATAATTACGATCCAGAAACTTATTATATATTTGAATTGTCTAGTTTTCAGTGTCAGCAGCTCACTTGCTCGCCACATATTGCCATTTGGACAAACTTTTTTATTGATCATCAAGATGTTCATAGCGATATGAAAGAATATTATGAGGCTAAAGCTAATATTTGTAGGTTTCAAATGCAGGAGGATTTTTTGATTACAGTTCCAGAACTAAAAAAAGTGCAAACGCCTGGACACAAAGTGATCGTCAAAACCAAAGTTTTGAGTGACAAGGATAATGTCGATTTGGAGCCTGAATCTCAACCCCAAGATATAATGTCAAAGATTAAATACGTAGGTTTGAAACGATTTGAAACCAAACTCATTGGACTGCACAATCAAGTCAATTGTCAATTGGCATCGGAAGCCTGTAGGATTGTCGGCATAGAAGAGTCTCAAATTGTCAAAGCGATCTCTAGTTTTGCACCGATCAAAGGTCGTTTGGAAAAAGTCAACGATGTCATCAAGAATCAAAAATTGATTGAATTTTATACTGACGATTTGGCAACTATTCCAGAAGCAACATGGCAGGCAATTTTGGCATTTGAAGGTCAAGTCACTACTTTGATCACTGGTGGCTACGACAAAGGCTCCGACTACACCCGACTAGCTAGCGATTTGGTTGATTCCAAAATCAAAAACATAATTTATTTCAATCCAACAGGCTCAGTGATAGTAAGTAAACTCGACCCAACCAAAGTCAATTTACACGAAGCCCAGTCTATGCAAGAAGCTGTCAAGATAGCCTTTGAGCTGACGACTAGCGGAGTTTGTTTGTTGTCTTGTGCCAGTGCCAGCTTTGGAATGTTCAAGAATGCCTACGATCGCGGTGAGCAATATCGAGAGTGTATAGTTAGATCTAAGCGTAAGTTAAAACTCACGGCTTGAAAGTGACAGACAGTTAAAATTACTAGCTTTCAGAAGAGATTGCGACAAAAGGACTATCACTTGCAGCGTAGAGTTGAAAGACTTTACCTCAGCAATTAATAATGCAATTGCTAAATTAAAGATGACTCGTCTCACAGATGATATCAAGCCCAAATGCAACGACTTTTTGTTTGAAATAATGTCGAATATTTGCCCTCAGAAGACTCTCCAAAAAGTACGAAAACACTAGGATTGGATAGATTATTGACTTAGAAAATTATCACGTTAAAGATCGAGGAGAATTTGTTGTTGTGATTAGGAATAGTGCATAAATTCAATCAGTCATAATTTAAATTAAAAACTTCCACCAGTTCTTGTTATTTATAACTTCAAAACTAGTATTAGGGTAAGCCTCAATAAAATCTGTAGGCGGTTTTACAGTTTTGGTATCGCTCCATTTAAATTCAAACGCCCTTAGCTCTAGATTTTCAGCTTCAATCAAGTCAATTTCTTTCTGATCTGTAGTCCTCCAAAAATAGTACTGTACAACCTTATCAGCGTTATTATTGAGTTTAACTCTTTCCATTACACAAAAGTTTTCCCAGAGTTTGCCAATATCATCTCTGAGTTCCAAAGGTTTGAAAGCTTGAATTATGCTATTACGAACACCGATATCCCAAAAATATACCTTGAATGGCTTCGTTATTTCTTTGATTAGATTTTTTTTGAACGGTCTAACAATTTTGATTACAAAACATTTTTCTAGTAAATCTAAATATTTTTCCGCTGTATTCTTGTTAATTCCGACTTTGGCACCGAGCTCAGTGTATGATAATTCGCTTCCAATGCAAAAAGCCAACACTTGCAGAAACTTGTAAATAGTATCAGATTTTCGGACTTCTGAATATTCCATTAGATCTTTGTATAGATAATCATTACTAATTTTGTTTAGCAGTTTTTCTATTTGATCCTCTGATCTTCCAAAAATATCAGGATACATGCCATATCTTAGTATGTTCATTAATTGTGATTGAATCTGAACTATATCAAATTTTTGGCTGATTTCTTGAACGCTCAGTGGATATAGCGTGAACTCTACATTCCTACCCGTCAAGGGTTCATTGATTTTGTTTGACAAATCAAAACTGCTAGAGCCAGTAGCAATTATTTGGATATCTGGAAGGTATTTGTGAATAATCTTGAGATTCAAGCCAATGTTTTCCACTCTTTGAGCTTCATCAATAACCACCAATTTATTTTTCCCCAAGAATTGCTGGAGTAGCTCTTTGTTTTGAGATTGCAGTGTTAGCTTGTTGTCAATCAAATCACAGTCAATATATTTACAAGATAATTTGTTTGTATTTTCTAGAATTGACTCTACCATAGTAGTTTTACCAGTTTGCCTAGCCCCATATATAATTACCACCTTGCCTTTGTTTATCCAAGATTCTACTTTGGACTGAATTGTACGAACAAACATAAATATTTTATAATAACTTTTTAATAGCTAATTTAGTTAATATAATAACTTTTGTTTGAAATAATGTCAAATATTTGCCCTCATAAGACTCTCCAAAAAAGACGAAAACACTAGGATTGGATAGATTTTTGACTGAGAGATTGTAGGATGATAGATAAAGGTAAATTTGTTATAGCTAAGAGTTCTTGGGTTTTATATGAGGGTCAATAATGTGAATTATTGGTAAAAGTTTAATGACTAATTCGGCAAAAGTTATTTGACTTTCCTCCTGTGTGGTACGGAGTTTATCCAAAGCTTCCAAAATTGCATTTGTTTTTTGATTTGGTTTAATTTTTCTAAGTTTTTGAAGAGGATTAGGGTTTTCTATTTTGTGCTTAAAAGTTTTACCAATATACCCCAATAAGCTATCAATTTTTTCACTGTCATCCCAGTTTTTATTTGATATTTTGTTTATTTCTTTGATTAATTCGTCAACAATTTTTAATAATCTTTTATCTTCAGCTGATTCTTTAGCTTCAATTTTTGTGTTTGATTCTGGCACTTTTGGAGTGGATTGGTGTTGAGTATTAGATGGATTGTTTTGAGGGATAACATTGTTGACAACTGATTGTGATGGTGGGGTAACAGCAGGAATAGCCTGAGGTGGTGTAGGACTTTGGACTGGAATATAGGTATCTTCTATTTTTCTTAATCTATCTACCATTGGATTATTGTCAAAGTCAACTACACATCCTGGTACACTTTCCAATTCAGAGGTCATTTGTAACAACAATCCGTTTAATTCAACTGCAGCATAGTCTTTAAGCTCTGGATTTTCCTTGATTTTTACAGTTATTTGTGGTAATAATAATTCTAATTTTGTAAGATTGAGCCTAAACAAATCTACGGCTTCAAGATTTTTGGAATTAATTGAAATGACGTTAATGCTTTCTCTCACATTTTTGAAAACATTGCAATCATCATATAATATTCCTTCAGCATAATGACCCCAAGTCAATCCATAACTGACTATATCTTTACGTATTTTTGCCAAAGCCTCGCTGATCAATAGCAATCCTTCAGGAGATTTTGGGGATAGTCTAGCCTCTAACCCCCTTTGCTTTTGTTCAAGTTCATCAAATTTACCTACTATTTTCTTAGCTTCTTGGTTAAAATTACTATTTCCATGGGCATAATCTTCAAAAACATCTTGAAGAACTAAGTTATACGGTTTTTCACCTTTAAGCAAGCTATAATCTGATTCTTTAAGCTTTTGGGTAACCAAAAATGCCAGCTTGTCAGACGCTCCAGTCATTTGAATTAATTGGATAGAAGGCGCAAACCTAGTCTCAAGCAAATTTACCAAATCTTGCAGCTCCTGAGGAATTAAGTTTATTTCTCCTATGCCTAGTTTTTTACCTAAAACGTCCAAATTTGGTTGGTTGATGTCATCATCTATATCTTCAGGTTTTTTACCTAATCCAAAAGGTGGTTTGAGTATTTTTTTTCTAAATCCAGCAATCGCTCCAGTTGTAGATTCTGACTTTATATTTTTTTGATTAATCAATAATTGTTCAAGCTCAGTCGTCAGATTAGTTTCTATCAGTTTGGTTGAAGCAATAAAATTTTGGAGCTCTGTTAAGTAGTTTTCTGATCCGCCGTTGAGAGCTGGAAGATTTTCAAATTTAGTAGTTTCCAAAGATAATTTTTGTTTAGCTGTTTCAACTTTTTCTTGAGCAACTTGAACAGTTTGGTCTTTTTCTTTTTGCAAACCATTGCCAAAGTAGCTATCTTTGTATAAGTCTGCAGCAACCCCAACTGAGCTTATCTCTTTTTGAGCCATAAACTTGGAAGCTAAAACCTTATACTTTGGATGTTGATTTAAAAGGGCATGAAACTGATTTTGTAATGCTAATCCAGGATTTTGATCATCAATCTCATAATGCTCTTCCGTCCATAGGTTAATGTCCAATGGCAATCTAGGATCAATCTGGGTCAAAGAGTTCATCGCACTGTCCACAACATCCTTGAGACCAAAGTTAAAATCTTGCTCCATCAATGTATTTCTTTTTTGATTTTTTAATTTGGCAGTTGTTCCAAGATATAGCCAAGCTTCAAGCATCAAACTCACCAAAGTTAATATTTTAGTAGGCAAATCTTTGCTCATGTCAAACAAAGAAGCTTCAGCAATTGCATGTATATCTTCACCACTAATTCCGCTACCACCGAGAACCAAATTGGACAAATATTCTGGTCGCTGACCCATCTGTGCACTTATAACTTTGAAGGCTGCGTCGTGTTTTGGCTTTCCTTTAATGATTTCGAGCTTGCCTGGTTTATCATTTCTCAGTGTAGTGATTGCATTTAAATTTGCTTCTGCTTCTATCATTGTTTTGGGCGCGGCTTTTTCTAAATCTTTGGCTTGTTGGTTTTGATCACCTAATCTTGAATATTTACCACCTTGTTTGGCGTGTGCAAGATAATTCTGCCTTTGAGATTCGTAATTTTTTCGTTCTTCGGGAGAGAGTTTGATTCTAACAGTTTTGCCAGCAATAGTTTCCAATCTACCGTTTGCAAGAGCGTCGTCAATTCTTTTTATTTCTTTGTCTTCAAACTCCAATCTTTCCTTTGTTGATTCATAAGTTGCTTTCGCATTTTTATACGTGCTGTTATTCAGGGCAGAAACCTTGGCTGAGTCAAAACTTTGTTGCTGTAATTGTACAAATCTTGTTATCTCTGTGTCAGTGGTATGCAAATCAATCACAGATTGGGGATTGAGTCCTGGCATTACAACTCCACCAATAACTGTAGTAGCAGAAGCAAGGGCAGCCGCCATGCCGACTTTACCTTTGATCTCGTCCAAAAGTTTTTTCTTCTCCATAGGGTTGGATGGGAGTTGTTGGGTTGTGGCAGATTTGATGAGATGTCCATATGCTGCATAAAACCCTAGACTTAATCCTCCACTAGCAGCGATATTAAGACCCTTGGCAAAACTAACTCCCATAGTCGTAAATAGTGACGTGAGAAAGGCTTCAATCGCAGGAGATGTGATAGCCGCGTCAAACAAAAGTGCGGCTAGTGGCTCTGTAGGTCTAACTATGTTGTTCTCAATAGTCGTGAGATATGGAGAAAAATGATTGTCTTTAAGTGTGGAAGTAATCTCGCTTGGATCATAAAAGTGACCAGTATTGTACTGTACCAATTTTGAAACAATATCAGCATCTTCCAGGGTTATTTTTTCTTTTTTTTCTGGAAATAAAATTTTTAAACGATCGTTAATCTTGACACTTTTAGGGGTTTGAAGATTATTGATGCCCATTATCAAAGACTCCAAGAGCTGGGTACTATTTTCATTTCTCTCCTGTCTGGATAAGCTGGACTCAGATATTGAGCTCTTAAGCTCTGGTGATTGCAAAACTTCGCTGGGTATATTTTTTATAGACATTTTGTTTTTATTATTTTAGTTTTTGTAATTGAGCTTGAAGTAATTTTTCAAATGGAGTTTGTCCGCTTAAATTACTACCATAACCTTTCTTAACTAATGGAAAGAATTTTGTCCGATCACCTGAAACATCAACCAAAGCCTTAAAATCATTTGGTGATATTCTTTCAAAATATTTAATTAAATTTGGTCTGTCAGTATAAGAATTAAAACTCTGACTATTAAGATAATCTAAAATTGTTT
>JAYWFY010000011.1:0-4044 GCA_043778555.1 bacterium
TATTGGCATTGTTCACTGGTATACTTTTTTATATTAATCAAAACCGAGCAATTGACTTATCTATAAACCAAAGCGTTCCAACTATAAGCAAACCATCACTAATCAAAAACTTTACCGAGGCTGCTAGCCTAATCAAGATCTCAGATACTCCTGCTATGGGCAACCAGCTTTATTTTTTTGGTTCAGACCTTGAGACCAAGCCATTTTTTATATCTCAAACAGCCAATTTTGTTCAAACTGGTAATGTGCTACAGTCAAAAAAACTTTTTGTACCAGATACTGTCTATGATATCGGCAACAATAATCTGATAATTAATCAAGACAAAAAATCCTATAAACTTGACACTTCTGATGGTAATAGTGTACTTTTGGCTTCTAATATTTTTGGCATTACACCACTAAACGGCAAATACTTTTTTATTCAAAATCGAGAAAATCAGTATGTCATCAAACGCTCTGCTCAGCTAGCTTTGTCTGATCCCGAGACGATTATCAACATTTTTAAGGCTGATATAGACAATCCAGATTTTGTTACTATTAGACTATTAGGCGATGTACCTTACTTGGTCACTACCAAAATAACAGACGGGGGTTTTCAAAAAATTATAATATATCGTTTTGGCAAAGAATTATCCAAAAGAATTGAGATCCCAAATGTCTATTCGCAAAAATATGGTTACAACAAACTTCTTATTAGCAGTATAGACGCAAGTAAGATTAGCAATACTCAGCTTATAGATTTTATCAATCCTGATAGACCAGTAGTTTCCTATATAGATTTTCGCCAAGAGCTTGATCAGACTGCACGAGGCAAAATTACAGCTCAGCGATGTGCTATCGCAAACGGAGAAAATAAGATTTTGTGCATGATAAAACAAGACGAGACTCCATATTACGATGATACAAAACGAGATATATTTGTAGAATATGATATTGACAATCAACTCACCAAAGTTATTTTTGACAGTTTTAATATTTCTGCTAGCTCGGTATATTACTCTCCGTCCAACTCAATCTTTATTATAGGTCAGGAAAATGCTTTAATATATAAAGTGATAAGTTAGTCCTCTAGATCCTGAAAAAGTTAAGCATGACACCTGTCAAATTTGAATTAGGTTGCTAGTGGAATAGATATATATTTTAGCATCGAGTAAGCCTTACAAATAATTATAAATTTTGACTATTTGGTCTGCAGCTTTCTTTTCTACTAGATAGTCATAGAGCCATTTGGAATGACTAATTCTCATATTTACACATCCGTGGGTACCGTTTTGATAAATGTCTTTTTCTCCATAAAATTCTGCTGTATATCTCCAAGGAGCCGCATGAAACCCGTAACTATTACCCCATATAGAATCTCCAAAATCACCTTGGTTGTAGTCTAGATAGTATGGCATCCAGCTAGGAGTTTTGAGATTTTCATAACCTTGCGCTTTGTTGTTGAGTATAGCTAGCTCCTTCATATTTTTGTAATCAAATGTGTACTGACCAACTGGCGTGATATTTTGAATATCGTGGTCAATCTCAAAATTGGAAGCGATTACTGGGAAAAACTTTACTGCTTTGCAGTTATCCAAAAGTATTGCAGTAGTCAATGCATGTCCTTTTTGGTCTTTATTATTATTAATTTTGGTAGTCAAGGTAGGATGAGATTTGGATAGTTCGCAGGCTTCATATGGAACCCGAAAGGACTCAGCCGATGTGCTTGGGGTAAAGTGGAGGGATAGAGCAAATAGTGAAATACTAATCACACAGAAGATTATTTTGTTAAAAATTGCGATCATTGGATAGACTTTTGAATGGATTTTTTATAGATTTTGTGTATATAATGGGGTAAATTTATATGCACACTATAATACATTTTTTGGTTCTGTGTCAAGGCAAATAATTCAAACTTTATAGATGTAGCTTCCATACTATAAACAAAGGAATTTTGCTATATGTAAAGTAAAAATCTGGCTTGAGAGTTTTAGTTATGTCTAAAGGTAATGGTTCAATAATCTGATTTACTTTTAGACTTGAATTCATAATCTGTGTCCACATTGTAGAGATAGACTTGTGGTAGTGTGTTATATCTAGTTGCCCAAAGAGTCTTTCGTCAATTGCTCGAGTTGTCATGTAGTCTCCATAGACGTTGTAGATTTTGTCGTTGAGTTTGTTTTTCATATAACCAAGCCTAAATTCGTTGCATTCTTTGGATCGGGTAGCCTCTGCTCCCCACTTGACTGGATGGTGACAAGAAAAAATTATTTGATATTTTAGATTACTATTTGGTTGGATCCATAGCTTAATTTTGGTTAGCAACCTTGTCCAGTCTTCGATATAATGCAATGTCAAAGAGGAAAATACAAAATCGATCGCGCCAACACTCAACTCCAAATCTTCGAGTTTATTGCATATAAATTCTATTTTGGTTTCATTTTGATATTGCATTTTGCCCCAATCGATGAGCTTTTGTGAGCTATCAACTGCAATAATTTTGGCAGGATTAAGACTAAGCAAATACTTGCACTCCTCACCAGACCCGCAGCCAAGACACAAAATTATTTTGCTAGTAAGGTCAGGTAACTCTCCAAACATGGTAGGTTTTTCCAAATAGTCGTGAGCCCAGTGGATTTTTGATTTCTTTTTAGCAATCCAGTTTCTGGAATATTGATCGTAATTCATAGTTTTGATTCTAAAGGTTGCTGGCTATCGCCAGTCCGTATATTTTGATATTTGGAAATTTTACTTTGACTTGTAGGGCACACTCATTGATTGTAGCTCCTGTCGTGCAAACATCATCAATAATAAAAATACTTTGATAACTATGTAAGTCGTAATCCAAAAATTCTATTTTACCATTGAGATTGGTCAATCTATGTTCTTTATCTAGTCCAGTCTGTCGAATTGTTTTTTTATTTTTTACGAAAATTTCACTGATTTCAAAACGTTTATTGCCATTTGCTATAGTATTTAGTTTTTTTGCAAATTGAGTAGCCAAGATTTTGGGTAGATGAAACCCTCTCTTATTTTGGCGAGCTATATCTGGTGGTACAAAAGATATTAAAGTCTTATTGTTGGCATCAAAAAGGCTAGCAAACATTCCAAAAATTGCTTTAGATTCATTGTCCACAAAGCTTTTCCTACTTGCTGTAATCATACCAAAATCTATAATTTGTTTGATAAAATGCTGAGTTAAAAACTCTACTAACGCATATTGTCCACCCTCTTTGATTTCAAGAATTGTATTTTTGATCGCTACGCTATCTAGACTACTGGCTATCCAAATATTATCAACCGACAACTCTTCAAGATTTTTTGTAAAACTAAACCCTTGACAATCCGTAAGAATCGGAATATTGATAGGGTATATCAAGTTAACTAAATATTCAAATATTGATTTATTTTGTGTTTTCATATGTCAAAATCCCAATTTTTTTTGTAATAGTATATTAAAACTTTCTACATTAATATTTTTGATATTCTTAAAATAACTAACCAAAAAGTATAATACATCTGTGCTTTCTTCGTCAATTATATTTTTACTAATCAATTTTGAGATCTCGCTGAGCTTCACATAATCATCATACACTTGTGGTTTATATAGTTCTTCATGACTCAAGACAGTTTTTATAATCCAGTTTTTTTTGGTTTTGACTATTTCAACATGAAGCAGATAATGCGGCTGGATAAGATGCTTGTACTTATAGTTTTCTATGCTGGATGGAAATTTTAGGCTTTCTACTTTCTTTTCAGTCAAAATTTTGCCGTAGCTAAGGTTGAGAATTGCATCTGTAAAAATATGTACAAAAATTCCTTTTACTTGTCGTATTTCCATTTTGGTAGTGTTGCTTGTTGAGAACTATTTGTCAATAGATCAATCATACTTATAGATGTTCTACTAACAACCTAATTCAATTTGAGCAGGCTATCATTGTGAATTTGTTTCAGAATCTAAAATCTCGACCTATAAGAACTTTTGGGGTGATAAAACAAGCTTGAAACCCTTTACCAATCAACTGGAATTAACTTAGACTTTAGGTTGATATGCAAAGTCAATCA
>JAYWFY010000012.1:0-11015 GCA_043778555.1 bacterium
CAAAGTAGTTTGTCAATCAAATTAAAGTTAGCTTTTTTACCTCTTGGACTCCAATCTTTGTTAGTATTTAGCTTTACATAGTCCAAAAATTCTGTGACAATTATCTCAAATTTATCCTTGTTTAAGCCGACTAAGCGTAGGAATTTGTCATCTTTATTTGTTTGTATTTGTTGTAGTAATCCATACCTACAATTATGAACATTTTTTATGAATTGGGAAAGAGGTCTAATTTCTTATGCTTTAATTTCATCCAAAGAGCCATCGTGGCATAACCTGTAGCACCTGATAATACAGACAAAACACAAAACAAAAGAAGAAACTTTAGTTGATATCTTGTGCCTTGCTTGCATCTTGTATCGGGAATCGTTCCCAAAAAATCTAAAAGTGACGTATTCCCTTAGTTTACTTTAGAGGTATGGAGTTCGTCAAGGAGAGGATAGCCGTGGATAAGTACTTGGTAATTTTGACAATACGCACAAGAAAGTCAATAATTTGAGCATATGAGTAAAGATGTGCATAAATTTAGCCTTGTGAAATAGTAGCCAACATTACTGAGTTAATTAAATAATTCACTTTGGTAAATATCTAGATGATTCAAAAAAACTAACTAATCCACCATTAATCATTGCTCGCATTTTTAAATCCATATTTCTACGTTTTAATGATTCTTGTATAGTTGTATCTGTATAATAGATTTGCCAGAAATTATCAATTGCAGCTTTACATTTTTGTTTTATATACTCTACAGTTCCGTATTTTTGGAAAAGTTTTACAAAGTGCGCTTTCTGTTCGGCAGTAATGTCACTATTAGCTTTACTTGCGACTTTAATTGTCGATTTAATCCATTCAAAATCAGTTTTATCACTAGAATTAGAGGATTGGAATAATAGATGTAATATTTGTGGAGTGCATCGTTTTTCTCGAATATCATCAGCCACAGAATCCATGACAACAAAATCCTTAAATCCATTGATAAGTTGTCCATATCCCCAGATTTTTCCAAAAGCATTGATAGTTTCAGAATTGCAATTTGTATTTTCATATTTTTCGTTGGCTGAAATAGCTCCAATTATTGCAAAAAATCCAGTCCATTTTCCTGTCATATTTACAGCATGATCCGTCCAATAGTCCAAAACCTGTTGTTGCTCTATAGTGTTAAGTGAATTATCAAAATATTGGTCTATTTGAGATCCATAATCTTTTTTGAAAACTGACATCATCTCACTATTTAGTTCGTCAAATAGATCCATAATAATTCTATACTGATCGTCATTCAAAAACTCAGTAATTTTCAATTCTTCAATATATTGTTTTAGTTTGCCTAAAATCAAATTGGATGCTAGAGTATAGTCTCTAACCTTAGTTTGATAGTTTTCAGCATTGGCTTCTACTCCATGTTTGTTATCTACAATTGAGTTAATATAATACAAATACTCATGATAGATTTTGGCAATTGCCAGTATTGGGGACAGTGGGTCTTTCTCATTTGCCCCTGCCATTATCATAGCTACACAACTGATCATAGCATATATACTTTCAGGCTTATTTTCACTCTCAGATCTAAGTGGATCCATAGCTTCTTTCATTTGCTCGTTTAGGATTATTTTTTCAAAAAAATGTTTAACCCAGTAGCTTGCCATTATAAAGGCATCTCTGCGAGTATCTGACCACATTGAAATTGATTTCCCCAAACTACATAACTTGTTTGATTTAACAAAAAAATTGACTTTACAATGTTTTGATAGTATTTCAATAGAAAAAGCTTTGGCAAATAATGCAGCAATAGTGGCAACTTCAAAATTTCTTCTATCACATTCTGGTAATTGCCTTGCTATGGTTTCTGTAGATCCAATGGCACCTCTTAGGGATTGTTTAGGATTTTGATCGATGCTCAGTTCACCTTTATAATGCGTAGTTTTGGTTAAAGCTTCATTTTGAATTTTAATTAAAGTTTGGCGATATTCTACTTCTGAATTTTCAGAGCCATAGAAAGTTTTGCGTGTTAGTATTTCAGGCATCTCATTAGAGATGGTAACAAATTATTTCTAAAATGTCAATAAATTTAAAAATTACATACCAATTTCCTTCTCAACTTTTACAGCTTATGACTTATGCAGTTTAGCTAGTAAACACCTTTAAATTAATATAATTATACTTTCCTCAACCAATCATTGAGTTTTGTATACATTTGACAAATACACAGTTGCAATATATAATTATGAAAACTAACTCTAAATAAAAAACTATAAATATAAACAATCACAACTTCAAAATAAAATTCAAATATGTCAGCAAACAAAAAAATAGACACAATACTTAGCTTAATAGAAATCTGTGAATCCAATCTCAAAAATGTCAAATCTTTACTTAGCCAATATGCTGGCGGTGATATTATTTACAAAAACAATAGCACTAATTCGTACAATAATCCTAATAATTCTACATACCAAAACAACAGCAACTATATCGGAGGTGACGTAGAAAGTGTAGAAGGTCATTTTGATGGTGAGAATATGATCGGTGACAATGGTAAAAACTATACTGTCCCTCAAAACTACGCCTCTAAAAGTCAATTAGTAGTTGGAGACAAAATGAAATGGTCGCTTGTAAAAGATGCTTTTGACGGATATAAAGAAGTGTTCAAGCTCACACAGCCAGTTTTGAGAGAAAAAGTTATTGGAAAATTCATAATAGAAGGTAACAACTACGGAGCTATGGTAGAAGGCTATCCACATATAATCAAAATACTCAAAGCATCTGCAACCTTCGCAATCAAAAATCTAGGATTGGCAATAGGGGGAAAAGTAGCCCTATATGTACCAAAATCTGGAACTCCTTCTTTAAATTCCAACTGGGGTGCATTTATCAGTGTCGTTAACTCCAACGAAGATCAAGGGTTTCAAAACAGTGTAAGGAGAATAATTAGTGACTCCAACATTGAAATATCTGATTCAGAAAATTATTTTTAGGTGTTATACATATTGTGATTTAGACTGCTGTCATCTTAAACTTGTTTCAGAATCCGGTAATCACAGATTAATAAAGTTAATCATTGGAGGATGACAATACTAGTCGCTTATTTCAAGCCTTACTGGGCAATGATCGGAGCCTGTTATTGTATCTAAATGTTTGATATCTTGAATTTTGCCAATTATCTCACTATCTACGATCATATAGTCTATTCTCCAGCCAACGTTGCGATCTCTAGCTCTTGTAATTTGATCCCAGTAAGTATAACAATCTGGTAGATCTGAGTATAGATGACGAAAACTATCGACCCCAACTGCTTTGATTAATCTACCCAAGACTTCACGTTCTATTGGTAGACATCCAGTAGTTTTGCGATTCTGTTTTGGTCTTGCAAGGTCTATGTCTGTAACAGTAGTATTGAGATCTCCGCAGATAATAATTTTTTTACCCGAAGCTTTATATTTGTTTACAAGCCCAATCATTTCTTCATAAAATTCTAATTTGAATGGTATTCGCTCAGGTCGCCCACCTTGAGGATAATAACAGTTAATTAAAACAAAGCCTTGAGTATTCAATATAGTTGTACGCCCTTCATCATCAAATTTACTATTACCAATTCCAGTTAGCCCTTTGGCGTTAAGAGATTTTTTGTAGATTATAGCTGTACCTGAGTAGCCTTTTTTGATACTGCAAGCATGCCAAATGATGTTATAACTACTAAGAAAATGACTACCCAAGAGAATAGAGTCGTTATTTATTCCAAAACTTTTGAGAGTATCATTCCACCATTTTTGCATCACGTCGTCGTCAGCTTTGATTTCTTGGAGACAAACTGCGTCTGGCATTTCAGTCTCAAACCACTGCCAAAAACCTTTTTTGACTACAGCCCTTATTCCATTGACATTCCAAGTGATTAGTTTCATATTAGTCTAGTTTGAATAAATTTTTGATAATAACTTCCAATTCTCCTCGTGAATATTGATTGAGGCAGTCCAAGATTCCATTGCCAACCATTTCACGACCTACTTTTTCTACACCACCTTTGATTGCCATAATTTGGATTAATGACTCGTCGCAGCTTTCGTTGTTATTGATTTCAGCTTTGATAGTTTCTAGTTGTCCAACTATACGATTGATCGATGAAGATAGTTTATTTTTTTGTTGATCAGTGTAAATAAAGTGTTTGCCAACAGATTTTTTTGCAGATTTTTTTTGGAATAACATAGCTTTATTATATATTAAAAATAATTTTCTGGCAATGGTATTACAATAGTTTGACAACAATTCTTGTTTTGACAATACTTGTAAAGTAATTAACCTCACGCGTCGTTAGCTCAGTGGTAGAGCATCTCATTGACGTTGAGAGGGTCGGGGATTCGAATTCCTCACGACGCACCATTATTCAAAACCGTATTTAGTCCTCAATAGGACTTTTTTATCTAAATTTGAGATAAATATTATGAGCAATAAAAAATACATATTTATTTCAGGTTTTGTGTTTCTATTCACTTTGTCAATGACATTTGTACATTTTTTAAAACCTAATCAAAAAATTAAATTAAATTGTCAAGAATTAGTTAAAGTACCAAACTAAAACTTACCAAAATTTGATTCACCTACTTCAAATCCTGAAAGCAATTTTAATCTATTTTCTGGGGATGAAGAACATTATGCAAAATACCAAATTTTTAAAGACTATCCTTCAAATGACATAGCAATTGATAAATATATAAATGCTCTGGCATGCGGAGATAGTCAATTTCTCAAACTTGTTTCGGTTGATCCCAATTTTGCCACTGTATCTGATGCTTTGGAACAACGGTTATCTTTAATGGACAAATTATTCAAAGGAAAAAAGATACTTAATATTACAAAACCTGTTGGAAATTGTAAAAATAAATTTAGCTACGAGGTTGGTTTAACTAAATTTTATTCGAATATTAATTTTAACGAACAGATAATTAGTGACAAATATCCAAGTCAGAGTCTAACTATTTCTTTTCCAGAAACAAAAAATTTTACGAATTTAGAAAATTGTTAATATGTTTTTGTTCTTACCTTCTACCAAATGCTAGCAAGAATTTGATCATATACTTAAGCATTAGTCCGAATCCCGAAGCTCTCTAACCATCTAAAACAAGGCAGTTTTTAAACATGTATTTAAATATAGTTCTGACGTCGCGGTTGAGATAACCATTGATCAATCGTAGTAGAGTATTAATTAGATTCGTCCTTGTTTTCATCATAGAGAAGATTGTTTCTACCATTGATCTCATATTCATCAATTCTTGTTAGCGCATTGCTCCAATAGTTTTCATATTTGATCTTTTGGCTGTAAGCAAGATATTGTTGTTTTTTCTAACTTGCTTTTCTAGTTCTTATGAAAGATACCTAGCATCACCCACTACGATTGAACACTTTACAATCTTGAGTACTTGTCTTAAAAAAGCTTTGGAAAACATAAACATTAAGATATTACCGTCTTGATCTACTTAGAATATGTAATTTAATTTCATAGTACCAACCTGTTGTAGATTTAGATCTAGTAGCTAGAAATCACTACCATGGTAGTCAGATAATGCTTTGTGAAAAGCTTTAAGAGTTGCGATACAATAGTTTTGTTGAAATAAAGTAACTAGACAAACAAGGCTTAAATTCAAAGTTGATGGTCTACCAATTTTCTTTTCAAACAATTGAGGAAATAAAGATTTACAGATATTATCTAGCTGACAAAACACTTGCACAATGTCAAAAAGTTTATCAGAATTATTTAGCTGGGTTGGTTTAGAAATACTATTTGTTATAGATTCTAACTCTACCCAGTTTCTGTCTATCTAATCAAATTTTTGAGTTTCGGGATTCAGGCTAATAATCCACATTTAGATAAACAAATCGCTAATCTCAAAAACTGTTATCCAGATATAACATATGATATAAAGACAATCTCATATTAAATATTTTTATTCCTCTATTTTGGAGGTTTTTTTAATTATTAAGTTAGTAACTAGACAAAAATCCAGAAGTTAAGCTATCATTTACTATTAGTATATTTTAATTTTAAAATACAAAATCATGATAAATCTACCTTTTGAACTGCGTTCCAAATACTCGTCAGCTGGCGACCAGCCCAAAGTCATCAAAGAAATGACCGACTCTATCAAAAGTGGAAATAGGGAGCAAACCATTCTTGGAGCTACTGGGACTGGAAAGACATTTATGATGGCATCTATCGTCAACAATTTACAAAAACCTACACTTATAATTGCCCATAACAAAACTTTAGCCGCACAACTGGCAGAAGAGTTTAAACAGTTTTTCCCAAACAACGCAGTCCACTATTTTGTTTCCTATTACGATTATTACCAGCCTGAGAGCTACTTGCCACGCTCTGACACCTTTATCGAAAAGCAAACTCAGATCAACGAAGAAATTGAGAGGCTGAGAAATGCTACCACCCAAAGTCTTTTGACTCGCAAAGATGTACTAATCGTAGCTTCAGTGTCTTGCATCTATGGCCTTGGTAATCCAGAGGACTTTGAGAGTCTAAAGATTCAATTGGATGTAGGTGGTAAATATAAAATTGATAAAATTGCTCGCCGTCTCATTGATCTGCAATTTACTCGTACTAATATGGATCTCAAACGTGGATATTTTCGAATGCGTGGTGACCAGCTAGAAGTTTATCCCGTCAATGAAGATATGATCGGCTACCGCTTTGATTTTTTTGGTGACGACCTCGAAGGTATAGAAAGATTTAATATCTTGACCGGCAATGAAGAACATGAAACCAATCCTCTGCTATCAGATCGAAAACTCGCTTCGTACACCATTTTTCCAGCCAAGCAATATGTTACTACCAAAGAGAAGATTGATAATGGAATTAAGCAAATTGCTAGAGATTTAGATGTAAGAGTGGCTCAGTACCATAGTGAAGGCAAACTTTTGCAAGCTCAAAGGATCAAAGATCGCACTGAGAACGACTTGACAATGCTTCAAGAGATGGGTTTTTGTAGTGGTATAGAAAACTATTCTAGCTATTTTGATGGTCGACAAATGGGCGAAGCTCCAAACACTCTTTTGGATTATTTTCCTGATGATTCACTGTGTTTTATAGATGAAAGTCATATTACCTTGCCACAAATCGGAGCAATGTACTCTGGTGACAGGAGCCGTAAAGAAACTTTAATCGAGTATGGCTTTCGCTTACCTTCAGCCCTCAACAATCGACCCCTACAAAGGCAAGAATTTTTTGATAGTGTTGGACAGATGATTTATGTCTCAGCTACGCCTGGAGAATGGGAGCTGGGAATGGGAGACTTTGAAGAAAATTCTAAAAATTTAGATTAGTCAATCCAAATCATAAAACTTTTATCCTTGCGGCAATAAGCTCGTTAAAAATCTTTGGGTTGCCATTGCCCGCAGACTGTTTCATGCACTGTCCAACCAAAAATCCTATAATATTAATTTTACCTATTTTGTATGATTCTACTTGGGCTGGATAATTTTTAATTATCGTATCCACTACGACCTCAAGGGTGGATACGTCAGTAATCTGAATAAGATTGTGGTCAGACAAAACGGTTTGCAAGTCTGAGTCAGGAGATTCTACCAATATATCAATAGCTTTGGATAACCCTTGATTGTTGATTTTGTTGCTGTTAAATAGGTTAGCGAGCTCAACAATATGCTCATTACTCATTAACTCGTCTACAGGTTTGTTTGTTTTTGAGACTTGGGTGATAAGGTTATTGGTGATAATATTTGCGATTGTTTTGATTAAAGATGGATCGGTCATAATAGTTTGAATTTTAGCAATACTATAGAGGTATGTCAAATTTGCCAAGAATCATTCCTAGAAGTATAATTGAGGCGTAAGATCAAATTTACGATGGCTCACAATTATAAATACCACCAGATAGCCACCGACCAAGAAATTAAAGATTTTTTTAATCCCAATTTTTGGCATGAAGTCAAAGACTACCTTTTTTATTTTATCAAGGTATTTGTTATCATTGGTGTAGTTTTTATATTTCTAAGGAGTAGTGTAATTGACAAAATCAGCGTAGATGGACTATCAATGTTTCCATATTTTAACGCTGGCGGGTTGACCCAAAAAGATGAAATATATATAGATAAATTCACGCCCAAGTTTTCAGATTATAATCGAGGTCAAGTGATAGTTCTTATTTCACCAGAAGGCTGCCGCAGTGAGAAAACCCTATATATCAAGAGAGTAATAGGTCTTCCAAGTGAGCAAGTTCGTATCAACAATGGCAAAGTCTACATCATTAATCAAAAATACCCATACCCTGGCATTATCCTAGACGAAAGTGAATATTTGAGTCCAGAAATCCAGACTAGCAAAGCTATTACCTCGCCCGATTCTCAAGAATTTTTAAGTGAGAAGCTACTACCGAACCAATATTGGTTTATGGGTGACAATCGCCCTGGTTCACAGGATGCAAGATTTTGCGGACCGATTATGAAAGCTGAAATTTTGGGCGGTGAGATCTATCGCATGACTCCGGAAAAAGAAAAAGGTATTTTCAAATTGCCAAAGTACAACATTGGACGGTTGTAGATCCTACACCTTTAACTTGTTTCGAGATCTGGGAATTTTAAAATTAATTGCAACTTAACAATTGGTGGAATAGCTATATCGTTATGTGTAAGAATTTTAGTAATTCAGTTTTAATCTGAACTCTATTTTTGCTGTCTGTCAAGTTAGATTTTATAGTTCAAAAAACCTCCAGTGAGGAGAAAAAAATTATTTTTTTGAGAATATCAAATGGACATCTTTGTTTTTCTTCGCTAATTTTTGAGACTGGATTTTTTGGGGATCTTTTTCTCTTATATTATTTTGAATTTTCTTTAAATCGTCGATTGAGTTTTTTGATTCTGCTGCCATAGCTGGAAGACTAGCCACAATGACTGAGAATACAAAGACAGCTGTGAGCATTTTGGATAACACTTTTGTGAAGGTTTGTGACATAAAATAAATATAAAATTGTTAAAAATGATATTTGAGATGTGATCACCCATTGCATGTTATTGTGTATAAAATAAAATTGCCTGTCAAATTTTGGCAAAACAAAAACCCCTGTTGAGTAGGGTAAAATAGAATAATAAGTTTGTTTACATCTGGACGATAACCGGGATTACTTCTGACTTTTCTGTTGACAAAACTAAGGAAACCTACCAAAATTAATTTCATTATGACTGACATAATTTTACGCTCCAACATCACACCTCAAGGCGTCCAAGTTGCCGACCAACAAGGCTTTTTGGTTAAAACCTACGCTCATCTTTTCCTTGGTATTTCTTTTTTCTTTATTTTCGGCTATCTACTTTATATCCTCAAGGTAGGAGTTTTGGTTGCTGGCTTGTTCAGCAGCACACTTACAGCTTTTGTTGGATTTGGATTATTTATTTTGGCATCAACTACAGCTCAAAGCTTTGCAATGCGTCAATCATCCAAGCTCGTTCAATATTCAGCTCTCACCCTTTATGCCTTAGTTGAAGCAGTATTTTTTTCTCCACTCTTTCTAATTGCAGTTGCTACTAAGTTGTTAATTCCAGCAATAGCTATCACACTATGTATATTTGGAGTTTTGACAGCTATAGTAATGATCACAGGTAAGGATTTTTCATTTCTGAGAAGTATTTTATTCTATGTAGGATTTGCAGTTTTTGGAATGATAATATTAGGATTCTTCTTTCCAGCACTTGTAACAGGTATCGGCTTTGCAGCATTTATGATCTTATTTGCGGGAGCCTATATTTTGTACGACACTAGCCGAGTATTGCGGGACATGGACAAAACCAACTATATCGGAGCATCAGTCAGTCTACTAGCCTCGTTCATTTTACTACTCTGGTATGTAGTTAGGTTTTTACTAGCCTTTGGTAAGAGATAATTTATATAGAATCTAAAACCCCCCCCCAATTAAGGTGGTAAAAATTATTTTTTTGAGAATATCAGATTCTTATTATTGCTAGTTAGGAAACCAGCTCAGATGGAGTGGCTTCAAGATAATTATATTTTTTTGATAAAAGTTTGATAAAAGTATATAATTTGTAGCATAATTGTTGAAATTAAAACAAATATTACTAAGTAAAAAAGAAATTGATAATTAATTTCCATTCCCAAGAAATACGATTGCTTAAATTTGTTAATATTCACTCCTTCATCGGCTAAAATTCCAAAAAATATTAAAAACAATAAACAAATTAGATCAACTAAAAAACTATATATACTTATTGTTATTTTAGATAACATAAAGCTTACTAGTTACATTGATCCCAAAAGTTTGCAAATCCCCAATATCCCTTGTCAGATTTAGATGGTTCAATATTCCATGGTGTTTTTACACCTTTAGCAAAATCTACATGACATGCATATTGATTATACATTGACCAATAGTTTGTATTTCTATCCCAATGTGCACTATCAATTTTGGAATAAGCTTCTTCCCATGAATACCAAGCTTGACCTCCCCAAGCCCCACAAGATGTTGGAATTATACTAGCTGACCATACACCGCCTCGATCAAGCCAAGAAGTACTACTTACTGCGTTACCACACCAAATTGGATCAGCTACAACTGGAAAAATGGCTTCTTTTAAATCAATTTTTTGACGTAAGATATTATTACCAACTACTTCATATGTGGTAGGTAGCTCTTTTCCATCAGCACTTTTAGCCCAAGGTTTAGCAATTAAAGTTTTAGTTTTAGCTTCTTTAGTTATACTGCTAATCTCAGCAAGTACAATTTTTGCACTTCCATCTTTGTTAACAATTAGTTTTTCACCATTTAACAATTCAATTGGAAAATCGTAAGTACTAGGAGCTGATGAATCTTTTAAATTAATAATTTGACGTACTCCACCATCTATGGCTTCGACAATAACATCAAATTTTACTTCTTTGTTTGAGAAAATGACTTGATTGTCAATAGTTTGAACTTCAGTTAATTTATCTCTGTTTGGAATATCAATTAAGGTATTACCTTTTTTGTCGTTTATAATATTAATTTTTTTTGAAA
>JAYWFY010000013.1:0-10821 GCA_043778555.1 bacterium
GTATGCGTATCAAAAAACTTCGACTCAAAAACTTCAAACGATTCAGCGATCTAGAGATCAATTTGGATGATAACAAAAATTCGCAAGGTCCAAAAATGGTTCTATTGATAGGAGCTAACGGTAGTGGAAAGAGCTGTATTTTTGACGCTTTTGAAGTGGTGAATAAAGCAACCAAGACACTACCTCAAAGTAATGGAAGCACGGCAAGCGGATATTTCGATGCCAAAATAAGTTCCAAAAATGGTGGAAATGAATTTTCTATAGACATGGATTTTGATAGCTCAGGATACTTTAACCTCCTGCAAGAAGGGCTTAATACCGTTATTTATAATGACAAACCAATAGGTAACAACTCTTTTTACGGAAGGACAGCGTTTCGATATACTCCCAAAATAACCAAAATAACTTACGGCAGTATTACCAAAATAAGCAAAGATGAGGATAGACCTAGTGATTTTACGGAATATGACACAAGAAGATTCGAGAACGATTGGGAAACATTTTTGCAAGCTCAATTCAATGCTTTTGAAGCTGGCAATCCAAATATAAAATCAGAATTTATTAACACAATTAACCAATCTTTCAGTAACATTTTTGGTTTGGACAATAATATCTCACTTCGATATATAGATTTTAAGTTACCAATTGATGGAGAGCCACTAAGATTGTTGTTCCAAAAAGGCGAATCCAAAATGAATTACGATCAGCTAAGTGCTGGAGAGAAAATGGTGTTTGAGATTTTGTTTAATTTGCTAGCTCGAAAAAATCTGTACCCAAAAGGTTCGGTTGTTTTTTTGGATGAGGTTGATCTTCATCTAAATACAGCTTTGCAAGAGAATTTGCTCAAAGAAATCAACGAAAACTGGCTCGAGGACAATCAGCTTTGGCTAGCTTCGCACAGCCTCGGGTTCATAGAATACGCTCGACAATCTGAAACTTCGGCGATCATAGACCTTGATAATCTAGATTTTGATCTTCCACAAGTCATTGTTCCAAAGATTGATAATTCCCTTGATGTGTTTGACGTGGCTGTACCAAAACAACTAATTTTTGATATTTTTGATAATAAAACCATTATACTTTGTGAGAACAAGAATGACGTATATTATAATTCACTGGGTATCAAAAATACAATTTTTGTAGATGTAAAAGACAAATATACTGTTATTAACTCCGTTACGAACGACAAAAAATATTTTGGTTTGATAGATAGAGATTATTTGACTGACCAAGAGCGAGAAAATGCAATTAACAACAAAAACATGAACTTACTAATTCTAGAAATGTACTCGTTCGAAAATTATATGTATCATCCAGATAATATAGAGGAATTAAATTTGCCCAATTGGAACAAGCAAGAATATATTCAAAATATTACAAATGCTAAAAACAAGAATTTGCTCAAAATTGGCGGGAGTTTATCTGGACGTAAAAGTTATTCAGTATTCAAAGATTTGTCAGAAAAAGAAAAGACTGGTAAACAATTGATAGAACAATCATTGTATTCGAATAATTTTGACGAATTTTATAAGTATTTTGATATTAAACAATATGGCAAGCCTGATCTTAATTTAACCCCTGGGAAACTTATCTCCACTAAGTGGTTCAAGGCTAATATTCAGAAAGTAATTGGAAATTGACGGCTTGTATAAGAGAGAAAGACTTCAACGCCTGTTAATCAAACTAATTTTAGCATTTTTAGCGATCAGATCAATAATTCCACTTTTTGTTTGTTCTGTAACTTTAGATTGCTCCACTACGGGGTCAAACTCTCCAAATTTATTAATCAAAGTGAATGCTGTCGTCATTGTTATTAAAGTTGAAACAACAGCTACTCGTATGGCTAAAATTGCTGTTTCTTCGTTCAGAAATCTTTCCCTAAATTTTGTAATCTTTTGTCTGGTTGAAGTTTCATTTTTTTTGTTTACTTCAAAGCCTTGAATTCCATTTAATGTTTTTATTTGTTCGAGCATTTTTTATTTTTATTAGATTTCTCAATGAGATAATTGTAGCACACTACAATAGTTTTGACAAAAAGGCTTTATACTGATACTCTTAAAACATTATGCAAAAGCAAAAAATCAAGACTCACAAGATCAAAACCCCAGACCAAAAATATCTGATTTTCGACTTTGACGGGGTGATAGGTGACACTTTACAAGTCTACGCAAAATCTGTGCAATCAACAACAGAGCCAGACAAAACCATTGATAAAATTATTAAAGAAAATATTATCGAACATCATCAAAAGCCTCAGTTTGAAGCATGGACTGAAGCTCAAAAACAACAATGGAAAAAAGATTTGGTTCTGTGGTCTGACAAAATTATCGAACAGAGTTTTGATTGTTTCCCAGCTGTAATAGAAGAGTTGTTGAAGATTAAAAATCCCAAAATGGCTATTGTCTCAGGTTCTAGTCATGATTTAATTAAGCACGGAATAAATAAAATCAACCAAGACTTACCCGAAGGATTTTCTCCTTTAAATTTTGACTACATGATGGGTTTTGAGGATGGTTTGTCCAAAGTTGATCGTGTGTTGCAGATTTGTAAAGGATGGGAGGTGAACCCTGCACAGGTTTATTTTTTTACTGATACCAAAACAGATGTTATCGAACTACAGGGTACTTTAGATTTTGCCAAGATTTTTGGCTGTGCTTGGGGCTGGCATGGTTATACTCGTTTGAAAGAAGTATTGCCACCCGATCAAATACTTGAAGAAGCTTTTGAAATTCACAGAGCAATTGATAATGACAAGCCTAGTGCAGAAGAAAAGTTTTACAAAAATGTAGAAAAAAACGAACGCAAAGCCGACAATGCCCAAAAGTATCGTCTCAAGAAAGTCAAAGAAGCCGAGTATAACCAAAAACTAATTGATGAGGCTATCGCAAGTGGAGCAGTCTTGGACAACGAAGGTGAGTATTTGGAGTCCTACAAAGCAAAGCTAAAAGCCCAAGAACAAGCCAAAGTCGATGAAGAGCAAGCAAAGTTTTTGGCGTCTCAGGAGTCTAATAGCGAATTTGACGACGACGATATTGACTATGGTCAGGAATATATGGGCTCCGAAGAAGAGGAAGATGAAGAATATGAGGAGATTTCAACGATGATTACACAGACTCGCAAGTACACACTTTTGGACTCTACTGGCATCCGACGTCCTGGGCAACGGACTTTTGGAGCCGAGAGCTTTGCTACCTTCCGTACGATTGAAGAAGCTTATGACGCCGACGTGATCTGTATGGTTGTGGATGGCTCAGAGCCACTGGCACACCAAGATCAAGTTGTAGCTGGTATCGTTCAACAAGCCAAAAAAGGAGTGGTTGTAATAGTCAACAAAGGAGATCTTGTTGATGAACTCGGTCGGGTAAAATTCCAGCTAGAGTTTGAGCACAAATTCCAATTTCTCAAGATCAAGAAGTTTGTTTGGGTGTCAGCACTTACAGGTGAAGGTATGAATTTGATTTGGAATAGTATTGACTATGCTTTGGAGGAGCGGAGTATGGATATCAGTAGAGAGGAACTTCGCAAGCTGTTCAACTATCTTATGAAGCAAAAACCACCAAAAAAATTACGATTAGAAAAACGTCCGGTTGTCTATGATTTGCTCTACGATAATAGCAAAACTCCAACCTTTGAGCTACTGGTCAAAAACAAAGCTACAATTCATTGGTCGTACTTACGCTTTTTAGAAAATACTCTCCGCAAAAACTTTGGATTTGTTAATACTGAGATCAAAGTCAAAGCCGTGAACGTGTCAAGAAAGCTTGTAATGTAGAAATTTGGCTTGGTTAATAAAAATTGATCTTGACAGAGTTGGTTAGTTATGCTAAATTTAGAACTATGAGAATTAAAAAACCTTTCAATTCAATTCTTGAGCCTGTTGAGTGTGTCAGAGACGCGTGGTACGTAGCTAAAAAATTCCTCCCCCACGCAAGAATTGAGAGACTAGCAGAAACAAAGCCAAACAAAACTAACAAAGAACCAATTGACCCAAAAATTGAAGAACCAACCCTGGCGAATTCTTATTTTAAAATAGCTCATCAAAATTTGCGCATTCTGAGAGAGAGAAGTAAATGCAGTAATTGGTTACCAAATTATTTCCGCGGAGATCAACGTGAAAATATAACAACTATTGATTCTAGTATATTGGCAATGCAACAAGCTGAAGCTGAATTGCAAATTAAACAAAATACAATTGAAAAAATGGAACAAAAACTTAAAATTAGCTATATATCTGTAGTTACATTATCCTTGAGTCTCACTTTATTACTCAGCTATTTGTACTCTTTAAATTCTCACTAAAATAATTAATTAAACTGATTAATGCCGCTTATACCTCCAAAAGAAAAACTTTGCTATAAACACTTTTCACCAGTAGAAGAATATGCCAGACTTCTTAAAGCGATAATTACCCCAACTTTTCAAGATATAATGACAGCTCCTGAAAGTTTTTTGGTTGCTTCGTTAGCCCAAGCGGAAAAATTTAGATTGAGGCATAAGCTTAGATGTATTTGTGAAAGTTTTGATAATTTGGAAAAATTTGATCTGAAAGATTTAATTATTTTAAAAACCAAGCTAAAAGATGTAACTACACAAATTTATCAACAAATATTAGCTTTAGAGTCAAAAAAATTTATCAAAAATTCAAGAATAAAAGCTCTACAAGTAATTTTAGCCCAGCTAATAGAAGGAATCACTATAATTGATAAGGAAATTGAGGAAAAAAGAAATCTTGAGAAATTAATTAATCGCCCAACTGCAAAATTAATAAGGGGAGCAAGGAGCTATTTTACACGATTCTTGACAAAAACCTAGCTTGTCATCTATTATTATAACTAATGGAGAGGTGGCTGAGTGGTCTAAAGTACTTCACTGCTAACGAAGCGAGGGGCAACCCTCCAAGGGTTCGAATCCCTTCTTCTCCGCCAAAAACAATTATTATTCCAGCCTAGTCGCTGGTTATTTTTCTGATCAGAATTCAGGCTAATTATATTGACAAAACCCAAAATATAAGGATATAATGCAATTATGCCTAAGACCACAACTTCCAACCAAAAGTACGTTAAAACTCAAAACAAAAGTATAAATTCTAAAGCTCTCTCGAAGCCAAGATCTGACTTTACAAAGAAAAAATCCGAATCTCAAAGCAAAAAAGATTATAAGCCTTGGGAGAAAGAAAAACCAAAACTAATTGAAAAAACCTTTGCTACACCAAAATCTTCGATCAAATCTTATTCCAAAACCCGCAAACTTGAAGACAAAAAAGAAAGCTATAAATCTGAGCCAAAAAAGGTATATGATTCGTTTAAAAATAAAATTTTGAATAGAAACCAAAATAAAAATCTTTCTTTTGACCAAATTAATGAAAATAATCTGAACTCAGAAAACGAAAATGAATATAGTCAGAGCGAGAAGTCTACATCGTGGGGCAAGGTCTCCTCTTGGTATGACAAAATGATAAATGATGAAAATAGCTATCAAAACAAAGTAATTTTGCCAAAAGTGATGAGAATACTAGAAGATAATACCAAAAAAAACAATAGCGAAGTTATCTTGGATCTTGGCTGCGGAGTAGGTTTTTTTACCGAAAAATATCACAATAGATTTGTAGATCAAAAGGCAAATATTGAATCTCAAAACAAAATAATCGGAGTGGACATTGGTGAAGAATCTATTGCTGTTGCTAAAACCAAAACCAACTCTCAGATAGAATATCACACCAACACGGCTGAGTCGTTACCATTTCTCAAAAATATGTCAGTGGACAAGATCACGATTATTTTGGCATTACAAAACATCAAATTTGCACACAAATGTATCGCAGAGTGTGGTCGAGTACTAAAGAAAAATGGAAAGCTGATCGTAGTAATGAATCACCCTTTTTATCGTATCCCAAAAAATACTAGCTGGAACTGGGATAGTGAAAACTTTAAACAATACCGAAGAGTGGATAGATATTTGTCACCTTTTGAAATCGAAATAGACATGAATCCTGGCAAAAAAGACAAGACAGCCAAGGAGAAAAAAGAAGCTACTACACTTTCGTTTCACAGACCGCTATCATGGTATACCCAGGAGTTTGCACGACAAAATTTATATATTGAAGACATTCAAGAATGGATAAGTCATATAGCCGCAGATCAAGGCCCCAAAAAAACCCCAGCTTTGGAGTTTGCAAGGCAAGAGTTTCCTTTATTTATGTGCTTGGTATTAGGCAAAAAGTAATATACTTATTCCTTCAACAACTAAGCTATATTTTACCTAAGATTTTTAGATTCTGAAAAGTAACGAGTTGCAAACAAACTTGATTTGTTTAGTTTCGGCACAACAAGTTCAAGATGATAGCCTCCCAAATTTGGATTAGGTTGCCAGTGGAGTGTGTATATTCTCAAAAAATAGTCAGCTTATTTTTAAGTCTTCCACCTTGCTAATCTCAATATTGTAGTCCACCGAAGTCAAGATTTTGATTGGATAGCTTTGGGTGTAATTGTTAAATAAATCAGTTATTGTTTCCTCTTTTTGACTGCGGATGTCTCTATTTTTAGAGACAAATTCTTTGACTTTGGACGGGAAATAGTAGATACCAACATTTGCTAGATTTGATACGAATATTGGAGATTTTTCGACTACCCTAACAAAATTACTTTGCTCATCCGATACAAAGACACCAAGACTTTTGAGAGCTTCGCGATCGTGAATTTTTGTCGCCATCAATGCGGCTTGGTTTGGATTGTTAAAAATAAAATCTGCTAGCTGAATATAATAATCTGATCCACAGCAATTGTCCGAATTAGAGATGATATAGTTGGTATTTTCAATAGTGTTTGATCTATATATTCCAGCCCTAAACGCATCAAGAGTGCCAGTGTCATATCCATCAGCCCATACATATTGGACAGGTTTATTCTCAAAAATTGTGCCGATAATGTCGATGATTTGCTGTCCAAGATAGTTCACGACGATCACAAATTCATCCACCAAAGGGGCAAGCTTGGTAAGATTAATTTCGAGCAAAGTTTTGTCGTTATATTTTTGCAGTTTGGGATTTGCGTCTTGAGAAACTATTATTTTTGCCAAAGGTTTTGGGATTTTGGTGGTAAGGGGATTCATGCGTGTACCTCGACCAGCTGCCATTAATATTGCAATAGTTTTCATAAAAATTAAATTAAAATCATATTTAGAATGTCACTCTTGAAAGTATTAATTAAAAACTGTTTGGAAGTTTTTGAGTCTAAACCCCTAGATTGCAAATAAAAAAGTGCGCTGTCATCAAGTAAACCTTGTGTAGATCCATGTTTGCAGCTTACATCTTCAGATTCAATTTGCAAAATTGGTTGCATTTGGACACGTGATTTTGGTGATAGTAGTAAGGCTTGAATTTTTTGATTTAGTACAAGTTTTTTGGTTAAATTTTTTGCTTTGGCTGTATGTTTAATAATGGCAATAGAGTTATCTTCTAGTACAATTTTGGTAAAATGCTTAACATTGTTATTGAGGCACTCTGTAGTTATTTTTTGATTTAGCTCAACGGTTGAGTTTTCACAGAGATTTATCAAGTTGTGTATTTTGGAAGAAGTATTGTCACCAATTATTGTTAATTCCAAGTTGAAACAGATTGAATGTTCAAAAAGACAAACCAATTGAAAGCTTGATTTTTGATTTTGAGTAATTTTTAGATTGATTGGTTCTAGAATGTCGCAAGTAGATATAAATTGCAATTGTAAGTCGTGATTTGGCAGGATAACCAAGGAATCCAAATCTACAAAATTTTTAATTTTTACAATTTTATTTTTACTCATTGCCAAGTCTATAATCTACTAATTAAGCTCAACGAGATTGCCGTCAAGGTCACTGTCAAAACGATTTTTTACTTCACGTTCGACAATATTACCATTTTCATCTGTTGTAATAATGTTAAGATTAAGATCCAAAAGCTGTGAGGCAAGTCTAATATTAGCTCCTCGTTTACCTACTGCCAAATACGCTTCTTCTTGCAGACAATATACGTCAGCGCTATCATTTTGGTTATTAATTATTACTTTATCGATTTGTGCTGGTTCTAGTGCGTCCATTATCATTAGTTGCAGATCTTCAGCCATATATTCAATGACATCAATTTTTTCTTGCATTGTACTACTGATCTCTCGTAACACATTGATAATACGGGTGTTTTTACGTCCAAGTATGGTACCAACAGGGTCAATAGTTTCATCTTCAGAATACACTAGGATTTTGGCTCTAGTACCAGCTTCACGAACAATTTTTTTGATAATGACATGTCCAGATTCGATTTCTGGGATTTCTTGCTTGAGAATGGCAAGAACGAACTCTTGGGCTGATCTCGAAAGAGCGATCTTTGTGTTTCCTTGTTCATCCTCTCGGATCGACAAAATAACCGCTTTGACTATTTGACCTGGTCGGAATCGATCGTTGTTTGCGAGTGCTTCATGTCCCAAAAAAGTAGTGGTCTGACCAAGTTTGACTATATACCCATTTTTCTTTGGGTAATCAATTTCAATGTTGACGAGCTCACCCACTTTATTTTTGTATTCTTTGAGGAGCTTGGTGTGTTTGGAGGCATTGATGGATTGCATCAAAACTTGGCGACCAATCTGAGAGGCAATACGACCAAAATATACTTCGTCAGTTACTATTATTTCAGTTTTGATAATTTCACCAATTTGAGCATTTGGATTATAGAGGCGAGATTGAGACAGCGTAATTTCTTTATCAGGAGCAAAGATATGACCTTCTTCTAGGTTTTCTACTTCGTCTATGATTTTGACTTCTTCGTACACGGTATATTTGCCAGTATTGACGTTGAAGCTACAAGTGTAAGTTTTGAGAGGGTTGCCAAATTCTTTACGATAAGCTGATGCAATTGCTTTTTCTATAGCTTTGATGACTTCTTCTGGATCGAGGCCTTTGTCATTGCAAATAAAATTGATTTCTTCTTTGAGTTGGGATATATCTACTGACATAGTATTGGAGTTGTTGGCATTTAATTGTATTGTAGGTTTTAACGATGAATAGTATAGGAGTTATACTCAAAATTTTACTTTAAAAAACTCCCTTTTGATGGGGAGCTTTCTACTATATTTTGTTATGTCTTTTAAAACACCACATAAGTATTATAAAAGGTTTGGATTATCTTGTCAAGTCGTTTACCTTGAGTTCAATCTTAAAGTGCAACAATCAACGAATAAACTCAGTACATAAGTAATTGTATATTAGCAGTCAGTAAATACAAAGTTAAACAGAAAATTCTAAAGTATAGCTGATGTTTTTCTATTTGTTCGTTCAAAACAATTCTTGACAAAGTTAGATAATTTGTACGATAATATGTATCGAACTACAAATTTTACTATACACATTTTTTAACTTATTATGGCTGAACTATTTAACCGATCTAAAACACATATGAACGTAGGAACTATTGGTCACGTCGACCATGGTAAGACTACACTAACCGCCGCGCTATGTACTTTCTCTGCAAAGTCTGGAAACGCAAAATCCAAAAACTATGCAGACATTGATGCTGCCCCAGAAGAAAAAGCACGTGGTATCACGATTAACACCGCTCACGTTGAATATGAAACTGCCAAGCGACATTATGCACATGTTGATTGTCCAGGACATGCAGATTATGTCAAAAATATGATCACAGGTGCTGCCCAAATGGATGCTGCCATTTTAGTTGTTGCTGCTACTGATGGACCAATGCCTCAGACTAGAGAGCATATTCTACTTGCCAAACAAGTTGGTGTTCCTAGAATTGTTGTCTTTTTGAACAAATGCGATATGGTAGACGACGAAGAAATGATCCAATTAGTCGAAGAAGACATCAAAGAGCTTTTGACCAAAAATGGTTTTGATGGTGAAGCTACCCCTATTATTCGAGGCTCAGCCCTCAAAGGTCTAGAAGGCGATGCAATCTGGGAACCAAAAATTCAAGAACTTCTTGATACTCTAGATAATTATCTTGAAGATCCAATCCGAGAAGTTGACAAGCCATTTTTACTTGCCATTGAAGATGTCTTCACAATCACAGGTCGTGGTACTGTAGTTACAGGTCGTATTGAACGTGGTACTGTCAATCTTAACGATGCAGTAGAAATCGTAGGACTCCGAGATACTCAACAAACAGTTGTCACTGGTATTGAAGCCTTCAACAAGCAACTTGACAAAGGTATGGCCGGTGATAACGCTGGAGTATTACTTCGAGGTATCAACAAAGATCAAGTACAAAGAGGTCAAGTTTTGGTCAAACCAAAGTCTGTCACTCCACACACTGAGTTTGAAGCTTCTATCTACATTCTTACAAAAGATGAGGGGGGTAGACACACACCATTCTTGCCAGGATACAAACCACAATTTTACATTCGAACAACCGACGTTACTGGGGTAATCAACTTTGTCGATGCAGACAAGTTAATGGCTCTTCCTGGAGATACTGAAGTCAAAATTTCAGTAGTGTTAGAAAAAACCGTTGCTATCGAAGACGGAATGCGATTTGCAATTCGTGAAGGCGGTCGAACTATTGGAGCTGGACTTGTATCCAAGATTATAAAATAGTATATCTACAATTATATTTACCTCTCTGGAAATGAGAGGTTTTTTTGCACAAAGTTTTTCTAAAAAAATTTATTTTCTTTTACATGTAAAAAATATTTAGATGAGCTAGTTGGTTTTTTAGGATTAGCAGTTGCGTTACAAATTATCATAGAATCTCTTAGGGCTTTTCCCCGCCCCTCTGGGGCGAATTGACTTCAGCTGTGTTATGATGTAGGCTGTTAATATGGCAGAGAGTAAATATATTCACAA
>JAYWFY010000014.1:0-33626 GCA_043778555.1 bacterium
TTGGCTGTTGTATTCGGAATTATATCACTTGAGTTCTTACTTGTCAATTTCACTCTGATCACTTCAATTTCAAATTACATAAACAGAATAAATATAGAGAACTAGTGTGCTTACTTTCTACTTTTTTTAATATTTTTTTTGGTAAAAGATTTGTTGAGTTTAATTTTAGTTTCTACATCTATGATTATTACTTCGTCATCTCTACTAGCGAGAGTTTTACCATTAACATCAGACAGATAAATATCAGTTTCATCAGGATCAGTTTCATCCATTTGTTTTATCAATTCCAAAGTATGTTTACGATAATACATTGAGACAAACAAAATTCTCAATAAGGTAACAGTAGTAGAAGTAAGAAGGTAGATGTTGAGCCCAAGGGGTAGGTTATAATTAATAATCAAATATAGAATAGGTGTAAAATAAATTCCTATAAAAATTTGAGATTTTTCCATTGCCTCGGCCTGTTGTTTTTGTTCATCGGTTTGGTCGGGTAAAGGTTTTATTTTGATTTGTGGTGCCCATTTAAACATCACCATTCCTTGCAGATAAGCATTGATAGAAGTTAAAATGGTAATCCACAAAAAAGGATGGACACTGTCTTTTATACTAGGGCCACCAAAAACTTGGTTTGGAAAATTGAAAACGTCGCTACTCCACAGCCATGAATAGAGGTAATTTGAGTCTTTAGAGCCTATTTCTTGAATCAAAGTATATAAGACAGTGATAAAAAATAATTGAAAAATAATCATGTAAAATGTTGCAGCATTATTGATGCCGTGCTTCTTGTTGAACTCCATCAACTGTTTTCTCATTTCTAATGGTTCATCCTTGTGTTTGAGCTGGATTGTTTTCATTTTTGGAGCTAACGCTCGTTGTTTTTGAGTACTCAAAAAAGATTTGAAATACAAATACCATATAGGAATATTGAGAATAATAGCAAGTAAGATGATTGCAAACGCGATCTCATGGGTGAATTCGTAGGTCAGTCTAAGTATGTTTATTTGAGGTTGCCATATAAAATAGGTATAAAATAGTTGAAATATGTTCATAGGTAGTTTTTAATTTTAAAAATTATGTATTATAAGTTGATAGTAGTAATATCATTTTAGTTTTTGACAAACAAAAAATACCTCAAGGGTAAAATTTGGTTTAAATTTAATATTTGGTAGTGCTACGGGGAATTGAACCCCGATTGCAGGAATGAAAATCCTGCGTCCTAACCATTAGACGATAGCACCAAACTTTTGAAAATTAATATTTAAAGCTGTTACATGTTCTTTATGGTAACCAATTTATTTTAGCATTAATAGCGATTCTTGTCAAGTGTATATACTCATATAACACAGTCACCCATTAGTCTACAACAAGCTATAATCTTCAAAAAACTTGTTTGATCAGCTGTTCTTTAGTATGGATTGAGCTATGTTATTAATTCCTAGGAAGCGGAGTATGTTGAGAGTTATAGATCTAATTATTGCCACGATAATCGGGTTTTTTCTAATGCGACTTTTGTCTTTACCTAGAGTTACATCTCTAACATAGTGGTTTTTGTTTTCTATTGACCAGTGATTGCGAATAAATTGATGGAGTTCTATGGTTTTGAAGATTGCTGTAGTCGTGAAGTAATACGATGTTTTTGTGGTTTGAGGCTTGTAAACTGACTTGTCTTTGGTGGAAGATTTGGTGTCTTTGAGCTTGGTGGTTCGGGTTACTTGTATTATTACTTTAACATTCTGTCTCCAAAATTCATCTTTAATAAAGCCTAATTTGCTACTAACTGTTGTATTTGGTTTGTAAGTTTTAATCTCTCTGGTTTTTATCCTACCTCTGGATTCTTCGGTATTTGTCTTGTAATAATAGGCTGGCTGTTGAAACTTAATAGTATGTTCAAAATTCAAAAGTAGTTCTTTTTGATTGGCTTTAACTTGGAATATTGGTTTTAGCTTTAACTTTTTACAAAGAGTTAAAGTTTTTTGTCGTGGCGAGGCTTTGGACTGGGAGACCCAGCCCCCACTTCTCACTTTTGGCAGTGAAGCGCATTCATTGTAATTACTTTAACACCAGTCATTTTGAGAAATTTAATTCGATGATATGTTTTGTTTTTTAGTGAGTTTGAAATATCACCCAATCACAGCTTGACCAAGTAGTAAAGCTAATCAACAACAGACCAAGAAAGAGGTTAAATTATCTCACACCCTACAAAATATTTGAGTTAAGAATAGAGCTTTAGACTAGTGTTGCACTTCGGGGCTGAATTGAGGTACAAAGAAAAACTCGCCATAATGACGAGAATGATTTTTTAAATTAATTTGAAAACTACTATTGACCGATTGTACTCAACAGATTGCTTTCAAGGGTGCTACCAATAAATGTTACGATTGTAATGGCAAGAATACATATAGCCAAACCGATTAGAGCATTAATCAAAAGAGCTTTACCGGTCTTGACGCTAGCTTCGTCCCCTTTGATGTATAGGTAGCCACCAAATACTATGAACAACACGGCTACGGCAGATGCGATATAAATAAAGAATTTGGCAATATTAAGCAAGAATGTAGTCACAGCATCTTTACTAGCCAATCCACCTGCTCTATTGCCTAATAGTGGGCAACTGCTTATCCCTCCAGCTGTAGAAACTGAACCGGCTCCACATAGCGCAGGTGTTAGCCCTGATGCACCGCCAGGAGTGTTGCCTGTACCACTTTGGATACATGGACCGTTTGCTACAGTTCTATATGAGCCAGCTGGACACGCACTTTGGGCTGAAGCGTTGATGTTTGATAATCCCGCAAACACTAGGGTGGCAAATAGGGAAAATATTGAAAGAGATTTTATTATTGATTTGATTGTTGAGAGCATATGGATTTAAATGTATTGTTTTTAGTTAATTGACAAAAGTAATTGTACTATAATTTTTTTGTTTGGTCAAATTTTAATTTGGAAAGTTTATTTAGCCTAAATATTCTTGATTTCAAATTTGTTAATTTTTGCACTATTTATTTTGTGGTTTTAGTACTTTCAACTCGCTTCCAAGGTCGTTTGGGCTTCCAAATTCCATCTATAAAAATTAAGACCCAAAGTAATAATCGTAGTGGATAAAGTGCCAGCGAAAATAAAAATTGTTTAAAGCTTTTAGCGTAGTGGATTGGGTAAAATACAAATTCTAGCTCATTCCAAAAATTTCTTTGTGTTGAGTCAAGTTTTAGTGTTCTAATTTGATTTTTTAGTTCTCGATAGCCTCCAGCAGAGCGTCTTTTTTGAATTAGCCAATCTTCAATATTTGTAGGATATTTAACACCAACTAGTGATTCTGGAACATATTTAATATTAAGATTTTGCTCTAGAATTTGGAGACTAAACTGTGCGTCATCCACCAAAGTTGATACTGGCAGGCATTTGATCTTAGATTTTTGGTAAGCACACAAGTAGCCAGAAACAAAATAATTTGCTTTTTGAGAGCGCTTTACATCTGCCGAATCTGAGAG
This sequence comes from bacterium, assembly GCA_043778555.1. Lineage (GTDB taxonomy): Bacteria > Patescibacteriota > JACMRA01 > JACMRA01 > JACMRA01 > JAYTWQ01. Next base: position 3,486 of record JAYWFY010000014.1, read on the forward strand.
TAAATTACCAATATATCCCCAAAAATTGTCTTTGGAGTCAACGCTAATTGGTCGAGCTGATATTGCTCCATAGTTTGATTTGATGTTTTTAATTTCTTTTATTAATATAGGAACAGAATCTGGATAAAGTGCAGTATCACCATCAGTGCAAATTATCCAGTCTGATTTTATATGCTCTAGTGCAAGGTTGATTGCATTTGGTTTGCCGCTTTGCGGGTCGGTAAGTATTTGAAAATTGGTAAAATAGTTGGTTTGAAAAATGACTTGGGCAGCGATACGAGTTTCCAGATCTGGAGCAACTATAATAATTTCCAAATTTAGCTTTGAATCCAAAATAGTTTGAATACTACGGCCAACTGATATCGGTTCTTTCCAAGCGGTAATTAGCAAGCAAATTGAAGGTGAGCTTTGTGGTAACATTATTTTAGTCTAGCTTTGATAATATTTGTTTGTCAATCCTTGACATTCTACAGCTTCAAAGTCAATATTTTTATATAATGAACACAAATTTGATTCCTGCTATCAATCGTATCGTAATCGGCGATGTGGGTTCTGGCAAAACTTTGGTGGCGTTTATTTCCGCAATTACTTTCCTTAATGGTGTAGAGAGAGGAGAGGTAGTCCTGCTAGCTCCGACTGAAGTTTTGGCTTATCAGCATTATCTTAAACTGCTAGAACTCAAAGCTGAGGAAAAAAACTTAATTCCATGGTTGGATTGTATTTTTCTTTCTGGTAAAGGTAACTATATTAATGGTGACAAACTACCACCTTCAAAATTCAAAATTAAGATCAATGAGCTTATGAATCAGCCTTGTCCTAAGGTATTTTGGGTGGGGACACACGCTGTGCTTTTTAACGAAATGATCACCCCTGATATGGTCATGGTCGACGAGCAGCATCGTTTTGGAGTACGTCAACGGGAAAAACTATCCAAGCAGCAAGTAGAAATCTCACCTCACTTCATCTCATTTACAGCAACTCCTATTCCTCGCACGCTTGCACTGACAGTCTACGACACCCTGGAGCCTATTTTTGTAGAAGTATTGCAAAATCGCAAACCTATTCAGACTAGAATTACAACTTTTGATAAATTAGAAACTGAGGTCATTACTCAGATCAAAAATCAACTTTTAGAAAATAAAAAAGTCTACATGATCTGTACTGCTGTGGAACAAGCTGAAGAAACGGAAGACAAAAAGGCTCTGTGGTCAGTGACCAAAACTGCTAAACTAATGCAAAAATACTTTGGGGATCAAGTCATGAGCGTACATGGCAAAATGAATGATAAAAAAGATATCCTGGGTGAGTTCAAATCCTCTGATACCAAAAATATTCTTGTAGCCACAACTGTTGTAGAGGTAGGTGTGGATGTAGGTGAAGCTACTCTAGTGGTTATTCTCAATGCTGAACGGTTTGGACTATCAGCTCTGCACCAAATCCGAGGTCGGGTCGGGCGAAACAATTATGAAAATAACTACTGTATACTTGTGACCTACAAGGAGTTTAGTTTTGGCAAGCGGCTCAAGTTTTTGTGTCAACACAATGATGGCTTTGTCTTAGCTCAAAAAGATCTTGAACTCCGTGGTGCAGGGGATGCAATTGGTAGTACACAAAGCGGCTTTGGCTCAGACATAGATCAACTCATCGGTCTTAATCCCGACCTCTACACTCAGATCAAAAATGTAGTCAAAAGTATAGATTTGAATGATTTGAAAGAACTGCCAAGACTAGAGAAATACCTACAGCGTGAGAAAGAGCGAGTATGGGGAGAGTGAGAAAGTTATAGATCAAGAAATTTAGTTTTTGAACCAATTTCGATAAAAAATACTAACTGTAAAGGCTAGTCGATGGCTTGCAAAGGTTTATGAATTATAATTATTTTGTTCATCTTCTTTCAGAGACGCCTTCAAAAATAGGATTGCTACTATCACCAGAATTATTAAAGAGCTATTGACAAATATACTACCTCCAGTTCTAGGTAAAACAACATTTTGGTCAAGTTTATTTGTTTGAGCTACTTCTCGAGCTTTTGAGTTACAATTTTTGGTAATAAACGCTGTATAGCTACCTTCAGAAAGTGCTTTGTTGCTGTTTTCTGAGACAATTTTATAATTGATTGTATATTGGCCCTCTTTAATTAGATCATAGTTTATCTTGGCAGTATATAAGCCAGTGGTTCTGTCAAAATCTACTCCTAGGTCATAATTATATTTGCCTTTTATGCTGACTAATACATATAAATTGCTCAAGTCAAGATTGGATTCTATAGCTCCGTGAATATTGCCGCCGCAGTCATACGGATCTTCAATAGCTGCCTTGTCATCAATAGCGCTCAAAGTACCAAAGTTTGGTTTGATTTTGTTGCTCGCTAACTTTTTGGGATCAAAGATTTTGATTGCAACTGTTGGTGTAATTGGTGATGAGCTTTGGACAGTAGAAGTGAGTATTTGGCTTGAAGATGAGCTAGATGCAATAGAGCTAGGCTGTGTATTGGTAATGACTATCAACCCACCAGTATTAACTATTTGGGGCGCAATTGCTATAGAAGAAAGCGAAACTAAAGAAGACGAAGAAAGTGATAAAGAAAGGGATGAAGAAGAAGACAGCGAGCTAACAGCAGATGAGGACATTACCGCTCCCGGCTCAACGGTGATGTTAAAGCTGGAGATATTTGAGGTGCCATAAATGCATCCATAAACATTAGAATTTATAAAATAATCTAAATCACAAGCAAACCACTCAAAGGTATCAGCTCCAGAATAATTGTTGTTTGGTGAATATATTAAGGTATCTAACTGAGCTAAAGTGAGAGTGTCTCCTAAATTAATCAAAATGCCACCACTATGAGTAACTAAACCAGAAAGTGGTAGAGAATTTATTTTTATCCCACCAAATACTCCTGACAGTCCACAAAAAGCACCTTGTGAAGTTGTTGCATTTTCAAAAAGTGATGAATTTAAACTGTAGAGAGTATTAAACGGTGTTGTTTTATCCATATTAACTGTATTGAAAATATAGCCACAACCTCCAACCCCAGCTTTCATCGTTACACTTGGTAAATAGCCAGATCCAACAAAACCTGACCAACCAAATTGATCATATTGATCTATACTACTGCGAAAGCTGACTTTGGTTATCTCATCAAAGTTGATTTCTTGACCTACTTGTATTGGAGTATTGTTAAAATTAAGAAAACTGTGTAATGGCAATGAGTCAATTCTGATCTTGGTAAAATTGAATTGTTGTTTTAGTGACTTGATAAAGTAGTCTTTAGTCAACAAAGTTTCAGTCCCAAATTTGGAATAAAAATCGTATGAGTTATTTTTGGTTTGAGAGTTTTTGATTGAGTTATTGGTATTATTTGTATTTTGAAATACTATTGCGCTTGTGATCAGGCATACCCCTAGAATTATTACTAGTATTTTTGTGATTGTTTTTATGTTCATATGTTTATCATACCTTATATTTACAGATCTAGCAATTATATTTTTAATCTTTTTTTAATTCGTTGATAGTTGCTGATACGAAAGCAATAATTGCAATTATAATCCAGCTAAAAATCCAAATTTGAAGTGGCAAATACCTTGAAATATCACCTTTGACAAATAGTATATGAGCAAAAAGCAAAAAGGGAATTAATCCAAAAAATGCTCTAATTATATTTTTAATTAGTTGAATTGTCCATTTGGCTTTTAACACCAAAGTGCAAACGACTATAAGCAAAATTAAAATCAATCCAAGGTTGTGTCCTATACCATACATACTAGTGGTCGGTTTGAATCCAAAAAATTTTATAAATAAGGCAATGTCTGGTAGCCTGTTGAAAGCCAAGAGTATTGGATCTACAAACATCAAAATAAAAGCAATCCTAGTAATTTGAATCTTTTTTTGAAGTAATTGTTGCTGGCTGCCCAGTGAATTGATTATATTTCCAAGTTTTGGGTTGATCACAAAGCTCCAGCAAATCAGTATAGTTGCAGCTAGAGCTGTTGCTTTACCAACATATTTGAGGATGGCAGCGACCTGGTTGATATTATCCATAAAATACCAATTGCCATAGTACCATATGTGACCAAACCAAAGTACTAAAGTAAAAATGATTGAGCTTGATATGAGTTTATCTATTAGTAAAAATGGTTTTGTTTTGGACATCGTTAATATTTTATCACAGCTTGCTGACTTTGACAACTTCCAAGGTTTGTTTGTACGGACATTAGTTAGTGATCAAACAGCGTGAGAAAGAACGAACGTGGAAATAGTGATAAGGTTATAAGTCAACATTGGCAATAAAATAACCTAGCTTTAAAAACTAGGTCAATAAGAAACGTCAAACTAGGAGTCTAACTGAAATTTAATTAATGTCTGAAGCAGCTCTTACAAGATTTTTATGTCTTTCAAAACCTGCCAAAATTTTTGCTTGAATTTGAGAAGTAACCTCCTCGCTTTCCTCACCAAAGAATCTGATTGACAAATCAGCTATAATACAAGCCAACATTGTTGAGCCAATTAAAGGTTGTCCATAAAAACAAAATTCCTCTACAAGATAACAAAATTGTTCTAAATCTTCACTTGCAAGTAATAGACCTAAATAGATTTCATTAAATTTTTTAGCCGCTGCTTGAATTAGCTCGGAGCTAGATCTTTGATCTTGCAAAATATTCGCCTCAAGCTTAAGTGCAATGAAAAGCAGAATTACTAATCACAATTAGAAATATATCTTAAATTTTTATCGTTGTCAAACCTCTTGACAAAAACCCTGTTTGCTAGCTAAATTATTAGAATATGCAAGACATTCAATCCGCTTTTACGACCTCCAAACCTAAGATTGCTATTATAGAATTTCCTGGATCCAACTGTGAAACGGAGTCGATTTATACTGTTACTCAAGCTGGAATGGAAGCCCATGAGTTTTTTTGGAATCGAGATGTGCGGGAGCTGGAAACTTTTGATGGATATTTTATCATCGGTGGATTTTCCTATGAAGATCGGTCACGTTCGGGTATTATTAGTGCCAAAAATCCTTTGATGCAAGAGCTTATCAAGCAAGCCAAGCTAGGTAAACCAATTATTGGTGTTTGCAACGGAGCTCAAATTTTGATCGAATCTGGACTCGTCCCTGGCCTTCACAACGAACAAATCGGTGGAGCTTTGGCGCAAAATGTGAGAATCAAAGATAGTCATGTCGTCGGCACTGGCTTTTACAATACTTGGTGTGATCATAAAGTGGTTTCAAAGCAAAATATTTTTATGCAGGGTTTTGAAGAAGGTGAGATTTTCCAGATGCCAATTGCTCATGGAGAAGGTAGGTTTGTGTTTCCTATGCAAGTCTTTGAAGCTATGAAAAATAACAATCAGGTCTTGATAAAATATTGTGATAACAAAGGCGAGATTATAGACAATTTTCCTGTCAATCCCAACGGTACTATGGACAATATTGCTGCTATTGGCAATCTCAGCGGAAACGTCATAGCGATGATGCCACACCCAGAACGATCCAAAATTAGTCCAAAATTCTTTGTAGCAATGAGAAAGTATATTGAGAGTACAAGAGTAACAGCGACCACTGTGTCGACGCAAAAATTTGCATACAAAACTATTGATTTAACTTTACCAAAAATATGTATTGAGCAATATCAAAAACAAGGTCAAGAATTAATCATCGAGTCAGTGATCACAGACAACGAAGCTAGTACGATCAATCAAACACTAAAAGAATTAGGAATTCTGGCTACAGTTTCCAAGACTATTCACTGGGAACTTGATACAAACGCTAATTTGGATGCGGTAATAAAGTCCGAAGAATTATTTAATCCCAATAAAGAAAATATAGTCAGCAGTCTTGAAGATGTAGGTAAAGGTTCATCCAAGTTTGTTCTTGTTTCATATAATGATGATATTGTTGGTGAATCTAAACGAGAAATTTTGGTCGTGCAGGGGGTTATGATTGAGGTTTTAAAAAAATCTATCCTTTGGAAAATTGACGGTGATTATCAAGCGGTTATTGATAGCAATATTCTAGCCAATCCTTTTTCTCAAACAATACTAACTTACTAAAATGGCTACACACAATAAAATCCTAATTCTTGACTTTGGTTCACAATTTACACAGCTTATTGCTCGTCGTACCCGAGAGCTGGGTGTCTATTCAGAAATTCACCCTTTTGACTATTCCATCAATAAAATCAAAGCTGATCTTACTATCAAGGCAATAATCCTCTCAGGCGGTCCCAATTCTGTCTATGAAAAAGATGCTCCAGATATTGATATTGAGCTTTTGGAGCTCGGCATTCCAATTTTGGGAACTTGTTATGGAATGCAACTCATCGCTCACAAATACGGCGGCAAAGTGGAATCTGCTGGTCGGCGGGAATACGGACAAGGTGAAATTAACATCGTTAAAGATAGTTTATTGACAAAAGGCTTGCCTGCTTCTGCGTCAGTTTGGATGTCTCATGGTGATCATTTGATCAATACTCCAGTAGGTTTTCAGCAGATCATTTCTAGTGTCAATTGTCCATATTCTGGGATTGCTAATGTCGAGAAAAAACTCTATGGAGTGCAGTTTCACCCCGAGGTATATCACAGTGGTGAAGTCGGTAAAGCCTTGCTAGCTAATTTTCTTTTTGAGGTTGCCAAAGTAAAGGCGGATTGGAACGCGAATAGCTTTATCGAAGAGCGGTGCCAGATTATCCGTGAGCAAGTAGGCAATGGGAAAGTTTTGTGCGGATTATCTGGTGGCGTAGATTCGGCTGTAGCTGCTGGAATTATTAATAAAGCTGTTGGGGATCAAATCCACTGCGTGTTTGTTGATACTGGATTACTACGAATGAACGAAAAACAGCAAGTAGAAGAGGCGTTCCGTGGCAAGTTTAGTATGGAGTTGACTGTGGTAGATGCAAGCGAGCTATTTTTAGGAAGACTCAAAGGTGTTACAGATCCAGAATCCAAACGCAAAATCATTGGCAAATCCTTTATAGACGTTTTTGATATGAGTAAAAACTATCTGGAAAATAAGGAGATAAGAGTGAGTGTAGATATGAGTGTGAAAGTAATTAGATAGACAAGTTTAACAAATATAGCTATTGCTCAAACAATTAAGCTTTAACTAATCTGAGATTACTAGATCCTGAAGCAAGCTCAAGGTGATAGCTTGCCAGATTTGGACTGTGTTGTTGACTCAATAGGTGTAAAATAAATTGTTGACAAAATAATTGTAAGTTCAAGATTTATTCCCACTCGATAGTTGCTGGTGGTTTGGAGCTAATATCATAGACTACACGGTTGATACCTCGGACTTCATTAATCAATCTATTGCTGACTTTAGCAAGAAAATCATACGGTAATCTAGCCCAATCAGCTGTCATTCCATCTACAGCCGTTACAGCTCTCAACCCTAAAAGATTCTCATATGTTCTGCCATCGCCCATTACTCCAACACTTTTGACATCTGTAAGGACACAAAATGCTTGCCACACTTCATCATATAAGCTGGTTTTTTTGGATTTGTAGAATAATTTGTCTTGAAAAAATTGAGCCACTTTTTTGGTTGTAATTGCATCTCCAGTATCATCGTTAGCTTTAAATATATCACCATAATTTTGATCAATCCATTGAACTTGGTCTGCCTTCCCAGTTTCAATTTTGGGGTTATTGAGGTTCCCTTCCACTTGGATGACGAATGTAAATGTCCGCTGTGGAGTATAATTACTTGGACTGTCTACAATCATTTTTTGATCTATGTCCCAGTCGGTAAAACCCAAATAGTCAGTAATTTTTTTAACTTTCCAGCCGGTTTCTTCTAGTATTTCTCGTTCCAAGGTTTGTCTCAATGTCTCTCCGTCGTCGCGTTTACCGTAAACAGAGGCTTCCCAGATATTTGGAAATATTTTTTTATCGGCACATCGATGCTGAACAAAGATTTGACCTTTATCGTTAAAAATTAAGGCGTGTATATTACCTGTTCGATTGTTTGCAAGAGCAGAATTGAGCAAATTGTCCCAAAATTCAGAATTTTCAAATTGAGATTGTTTATATTTTTCACTGTCAGACTCAGTATTTTTGAGTTCTTCAATAAAAATTTGGTCAGCTTTTTGTAATATTTCTATTTTTTCTTTTGTAATTTCTCCTATTATCCTGATAGCCAAGCCAGGGCCTGGAAATGGGTGGCGGCTAATGATATTATCAGTAATACCAAGCTCAATACCTACTTCTCGTACTTCATCTTTAAATAGGTCTCGAAGTGGCTCAACTAATTCAAAGTTCATATCTTGTGGTAATCCACCTACATTGTGGTGAGATTTTATCACCTGACCTTTGGCATTTTTACCACCCGCCGATTCTACTACGTCAGGGTATAGTGTTCCTTGAGCCAAAAATTGATAATTGGGTTTTATACTTGACTTGTTGTTTAACTTTGACATACCTTAATATTGACAGGTTTTTGATTGCTTGGCAAATTATTGCAAATTATTTATACTCCAAAACTGGTTATAGTTCCAGCCAATATAGTTGATCGCAAAAAAATAGCCAAGGAACAGGGAGAAGGCAAACAAAATAAAAGTATAGAATATTTTTTGCCAATTTTTTGGACGAATTTTGAGTAGAGAGCTAAGCTCATTATTATTCGAAGTTTGTTCTCTTGAAGAGATTAACTTGACGACTATTGCCTCGGCTTCAAACAAACAATAATTTGCTACTATGAATACGATACTTCCAAAAAGTAACACTTTACTCCAGATTTCAAATTCCAAAATTTTAATAATCAAGTTATACCGTTGTAGTATATACGATACCATAACTCCACCAATCCCAGTTGCAAATACAAATAAAATTGTAAAAACAAAATAAATAAGTGAAATTAATAGGACAGAGGTAACAAAGCTATAATTTTTAAAATTAATTGATTTACTATTTAAGCTACTCTTCAAATCAGGGATATTTTTGATATTAGCTATACTCAATTTCTGATCACTGTTGCTTTGTATCATGTTTTAAATTGTACAAAATATGTTTGGTTGTTGTCAATTACCTGTTTTAAGGTATTATTTTGACATATAATTAGTTTTTACTTAGAATAAGCAAATGTTATTTAATTTTGAAAATACTTTTTCTAGCGTAGTAGAAGATCTCAAAGCTGGAGCCAAAAAATGGGTTCTGATTGTATTTGGCGTTGTACTTTTAATTACTTATCCAGTATATTTTTTATCTATTCAAGCTACCAAATTTTGGTTTTATAATGTATCTTTTAACCCGCAAAAATATATTAATAAGCAGTTTGTAAATAACAAAAATTTATCAAAAGCTGAAGTGCAAATTGTAAGTTCTAGTTATATAGACTTGGTGGATGGCAAGCGATTAATCTACACTTTTCTTGACAATCACAATGATAAAAACATAGGATTTGATCCTTTCGTATTCAAAAAACAGCTATTGGACGGCAAAAATCAGACGCTCGAAGAATCCTTTGACAGAGTATATTTGTTACCAGGTCAAACTCAGTACATATTTGCATATACAGACAATCTTGATGCGGTATCGATTGCTATTCAAAAGCAGAGTGATTCTGTACAGGTCGATTATAATTCTGATGCCAATAGCTTTTTGAAAATGCCAGAATTTGATATACGCCAAAGCTTGGTAGAAGACAGCCAAGAAACAAATGAGCAAAATGTTTTAAATTTGATGACTAGTGTTAAAAATACAACAAAATTTCGTTATAAAAAAGTAGATTTTATATTACTAATTCGCGATAGTTTGGATGCAGTGGTTGGAGTACAAAACTATAGCTTTAATGAGTTTTTGCCTGATGAAGAGCGTCAAATTCGCCTCAAATACCCAAAAGCTATTGACAAAACTGCCAAATCACTTGACGTTCGTTATTCCGTTAATTTTTTGGATTCTTCCAATATTAAATTAGAATAATGTTATGCTATTACCTTTGAGTTACAAATCTATCGCTGCCACAATGGTTTTTTTATCTTTGCTGTTTGTTATTATATATCCTTATATCCAGGCAGAAATATTGTCATATATTCATCAGCGCACATTTGATATCAGTAAAATTTGTAAGACTACAACCAATGAGGATTTTAGCAAGTTCAAAGTTATAAACTATGAAAAACAAAAAAACTCTGCTCAGATATATTGCCTATATCAAGATTATAAAAAAAATAGTATTATCACACTTTATTTTGCCGAAAAACAAGGCTGGCTTACCGAATACACCCGCAACTATAAAAAAGATATAGGCTTCTTTTGGCCAATTTATTACTAGACTTTTTTAGAAGCAGAAACAATTTTAGAATATTGCAACCTCTCCAACAATTAAATTGTGATTAATTTGAGATTCCTAAATTCTAAAACAAGTTCAAGATGATAGCCCCCCAAATTTAGATTAGGTTATTAGTGAAATATCTATGACAGCCCAATTTTGATATTCTTGAGTTATTAGGAACTTAGGATAACAAACCCAACTCCAAAATCTCGCTCAAATTATTAATAACAAAATCTGGCTTTTGACTTTCATTCTCTAGTTCTTCATTTGCAAATTTGCCTTGCTTGACCCAAATTGTTGTAGCTCCAACCATTTTACCAACTTGCAACTCTGAATTGATCCTATCTCCTATGACAATAGTTCTTTGGGGAAAACTAAGATTCATATATTTTAAAAAATCGTTTGGGTTTTTGGAGCCTTCTACAAAAAGAATATCTTGAAAGTATTTTGCGACATCGAGCCTAACAGTTTCATCATGCATTTCTTTTTGACCTTTACCAATCAAAAATAACGGAATATTATGTCTTGACAAATAATTAAGCAGCTCTATTGCTCCGTCCATCAATGTCAAAGTATCGGGATCACACAGTGTGCGTTTCCAGTCAAAAATTATAGAGTAGATCATAAAATATTTAAATTTGACTTGCTGAAACAGCTGTGTTTATGCTTGAAGATGAAGCGTGAATAAAATCTGTGTTCTCACAGCCTGTTGCCTTAATTGTCAAAAGTTTTCCATCTTCTGTAGAATAATAAGGTGTAATTCTAAGTTTTACTTGCATTTCTGTAAGACCTCCTTGATTGTTCTCATATTGTAATATTTCTTTTCTACCTTTGTGAAATTTTTGAACAACTGTAAGTGTGCTTGTTTTTTGTATTGCATTCAGTACAATTTCTTTTGCTGTTTCACTCGATTTTTCATGCAATAAATTTACACCTTCTGCCCAAGATGCTTGCGGATCAAATCCTGATGGTTTAATAACTAGCTCTCTATTTTTTCTTAAACCCCCAACTAATTCTAGCGTAGTTTGTACATCTCTTGGTAACCCCCTACTAAAGTATTGCTCTTGACCAATTATCCATGTTTCAGGAATTGAAACTCTAAGCCTATTAAAAGTAGCTTGACCAAGTTCACGAATATAAAAATTTTCAAATCTTTTATCCCAAAGTAACGCCATTATTGCTTTCTCTTCAAGATGAGGGGTGATAGAGGGGTTAGTATTTTCCTTATCAAGTTGGCATGAAATTAAATTATTTATTTTTGAATCTGCTAAATATTCAGATAAATAAAAAGCTCTGTAAAGTCCAATGCCGTTTGCTTCATGATTATCTATATGTTCAAATGTCCAACTTCGATCATTTCCAGAGAATAATTTGTTAGCTAAATAATCCAGCTGTCCTTTATATGCTTTAGTTTTATTTGAATGAACTATAGCTCCATTTTTTGAAGTTCTAGATTTAATCGAATCCTCAAGAAAATTTTTACTTGCCAATGTTTCAAATCCTGCCTGTGAGTAACCAGTATTAAGTAAATGGGATAAAGCAAGTCCAAAAGGAGAAGTTTCTATTTCACAAATTTTAAGACCATTTTCTGTTGCGATCAAATCTGGTCTTACAAATAAATATTTTGGTTCTTTAACTTCAGTAAGTTCATCTGGTTTACCTTCATTAAGTAAATTCCTTACTTCTTCATTAGACTTATAAAGGTGATGAGTCGCATTGACAAACTCAACTATTGCTTCCCCTAAAGAATTTACATCGAAAGTTTCGGACTTTGATAATTCTAACGGTTTTGGAGATACTCTAAATGATAGATTACTTCCAGTTTCAAATTCAGCACGACGAGCTGCATAAAAATTATATTTATTTTCGGTAAGGCTGTTTAATTGCTCTTTCATAGTAAATTCAGCATAAAGTTTTTTTACTTTTGGTCAATACTATATACCTTCCAGCCAATGTTCTGACCAGCCTTGAATGGTACTACACCATTAATCTCGGCATTGACTATATTCTTGGCTTTGACTAAATCAAATGTCTTGGTTTGACGTGGGATCTTATAAAAGTCGGCTCCAAATGTGGAAGAAAAATCTTTAATCTTATCAAGGCAGCCATTTCTTTCCAACACATCAGCCAAATAAGGCATCATAAAGCTCGCTGTAAATACACCAGCACAACCGCAAGCGGTCTCCTTCATTTCTTTTTTGTGCGGTGCGGAATCAGAACCCAAAAAGAACTTGGGATTGCTCGAGCGAACGGCTTCAATTAGCGCTTGTTTATCTATAGGATACTTAGCGACAGGCTTGCAGAAGTTATGATTTTGTCCTGCCCAATTATCTACTGTCAGATCTAGATGATGAACAGTAATTGTAGCAGCAACGTTGTTTGGCAATCGCTTTACCAATTCCACAGCTTCTTTAGTAGTCGTATGCTCGAGTATTATTCGCAATCTAGGAAAGTCTTTGTGTATTTGCTCTAATATTGGCAAGAAACTAATCTCTGAATTCATGACGCAAATGTTTTGTTCTTCGTTACTAGGCACTTCACCATGGATATTAAAAATCATGTCGAGTTTCTCCATTGCCTCGAAGGTAGGATAAAATTTCTTTATATCATTGACTCCATTATCGCTATTGGTAGTCACACCAAGTGGATACATTTTGACACAATAGATTCCGGCATTTTTGGCTTTAGTCAGCTCAGCAAAATCTAATTTTTCATTCAAATACAGTGACATAATAAACTCTAATTCTTTGTCTCCAAGACTATTTCGGGCTTTAATTAATTTAGCAAGATAATCCAAAGCTTCTTGAGTAGTTCCTACTGGTGGCTTGAGATTTGGCATTACCATTACTCGACCCGCTCCACCGCGGATAGTTTCAGCAATTGTAAAATCAAGCATTTCGTCTTGGCGAAGGTGAACGTGTAGATCGTCAGCGAGCGGAAGAGTTAGAATTATAGACATGTTTATAGGATGAAAGTTTTTTATAACTTGGTCAATCTTTTGACGTAATATGATTTGAATATCATAATTAAGAGCATGAGCTCCACAACAAATCTACAAAATAATTCTGATCAAAGTTTTAACATTACGGCATACAATAAACGAGAGAATACCAGTAATATCTATCAAATAGTTGGACTCAGTTTTTTTACTATTGCCATGATGATAACTAGCTATTTTGTTTTTAATAATTTTATTACAGCGGTTGCCTTATTGCTATGTTCAATTGCCTTATTTTTATTCTTTCTCCAGAAACCAACAGCGATTATTATCAACTATAATGTACAAAGTATAATAATTAATGGCGAAGCAATAACTTGGGAGAAAATAAAAGCTTGGGATATGATCGAATACGAAGGCTTGACTGAGATTGACATTACAACATCCAAAATCACAAACTCTTATATTACTTTTTATATCAATAAGTCCAATTTTCACGACTATAATAGGTTTTTGGACTACCTTTATCAATACGCACAGTTTCAAAAAGACTTAGCATATTCAAACAACTTCCAGAATTTCTTAAGAATTGTAGGTTTGAAGTAATTTGCTTATGATCATAACCTATCCCAAAAAAAGTTAAAAATATCGCGATATACCTGAGCCATAACTTCATCTTCAATCAAAATTGCCCTTGGTATTACGGTATTCCAGTTGATTATTCTATTGTCATAAATCGCAATCGTTCCGAGACTAGAAAACCCTTTTGGCAAAACCTTAACTTGACGATCTAGTTCTTGATTTTTATTTGCCTTAGAAACCAGGATATCATTGTCAAAACTTGCAATTATTCTAGCGGTTTTATTCTTTTTCTTTCGCCTTGATGAAAGTTCGATGTTGTAATAGCAAGGATCGATAACGTCGTACATTTCTAGACCTTCAGCAAAAATTAGAATCTCACCACCGTCTTTGAGTTCGTCGACTGATTGGTTTTGAAGCTTGATAAATTCATTTCTACCTTCATATATTTTGACCTTGGACTGTTTGGATTTTGCATAATAATTGTTGAGATAGCTAGGTAGAATTTCACTGAGATCGTCAGATAATCTTTTTGTTTGGATTTCTTTGTGTCTCAGTATTGCAACTATTCGACTTGGCGGTTCGATAATCAAAGATTCTTTTGACATCAACCCTACTTGTCTTAGGTTTTCAATGCATTCGTAAATTTTTACCCTGTTTGTTCTAAGGTTTTTGGCAATATTGGTAATTGTCAGTGTATTGTCACCTAAAATTTCAAGGTAAACTTGAGCCGAGGTATAATCTAAACCGATTTCAACCAAGGATTTGAATAAAATGTCAGTTTGCATAAAATAGTGTGTAAAGAATAATTTACTAATTTTAGATTAAATTTGTTTATTAGTCAAAGATATAAATTACTGTAAAATATAGATTACAATAAGACTTGCCAAAGTGCTTTTTTTGTTATAATAATTAAGAGTGTCAATTAGCACATTATTATTTATGAAAAAACTATTTCAAGAAACTGCAATAAGTAGCTTAGCCTTAGTTACCCTTTTAACTTTGAATCCAAAAGCTGAAGCAATTCCGTTAGGCTCTATAGAACCATACATAGACGGACAATTAAAAAACAATGAACTAGTAATTGATACTGGATTTAATGGTGAAAACCCAGGTATTTATACTAAGATTAAACCTTCAACAACATCAGAAGCTATTTTGGGAATAAGGCAAGATGGCAACAAAATTTTGCAAGCTAGCCAAGGGATCAAATTATCAGATTCTGTATTAATTGCTCCATACTTGCATTACGAAAGCAATAAACAAGCAAATCAATTTGTAGGTATTTATGGTCAGTTAGATGTCTTAAGATCGGGGAACACAAGCTGTAATCTAAATGGTTTTGGTGAAATTGGAGTTAACAACTATAAAGGATGGAGAGCTGGATTTTCATGTAATGTTAGCAATAAACAATAAGTCTATGAAATATTTAAATCGATTTGATAATACTGAACTTGGTGAAGAATACTCACTTTTTGCTCTTTCAGTGCCACACCATCAAGAATTTCAAAATATTATATCTACGACATTGCAATCTTTTTGCCAAAATATTCAAAACCAAGAAATTAAAGTACTTGAAATTGGAACTGGTAACGGTATAACTACAGCTAGAATCTTGGATTCAAATCCCCAAATTAAAGTTACCTCAATTGATAACTCTAAGGTAATGTTGGAGCAAGCTCGACAAGTTTTTGCCGACGTTCCAGATAGGGTGGAATTTATAGAGAAAGACGCTCTTACCGCTTTAAAAGAACTAAGGAATTCATCATTTGATTGTTTTGCATCTGCCTATACTTTACATAATTTTCCAGAAAAATATAGGAATCAAGTGTTTACAGAAATTGGTAGGGTTCTCAAACCAGACTCAATGTTTATAAACGCCGATAAAATTGCTATTGACGATCCAAAAGATCATGAGAAATATCTTACAGATCAACTCGAACGATTTAAAATTTATTCTAACCAGACTGTTAATCGACCAGAAATACAAAATGCTTGGACACAACATTATTACGAAGATGAACTAAATAAATTGACAGAATCAGATCACCTAAAAAACTTGAGAAAACTTGGCTTTGAAGCTCTTACAATTTATAGAAATGAAATGGAAGCTGTTATAGCTGCATATAAATTTTAATCCCTTTGGGCATATTCCCCAATGCTTAGATTGACTTTAAAACATAGTGTATTTTTTGAAGGTTATAACTTTGACAAAACCTCAAATTTTGGAGTACAATAAGGCTATGTCTTTAGTCAAATCGCCTCAAAATATTTTTGATATCCACCACCGACACGCTCACTCTATGGCTCGCACTGGCACTGTCAAACTAGCCAGAGGAGAAGTTCAAACTCCTGTCTTTATGGCAATTGGAACCGTAGCTAGCGTAAAAAGTCTCAGTTGTTTGGATCTCGAAAAAATAGGTTTTGATATTATTCTTGGTAACACTTATCACCTTTGGCTCAAGCCAGATCTAGAAATATTCAAATCTTCAAAGTGGTGCCGAACTATTCACAATCCTTTGATGCTCAATACCCGCGAAAGTGGATTGCACTCTTTTCAATCTTGGCAAAAACCTATCTTGACTGACTCTGGTGGGTTTCAAGCTTGGAGTCTTTCCAAAATACGAAACTTTACAGAAGAAGGTGTCAAATTCAAGATTCCTTCCAATGGTGATATTCGTTTTTTGTCTCCTGAGATTTCGATGCAAATCCAAACTACACTTGGCTCAGATATTGCTTTGGTTTTGGACGAGTGTCTCAGTGCAGAAGTGACAGAGCGTGAGGCGAGGCGAGCTATGCTCCGAACCATTCGCTGGGCAAAGAGATCTCAAGAAGAATTTGAACGACTGCGTCAAATTGAGCCTCATAGTAATGTACTTTTTGGCATTCCGCAAGGTGCGCAGTTTTTGGATTTGAGGAGAGAATCTGCCCGTTTGACAATGGAGCTTGACTTTGTAGGGTATAGCATTGGTGGAGTAGCCAACGGTGGCGAGCCAGAAGAAATAATGTACGAGCAAGTCCAAGCTCAAACTGAAATTTTGGAAGAACACAAACCTAGGCATTTGTTAGGTGTCGGCACCCCCAAAGATATTATTGAAATGGTCAAGCGAGGCATTGATATGTTTGACTGTGTTTACCCTACTCGCAACGCTCGCCACGGCTCGATATTCATATGGACAGACAAAAATAATTTGCAATATGAAATGATTAAGATCGAAGGTAAAAGATTTGAAACTGATTTTTCACCAATTAACAGTGAATCAAGACTGGAAGAGCTAAAAATTTATTCTAAAGCTTATTTACGCCATCTTTTTAGAGCCAAAGAATTACTTGCTTATAGACTAGCGACACTTAATAATCTAGAATTTTATTATGATTTGATGGAGATTTTGCGAGAGAAAATTAACAACGATGAAAAATTTTAGTTGACAAACAACTAGTTTCAAAACATGATTTATTCACACGCAATACTTTTAATTCTTATCATATGCAAAGCATCGTACCAACAACTCAAATCCTCAAAGTTTTAAACTGGCGCTACGCTACAAAATCTTTTGACATAAGCAAAAAACTTACTGATGAACAGTTCAATTTTGTTAAAGAAGCGATGAGGCTTGCTCCATCTTCATACGGTATTCAAGCCTGGAAGTTTGTAGAAGTCAAAACTTTCGAAACTCGTCAAAAAATCAAAGACATTGGTTGGGATCAAGGTCAATTTGTAGAAGCTAGTAGTCTTTTTGCGTTTTGTTCGTATATTAATCCAGTAGAAAATGCTGATCAATTGGTAGATAAATACATTGATGAACTGGTCTCTCAAAGAAACACTCCAAAAGAATCTCTAAAGGGTTATCAAGATATGATGGCTAATGCGATGAAAAATGGCAATACTTCAGGCGATCCATTATATTCTCCTTATTGGCTTGACAATCAGCTATACCTTGCGCTGGGTCAAACAATGACAGCTTGTGCATTGGCTGGCATTGACACATGTGCTATGGAAGGTTTTGATGTTGCAAAAGCAAATGAAATTTTGGATCTTGCCAAAGAAGGTTTGCGTATCAAGTGTTTTTTAGCTATAGGCTTTCGAAATACGTCTGACAAGTACCAGCCTTCAATTACAAAAAAAGTTCGCAACACCGAAAGTCAAATATTCTTGGAAAGATAACAGTCTGATATTAAATAACAAAATGACTAAAAATAATTCTTATATAATTGCTGATCACGTTAGAACTGCTTGCTTTTGTATTGCTGACGGCGTTCAACCTGGGGGCAAGCAACGTGCGTATATTTTGAGGCGTTTGATCAGGCGATCTCTATCCTCGAGTATCAAAATGGGCATTGACATAGATCAAATAAAGTATTTTGAAGAGCTTGTTGACACCGTGATTGGCATCTATAAAGGGGTTTATGACGAGTTAGGTCAAAATCGTGAGGTAATAATCAAAACTTTGTTCACAGAGGCTCAAAAGTATCAAAAAGCTATTATTACTGGGCAAAAACAATGGCAAAAAATACTCAAAAACAATTCTACTTTTAAAATAGAAAAAACTGCCGCAATTGCCTGGGATCTTTACCAGAGTGAAGGTGTACCTTTTGAAGTATCTCAAGATGTATGTGAAAAAAACGATCTTGCCTTTGATTTTAATTTGGTTGAAAAGCTCCAAATTCAGCATCAAGACTTGTCTAGAACTACATCATCTGGACAATTCAAATCTGGACTTGGGCAAAACACAAATAAAACCACCAGACTTCACACAGCTACTCACATTTTACATCAAGTCTTGAGAGATATTTATGGAGAAGAAGTGCAACAGAAAGGTAGTGCTATCACTGACCAAAAAGCTCGCTTTGACTTTACTCTAAATCACAAAATTGAGTCTCAAGATTTGGATGTTGTAAGGTTGAAAGTGCAAAAAATAATAGACAGCAACTTGAAAATGCAAAATATTCAAACTACGGAGATGCAAGCAAGGGCAATGGGAGCAATAGGTTTATTTGGAGAAAAATATGGAGAACAAGTTTCAGTATATATCTTAGTTGACAGTTTTAACAAGACTTTTTCAAGAGAGTTCTGCGGCGGACCACATGTTACCAACACTAGCGAAATAGGAAAATTTATCATTCTTAAGGAAAAATCAGTATCTGCTGGAATCAGAAGATTGGAATTTGATATTGTTTAAATCAAACTAAAAAATTATGATGAATAACAAAGGTAATATTATTCTAATTATTGTAACATTATTAGTTATTTTGATAGGTATTGCGATAGTAATTACAAATGGATATCAAAGAAATTTTAACCAAAAAAACTCAAAGTTTTCAATCTCCACATTCTTATGGGTAGTTCCTTGACATTTGCAAAATAGTTGGTTATGATTCTGTGGTTAATTCAATATTACTCCCCTTCTCCTCCAAATTAACTTGACAATTAACTTACTCTATATCCAAGTTTAGCACGATAACTTACCAGATTAAGGTTTAGTTATAGATGCGACAATTTTATTTTTTATTTTTTCTACACAATTTTTTCCAAATGTTTATTACTATAATTACTGACTGCAACGATACTCACACGTTTGGCAGACAGCTTACCCGCGCCGCTAGTCTGTTTGATTCTGTACCTATTCCAGTTTCTATCTATGGAGGGTTTGACGAACCTACAGATCTTGAAGCTGGTTTCTCTCTTATCGATACACTTGATGCAGCTCGTGGTCATTATGGGTTGGTAATGCTGAACAAAGCACCTCGAAGCGGTAAAGCCAAAAAGTGGAAAAATGGTACTCCCTTTGGATATTTTTGGTTTAAAGATACACTGATAGTCTCTACCGTTGATGGTTATGTGCTCTCAGTTGCCAAAAAACTTGGAATGGTTGATGAAGTTAAGCTGTTTGATATTCCTACAGTGATGAACTGGGCAAAAGGATCGCTACTCGATGAGTTTGACGCTGACTACATTATTAATACACAGTTTCGATCTTTTGAGTTTATGCCACGCGTTGCCAAGTGGGTTTTTGACAAATTGGATGTTCCTTTTGAAATTATGCCAATAGATGATATTGTACAGGCTCCAATGTGTGTAGCTGTGATAGATAATTTTGGTAATCTTAAGACTACAGTTTTACCCCAAGAGATAGGTTTTGAAACAGGTAAAACAATCAACCTTGAAGGTTTTGGTGAGCTCATTTGCTATGATAGACTCAAAGATTTGCCCAATGGAGAAAGTGGAATTATCATTGGATCCTCAGGCTATAAAGAAAATAGATTCATTGAAATTATGACACAAGGTCAATCAGCTAAAGAAAAATTTAATGCTAAAATTGGTACATTAATAAAAGTAGTTTGAACGTTTTTTAGTTCCAATTCACCTTACACTGTTTATACTAACAATTCAAAGATAATTATAGTAAACTCTTTGTTCATAATTCGTTTTGTTCCAAATAAACCTCCTTATCAGTACCAGGGTTCCACCCCAAAAATGCTAGATAGTTGATAATCGCTTCTGGCAGATATCCTTTGTCGAGATAGTCTTGGAGGTTCACATTTCCATCACGTTTGGACATTTTCTTATTACCATTTTCACCCAATATAAAAGGTAAGTGTATATACTTTGGAACGCTTTGCCAGTAGTCTAAAAACATAGTTTGGTGTTTTGGAAAACTCGGGAACCATTCTTGTGAGCGAATTACACAGCTAGTTTGCATTAGGTGGTCGTCAACGAGATGTGCCAAGTGATAAGTTGGGAAACCGTCAGATTTGAGAATACCAAAATCTTCTTCTATGCTTAGATCAAAAGTAGAATCACCAAGGAGCTCATCGTGACAAATAATTTTATTATTTCGTTGTAGTCTGTACATTAAAACTGGTTTTTGCTCGTCTTGGAGTGCTTCAGCAACTTTTTGGCTCAAATTTTGTTTGCTAAACTTTTCCGCACAAACTCTAGAATAATTAATGGGTTGCTTGGTAATTCGTTTGATTTCTTGGAGCTGTTGTTTATCTTCAGGTGTCAAATATGACCAGTATGCTAGATTTTGATTGATTAGGTTTTGGGCGTGTTGATGATAAATCTCTAATCTATGTGACTGGATATATGGTCCAAAATTTCCATTTTGGTATATGCCGTAAAAGTCGTCTGGCTTAGTGGTGTCATTTATACATTTGTTGTCGTCTTGAGCAAGGCGAGAGACTTCGTCTGGTTGGTTTGGAACTTCTTTTAACTTTAGTCCAATTCCTTCGTCAGCTTTTAGCCCTATTGAATCCATAGCTTGTAGTAAAACTTTGACAGAATCTTTTTGCAATCTACTTTGGTCAGTGTCTTCTAAGCGCAAATACCAACTGCCTTGATTTATTAGAGCAATGAGCTTGGTAAATAAAACAGTACGGGCGGTACCAATATGAAGGTAACCAGTAGGAGATGGGGCTTGTCGTGTACGAAACATAATTTATTATTGCTAATTAGTCTTTATAATGTCAAGCAGAATAAAGCAGAAGAACCCACTATAAAGTGGGTCAAAAAGCTTTGAAATAGTTTTGATTATAAAATTTACAGTTAGTTATTTTTCTTTGAAAATGCAAAATTGGTTACGACTCCAAAGGCGAATACCAAACCTAAAAGAATCATTGGGTTGGCATTGTAAGAATTGCTTCCACCTGTGCGGACTGTATGATCACCTTTCATAGTGTCAGTTTTTGGAACATCGACTGTTGTTGTAGATTTTGTACTAACGAGCTTTGAAAGATCTACACTTGCAGGGATCAAAACGGAATCAATACTATGGATGATACCGTTGGATGTTTGAATATCTGTAGTAAGAACGGTAGTACTGTCATTCAATTTGACTTTGCCATCGACAACTCCAATTTTGAGATTTGAACCCTCAACGGTTTTTGCTGAAGTGAGTTTGACAACTTGAGCAGCGTCTATTTTACCGGCTACAACATGATAAGTCAAAATTTTAACAAGTGTATCTTTGTTTTCTGGGAGAAGAAGTTTTGCTAATACATCAGCAGGTACTTTTGCAAAAGCATCATTGGTTGGGGCTAGTACTGTGAATGGACCTGTACCAGAAAGTGTATCTACTAGGCTAGCAGCCTTTAGCGTAGTTACAAGTGTAGAGAATGATGGATTAACGATAGCAGTTTGTACGATGTTATTACTAATAGGAGCATCTTGTAGGTTAGCAGGACTAAAAGTTGGCGGAAGCAATACTGAATCAATTTGGTGGATAATACCATTAGTTGCAGCTATGTTTGCTGCAGTTACTGTTGCATTTGTATTTATTCTAAGAGCTGTGCCATTAGATGTAAATGTCAATTTTGAACCTTCAACAGTAACTACTTGATTTGCGGGGCTTACGGCTCCAGCGATTGCCGTCAAAGCATTAGAGTTATTGTTTCCAGGAACAACATGATATGTAAGGATTTTTACCAATTCTGGCTTGTTGATAGGTAGCAATAGTTTTGTTAAAACTCCATTTGGAAGGGCGTTGAACGCAGCGTTGGTGGGAGCTACGATTGTGAATGGACCTGTACCTTGAAGTGTTGGTACTAAGTTGGCAGCTGTAAGAGCCGTTACCAAAGTAGAAAATTGTGGAGCATTGAGAGCAACATCAACAACGTCGCCAGTGGCTGCAAAAGCGTTAGGAGTTAATAATGTGCTAGACAGTAAAGCAATCGTACCAAGAGCGATAGTTGCTTTTTTGATAAATGAAAATGACATATAATAAGTAAGGAAATATAAAAATAATTGAGAATTAGCTCAATGTAATTATAATGACAGGCTGGCTCAAAGTTGTCAATATATATCTAAAATAATCTATTTAGCAAACTAAGTAAGAATTGATTACAGAGTACTACTTGACACGAAAGTAAGAAAAAATTAAAATTAGAACATGCAAGAAATACAATACCAGACAATCAAAATTAGTTCAAAAGGTCAGCTTGTTTTGCCAAAAAAAAAAAGAGAACAAGCCAAAATAGACCAAAACTCAGTGATCAAAGTTGGCATTGATCCTGTTACTAAAAATGTTAGTATTAAGATAATCTCTGACCCAATTCAAGGATTGAAGGGTATTTGGAAGGGTAGAAATATGCCAACGGTTGAAGAAAGAAAAAAAGAAATGCTACAAATAGAAATAGATACTGGCAATTATGATTAATAAAATAGTCTTAGACACTTGTTTTTTCTTTTGCTTAATTCAAGGTGAAGAAGGTGATAAAAATGTTGAAAAACTATTGACACAAGCCAAAAATAGAGAATCAGAGTTAATTGTATCATTAGTCAGTTATTGTGAAATATTATATCAGATAAAAAAAGAGCCAAATTACGAATCTGTTAGAGATTTTCTTGACAGCTTACCTTTAATTCTTTGTGAAGTAAATAGAGAAATTAGTGAATATGCTAGTTTTATCAAGTCAAAAGCCAAGATCTCGCTTGGTGACGCTTTTGCGATAGGAACAGCAATGTATCTCAAGTGTTCAGTGGCTAGCACAGATCGACATGAATTTTCTAAGTGGGAAAATGATGTAGAAATATTATGGCTGAGGTGATAGATGGATAGTTTGCAAAAAACTGAATTGTAGAGTATATTTATCCTTTAATATCTTCAAATTTGGTAGGTTGTGACCCTGAACTTGTTCCATGACTAAGAAAATCTTAGATTAACTAAAGCCCAATTATTAAAGGAATGGCTATAAAATCTCAAAACTAATCAAAAATTAAATCAAAAATGCTTCCAGAATCTATCGCTAATCTAGCACAATCACTACGAAAACTACCAGGAATTGGTATAAAGTCAAGTCAAAAAATGGCAATTGATATTTTACAAATGCCTGATGAAGAGATGGAGGTATTACTCAATTCTGTCAATCAGACTCGTACTCGAGTGAGTTTTTGTGAGCGATGTGGCTATTTTGCTGAAAATTATTTGTGTGATATTTGTAATAACGACAATCGCAACCATCAACAAATTTGTATAGTTGAAAATGCTACTGATGTTATAGCCCTAGAAAAGTCTGAGATCTATCGCGGAGTTTATCATGTGCTCAAAAAATTGATTTCACCGCTGGACAACATATTTGCAAATAACACTACCATTGATCAGTTGTTATCAACAATAAAAGAAGAGTTTAAGGATGGTAAGGACATAGAGTTAATTTTGTTTTTAAAGCCAGGTTTTGCTGGGCAGGCTACGACTGCATATATCAAAGAGCTTTTAGTCAACAATAATCTTATTAACCAAGTCAAAATCACAAGGCTTGCCCAAGGCTTACCGCTATATTATAACCCTGACACGCTTGATAACGCTACGATGATCAAAGCTATTGAGGATAGAAGAGAGGTGTAAAGGAGAGGTGAACACTAATTAACTTGCATTAAATTTTTTTTTCTTGAAAGACAACTGGTACAATTATATTTATTACAACGACACTTTGTCCAAAAGTATGTGAGTAATTGGCACTGGTATTATCTGCTTTGATTTCAAAACTCAAAAGGTAGTGAGCATAATCTACATCGCCTCATCGACTTTAATATCCAAAACTGGATTGGACAAGACTTCTTTAACTTTTCGTATAATTGCATCGGCATCTATTTCCATTAGTTTCAACAATTCTGCGGGAGTACCTGAGCATGACATTTTTTTGACAGCCAAACAATGTACATGCTTTGTGACGACCCCACAGCTAGATACTGCTTCAAAGATACCTCCTTCTTGTAGATGATCTTCCACGGTTATCAAGGCTTGGGTTTCTTGGCAGGCTTTAGCGATTGCGGATTTGTCTAGTGGTTTAATAGAATAAAGGTCTATTACTCGAATATTTATACCTTCTTTGGATAATTCTTTAGCTGCTTTGATCGCTTCAAACAATGTTATACCTGCTGCTATGACGGTAACTTTGTCATTTGGACTACTAAAAATAGTTTTGGAGCCACCGATTTGGAAGGTTTCATTATTATTATATATCACTGGAACGTCGGCTCGGGTACATCGCAGGTACGAAATACCTTTGTGATCAGTCATTTTTTGAACCAGCCTATCTGTAGATACAGCGTCGCTAGGATAAAGTACTACAGAGTCCAAAATCGCTCTAAACAGTGAAATATCTTCAACCGCCATTTGGCTACTGCCATCAGGACCAATAGATACACCAACGTGCGAGCCCATAAATTTGATATTGGCGTGAGAATATTGAGCCATTCGGATTTGGTCGGCTGCTCTAGTCAAAAAAGCCGCAAAAGTAGATACAAAAGGTACTCGACCCATTCTTGATAAACCAGTAGCGACACTCACCATATTTTGCTCAGCTATAAACATTTCAAAATACCGATCTGGAAAGTTTTTAGCAAAGATATTGGCAAAAGTCGAGTTGTTCATTTCTGCATCTAGTGCGACAACATCAGCATAATTAGCACCAAGGTTATTGAGTGCATTGCCATATGCCAGTCTAGTGGCTACTTTATCGTCTTTGTTATATTCAAAATTGCTATGGCTGGACTTATTGATGGCTCTTACAAGGTTAGTCTCAGGGTGTGGAATTGCCCATTTCATATTGGTGTCAACAATACCAAGCTCATCAATAGCTCGCTCGCAATCCTCTGGTGCCAAGGCTTTACCATGCCAGCCGTCTTTGTTTTGTAGGAACGAAATTCCAGCTCCCTTAAAGGTCTTGGCAATGACCATCTTTGGTTTTGGTGATTCACTCACGGCAATTTGATTATAGACCACTTCAATTGCGTCAAGGTCGTGTCCGTCAACTACAAATGTTTCCCAGCCAAATGCATTTGCTTTAGCCTCCAAAACCTCACTATGATGACCAATCTGTGTCTCACCACGCTGCCCTAGTCTATTGAGATCTACAATTGCGATTAAATTATTGAGATTATTATAAGCTCCACAGTTCATGGCTTCCCAGACTGAGCCTTCTGCCATTTCGCTGTCACCAAGAACACACCAAACATTAGGATAACTTTGTTCGGTCACAAAATCTCTTTGTAGTGCCAGTGCCATACCAGCTGCTACGCCTAATCCTTGACCAAGTGAGCCTGTAGCCGCCTCAGTATACTGCCACTTCATAGTAGGGTGACCTTCAAGGACATTGCCAAATTTGCGGAGATTCATCAATTCTGTTTCGGAAACGTGACCAGCTGCATAGTAAAGCGAATAGAGTAGGGGGCAAGCGTGACCTTTGGAAAGAATCAAGCGGTCGTTGTTGGGATTGGCTGGATTATCTAGCTCAGTCTTAAAAAATCCTCCAAACATCAAGGCTGACATAAACTCTACGCCAGAAAGGCTAGAAGTAGGATGGCCAGTACCAGCGGCGGTAGTAGATCGCAAAATATTGTAGCGGACTTGCTTACAAAGCTCGGGGAGGTGGGACTGTGACATAAATTAATTAAATGATTGGAAGTATTTGTACTTATACTTTGCTACAAAACAAGCCATTTTGTCAAGCATTTGACTTTAACAAAAAAGCATGGTATAATAAAATTATGTCAGAATCACATCCTAATCTCAACAATACAGAACATGAAGTCTCTGCAGATGAGCCGCAGACTTTTATTACAAAAGAACATAATGATTTTAGACAGCAGTATGAAAGTCAAGCTCATATTGATTCAGAAATTGTTGCACTTGAAAACCTAGCCTTGAAGTTAAACAAAATGATTGAAGAATTACGATCGAAGTTGTATGACTTAAAACTAAAAAGTAAAAAATTTGAACTAGAGATTATTGACCTCAAAATAGCTATGAACAATTTAAAGTATAAAAGTATCGATAGATCTCAAGTTGAATCATTGATTAAAGATTCCTCACAAATTTCAAGTTTAGAAGAACAAGTTAAAAGAATAGAAGAAGAAAGTATTAAGCTCAGTAACGGTTTTCTTTCAAGAATACTAGAATTAAATAAGGGAGAAATTGCAAAAAATACTCAAGTAATAGAGATTCTGAACAATGATATTAATAAATTAATTGAGTCGATAAAAACTAATTTTGAAGTTGAATTTAAAGAGCAAAAAGCAGTAGAATCTCTTGCGCTTCAAGTAAAAATTAATAATAAAAAATTTCAGATTGAACAAGTTGAGAAAGAATACGATGATACTTTGGCAAGTTCTCCTTTAGTTGAAAATAAAGGTTTTAGGTCAATGCACATTTCTACAAAAAAATTAGATTTAATAAAATCTAAAATTGAATCATTAAAAGCCAATTAGTTTTAATAAGTTAATTTATCTCACCCACCATGGGTGATTTTTTTACACCTACTTTTGACCAAAAAACAAAAAACCTTCACGATTTATGTATGTCACTTACTTACGCAAGCTCAGGAGTCAATACTTACGCAAGCTCAGGAGTCAATATTGCAGCGGGTGCTGAGGCTGTCAATCAGATCAAATCTGCTGTCAAAGCAACTTACAACAACAATGTGCTTACCTCTCTAGGTTCTTTTGGTTCAGCTTATTCGCTCAAGTCTATTATTAATAAATATACAGATCCAGTGCTTGTCCAGTCTACAGATGGAGTAGGCACAAAACTTATTATTGCCAAGATGATGGATAACTTTGCAACCATTGGGCAAGATGTAGTATCTAATAATGTTAATGATATGCTCTGTATGGGTGCCAAACCGATTACTTTTTTGGATTATATAGGTTGCAGCAAGCTCGATCCAGATCAAATGGCAACTATTGTACAAAATATGGCTAGTGAGTGTGTCAAAATTGGTGTAGCTCTAGTCGGTGGTGAGATGGCGGAAATGCCTGGAGTATATGTCGATGGTGAAGTGGATGTAGTCGGGATGGTCACTGGAATAGTGGAAAAAGATAAGATTATCACAGGGCAAAATATCGCAACTGGAGATGTGGTCATTGGGCTAGCCAGTTCTGGTCTTCATACTAATGGCTACTCTTTAGCTCGCAAAGCTATTTTTGAAATTGCCAAGATGTCAGTTTTTGATGAGCCTTCAGAGCTTAATGGTTTGACTATAGGAGAAGTTCTTCTTGCTCCACATCGCAATTATTACGAACCGATCAACGAAATCTTGTCCAAGAATATTGTGATCAAAGGTATGGCTCATATTACAGGGGGCGGTTTTGTAGAAAATATTCCTAGGATTATTCCCGAAACTGTAGATGTAGAAATAGATACAGGCAGCTACAAAATCCCAGCTATTTTTGATTTGATTCAGCAAATTGGACAAGTAGAAAAACTAGAAATGTATCGGACTTTTAATATGGGAATTGGTATGATTTTGGTCGTAGATCGTAAAAATGTGGCTGAGATTTTGACGTTAGCTAATGAATGTGAAGACCAAGAAGCTTTTGTAATCGGCGTTGTTGTTGAAGGTAATGGTAAAGTAAAGCTGGGTTAAATCATAATCTCTCGGCAATATTGTACAAGTGGATTTAATGCTTGAAAACTTGTTAGAATTTGTTTTTTGATCTGTACTTCAGTCTTGTTTTTAATATTAAAATTGGTGAAGCCTACAAAACTTTTGTGTTTGAGTAAATCAATGTTTGGGTTGTCGCTACTAAAGCCTTTAGGATGGGTTTTGAGCTTTTCTCCTCCGAGTTCTTTGTACATTTTGATAAAATTAGGATCGGCTATGATTTCTCTTAGTCTGTCTGACTTTTGATCAATTTTAGTTCTAAATACAAACATGTCTTTGGGCTCTATAAAATATTGCCCGCCACCGATCATGATATTGCCAAGATAGTCTATTTCAAAATAGTATCCGGGTGTATATGCTCCTTTTCCACCTTGATGGAAACCTGCACTCACATGGACTTTGTAAGGTACTTTATTTTTGCTGAATCTAACGTCTCGGTTGATACGAAAAGTACAATCACTGGGTTGCAAATATTTGACATTAATATCAAATTTGCCAAGGTCTAAGATTATCTCTCCTACAAAAAATTTAAACTCTTCGTTAAGTTTCTTATATCTCGCACGATTGAGGTCAAACCATTCTTTACTGTTATTCTTGTTGAGTTCTGACAAAAACTGTATGTATTCTTGAAGCATAGTGTGTCTATTATCAATCTTTTTTAATACTTGGTCAAGAACGCTTTGGGCTACGTATTAAATCATTTGCCAATAATTAGAATTTTGTGTATAATACAAAGTATAAAGCGTAGATAGATGATAGTAAAAATACAAATATATATTTCTCATTATTTTGGCAAGCTTGTTTCACTTGCTCTGATTTTGTTTGTACTTACTAGTTTTAATTTGCAAGTTTTGACTGCCAACGCTCAGGGTGCTGTAGCCCCAATCAAATCAGTGACTTCGACGACCGCCACTAAACCTATAGTTGCTAGCAACAATTTGACAGACAAACAAGTTAGCGAAAAAATTGGAGCTCTCAAAAATTGTTCTGTAGACAACAAATCTGCAGATTATCAAAAAAAACTCAAAGAAGATCCTACCGAAGCCAACAACTTTATCTTTCAGTGCCTCAAAGATATTATTCAGATTGTTATTACTATTTCAGTAATTTTGGCTATAATGAAGTTAATCTTTGTAGGTATAAAGTTTCTCAATACTTTTGGTGACGAAAAATCTCTAACAACTGAGCTTTCTAACACCATCTCAGGATTTGTGGTTGGAGCTATAATCCTTGGTTTATTTGCCGCTATTATCAACGTCATCAATCCATCAGCTCTCAAAATTGACAAAATATTTTCTGCGCAAGTAATAGCTGATTACAAGTGCCTCAACAAGGGTATAACAGATAAGAATGCCGCTACGGTGAATAAATCAAACTGTAAAAATTATGAACAAGGTAATAGTGAAACAGGTGTAGTTACAGGTGCAAGCATCAAGACACTATTTGATGAAACAAAGCCATCTGAAGATCAGAAAAAAGAAAAATTAAGAATAGTTGAGGAAGTCAAAAAATGTTTGAGTAATTCTAGCATCGTGCTTGCAACCGCACAAGAAGTCAATAATTGCAAGCCTTATTTGAAATTTTATGCCGAGAACCCAAATCAAGAATCGTTCAAAAATTTGCCCGCTAGCTCAGTTGATTCCGTAATCCCCCCTTCCTATAATACTGATATCTTCGCCAATGGCACATATAAAGTAATCACCAACGATGAAATCAACGTTACCATAACATACACGCAAATAGGTTCCAAAAAACAGCAAAAATTTACACTATTTTACAATGATGAATGTGAGAAAACTCCATTTGATAATGAAGTCAAAGAGATTGCAGTAGGTGGACAACTCAATTTTGCTCCTTGTATACTGACAATTACCAAGGATAAATAAAAATAAAAATCTATGTCAGAAAAAATTAAAAACTTTTGGGAAAATATTACTAGAAAACCATTATATTTGATTGTTGTTGGTCT
>JAYWFY010000015.1:0-33136 GCA_043778555.1 bacterium
ATACAAAGGTTTGAACCAAGGTTATGTTACTGATATTATCTCTAGTCTCGAACCTCACTGCTTCCAAAATCCCAACTCAGTTTTTGTTATTAGTAAGTAGATATTAATATTAGTATATATTAAATCAATTAGAATCAAAAAAGTGGAAGATGCTCTCAATATCGGTCAAGAAGTCCAAGCTAAAGTCTTAGAAATCAAAGATAATGGAAATATTAGCCTTGGTGTGGTTCTATAACAATTCCAAACCCTTGACAAAAAACCTGAAATTTGATTTAATTATTGAAAGTTGCCAACTAAAAAAATAATAAACAGTAAGTAGTTTTTTAAATTAATTTTTTGGGTGTATAGCTCAGTTGGTTAGAGCACTTCACTGATAATGAAGAGGTCACAGGTTCGAGTCCTGTTACACCCACCAATCTCAAAAAATAGATTATTTCTTTAGATCATCATCGCCAAAGTTTATGATTTGATTGATAGTCTTTTTTTCATGAACTTAAAATAAATTCAAAACTCTATAGCTTGACTAAAACTACTATATTTAATTATAATAAAATCATATGTCCAATTCCAAATCAACAACATTTGATCAAAAATCATCCAACATTTTCCTTGCCAATCATCCTAGCGTCAAGACTAGTCTAGTTGAGCATCCGAACTCCAAATACTCTCTAGTCATAGAGCCACTTTCACCTGGATACGGCTACACTTTGGGTAATTCATTGAGAAGAATTTTTCTTTCGTCTATTCCTGGATACGGTATCACTAGAATCAAAATTAACGACATTACCCATGAATACAAAGCTGTAGAAGGAGTGGTAGAAGACGCTATGCAGATAATTTTGAATATTAAAACGCTTAGACCAAAAATAATTACCTCTGAAGACCGAGTAGTGCTGGCACTTTCAAAAAATACAGCCGGAGCAGTATACGGTAGAGACTTTAATTCCAATTCCAATGCAATGATCGTCAATGGTGATGACTATATTTGTACGCTCAATAAAGGATTCAAACTTAATATTGAAATTGAAATTGTTCGTGGTGTAGGCTACCTTTCTATTGACAACATAAATCTCTCAGATAACAAAGACGCTCGACAAATCCTTGTAGATGCAATGTTTTCACCAGTTACCAATGTGTCTTTGGATGTCTCTAAAGTCCGCGTTGGTGACAATACTAACTTTGACAGGCTGGAGCTTAACTTTGATATTGACAAATCAGTATCTGCAACAGACGTTTGCAATTACGCTTTTGATATTCTCTTGGATCTCTTCAACCAGTCCAAAAATGCACTCAAAATAACCAAACCTACTGACAATAATGCTGTCTTACCAGTGGCTATAGAAGAAATTGTAGAATATAGTCACGATGAAATTACGATCTCTGACAAAATTAAAAAAATTCTTACAAAAAATAGTATAACAAAAAATAGTGAACTCAAAGAAAGATACAATGAAGTCAAAGATTTTACGGGAATAGGTGCCAAAGCGTTGACAGAGCTAGATGATTACATCAAAACAATTTAATCTATAACTATACTATTTTCACAAACAATCTGAGCTTTAAATAAACTAAATATGTCATCAATAGATTTTAACAAATTATTTACACTCAAATACTGGCTTGAAGGTACGACTACAAGTGACTATATCAATGTGTTACCAGTGGAAACAGGCAGCCTTTTCTTTAATTTATATCTTGGTATATTTTGTGGGTTTTTAATTTTGGCAATTATTTTGACTACCAGTAAGCTATTTATGAACGGTAGCAACCCATTACAGCCAAAATTTACTTTTTTGTCACAAAACCTTAGCTGGATGGGGATTCTTGGATTAGCCTGGTTTGGTTGTCGTCAAGCCAACATTGCATTTCTAGGCGCTAGATTATGGCTATTATTTGGAATGGTTTGGTTCTTGGTCATACTATCTTTGTATGTCAAATACCTAGTTAAATTTTATCCACTTGAAAAAGCTTTTTTTGCCAAAAACAAAAAATCACCACTTCCTGAAAAGTTAGCTTAAACTGTTCGCTTATTTCTAATAATACAAATTTTGTTTCAACCTTAAGAACTACTAGGTCAGCTATGTTGCCACCCCTTCTAAAGAAAGTAAATTTTTATAAACCCACTTATAGGGAGGATATCTCCCCCCAAAAAAACCTTTATTTATTATCATTAACACATGATAGATCTTTCTCCATATCCTAATAATATTGGTAAAATCCTTAACCCTAAGACTGATCAATTCCAACTTGATAAAAAAATTATTATTCGCATTTTTGGACTTGCTGGAGCTGGAAAAGGAACCCTTGCAAAACAACTGGTGAATTACTACAATATTGACAATTTGGAAACAAGTAATATTTTGCGATCAGCAACTTGGATTTATTTGCAGTTAGGGCTAGAATTTAACGATGAGAATTCTAAATATGTATTTGAGAATATTAAAGTAGAGTTTTACCATAGCAAGTTACATTTTACTGCTATCACGAAACATAAAATTGAATTCAAACTAACTGATAAAGAATTAAGATCAAATGAAGTTCAAGCAAAAGTTGCTATTTTCTCTGGCGATCCAGAATTTAGAAAACAATACTATGATGCCATTTATTATATTCTAAATAGACTTGACAATGCGGTAATACTTGACGGCCGTGGTTCCAATACTCCATATCTTGATCAAGCTGAGGCAAATGGATTTAAAGTTATTAGAATATTTTTGTGGGCGAATAATAAATCAAACTATGAAAGGTATAAAAAAGCTTATAAAGAACGAAATGGTGTCAAGTTTTGGGACGATTATGATGAATTAAAATGCAAACTAGAATTTCAAACAAATATCCCCGACCGAAATATTCAAGATTATAACAACGCAGTTTCTAACGATTTAGGCTTGTTAACAGAAGACACTGGAATAATCGACACGTCCAGCCTTTCACCTATCCAAGTACTACAAGTAGCAGTCGACTTTATCCAATCACAAAAATAATGCTCAAAAATATACTAATTTCCAAACTTTTTGACTTAGATTTGTTAGATATAACTTTAGGGAAATTCGCCCTTAATCAAAATCAACTGAATATACTTGATCAAAAATTAGAATTATTAGATATTGGGATGCCAATGGATTATGTTGTTGGTAAAGTAAATCTTTTAGATTTGGATTTAATTGTTAATCCATACACTTTAATTCCACGAGAGGAAACTGAGTATTGGCTTGTTAAATTTTCTAATATTTTTGTACAAAATAAAACTACTCCGTCAGCTATGTTGCCACTCCTTCTTGGAGAAGGGGAATTTCACATACAAAATTTGAACTATAAATCGATTCAGAATGTTTCTCCGACACTCATTGACCTTGGGACTGGTACAGGAATAATTGGCTTATACCTTAGTAATATTTATGAAAAAGTCTATTTACTTGATGTAGATGTTCAGACATTACAAGTAACACAAAAAAACATTGAACTAAACGCCAAAACCAATTGTCAAACTTTGCTTTCTGATTGTTTGAATAAGGTTGAAGCTCTATTTTCTAAGGGTGAAAAATGGGATTTGATTGCCAACTTGCCTTATTTGCCAACCGAAGATATTAAAAAAGCTAAAGAACACAAAGTAAAATACGAACCAGCAATTGCTTTATACTCAGGAGAAGATGGTCTGGAATTGTTTAATATAGTTCTAAAACAAATTGAAAATATGGAAAATAAACCTATAAATGTAGTGTTTGAACTAGATCCCAGAAACATTACACAAGCAGAAATAAGTTTAAAAAAACTGTATTATCAAACAGAGATTTGGTTGGATCAAAATAATTTGGAGAGAGTTTTGGTTGGAAGATTCATAGAGGATTAGAATATTCTGTAATAGCGACTACCCAGTCACCCGTGGCACCGTCCCTTCAAAATAAAGGTAATTTCACTTAGTTTATTCAATTTTTACAAGCTAAAGCATTGATTTTTTTCTTGACAGTTTGGTCTTATCAAAGCCATAATAAACGTAATTGGCATCTTTTTTTAGATCCTGAAACAAGCTCAGGGTGATAACTCTAGTATTTATTTTAAACCAAAAGTCTTTTTATTTCATGTCATCTACTATACTCACTGGTGTTCGCGTCAACGCCATTCCTCATCTTGGTAACTATATCGGTGGATTTTTACCGATGATCAAACTATTGAACGAGCTTCCAGCCCAGGACCAGTTTTTTTATTTCATTCCAGATTTGCACTCATTTACCACAACAGTTGACTTTGACGAGCTTCAGCCAAACATGTATTTTAATCTGAAGACCTTGATCGCTGGGGGGTTTGATGTCAACAAAAGTAATGTAACAATTTATAGACAGTCTCGAGTTCCAGCTCATAGTGAATTGGCTTGGATACTAAGCTGCTTTGCATATTTTGGAGAGACTAGTAAAATGACTCAGTTTAAGGACAAAAGTACAAATAAAAGTGAATCGGTTTTGGTTGGATTATTTACCTATCCAATTCTTATGGCGGCTGATATCTTGCTTTATGGTGCCAATTATGTACCAGTTGGTGATGACCAAACTCAACACTTGGAATTTGCTAGAGATCTAGCTATTCGCTTTAATAAAAGATTTAAAGACATTTATCCAGAAGGAGTTTTCGTTGTTCCCAAGTCAATGTCGGAGCAAAACCTTTTTGCAGGGCGTAGCGAAGGTGTAAGAATAAGATCACTTCAAAGTCCTAACGCCAAAATGTCCAAATCTGTAGAAGATCCACGAGGCACAATCTTGATGACCGATAGCTTAGATGAAATTCGTAAAAAAATCATGTCCGCCGAAACCGACTCCAAAGCTGAAATCAACTGGGATTGGCAAAATCAACCAGGAATCACAAACTTACTGCAAATTGAAGCCTATTTAAACAATCAATCCAAAGCTGAGATTATAGCTATTTGGCAAGGTAAAAAGCAATACGGCGAACTCAAAAAAATAGTTGCACAGTCTGTAATTAATTTTATGATAGGATTTAAAGCTAGATTTGATAATGTGTCAGACCAAGAAATAGACGAACTGTTGATCAAGGGCGAACAAAAAGCCAACCTATTGACAAAGGAAACGCTGTTTAAAGCTCAAAAGTGTTTGGGATTGAGATAGGCGAACTAGTAATTATTTTTACCATATAGTGATTTGTAGCAACGACGACCTTATCGACATTTTTGTGATGAAAAAAGATTAGCCTATACTAGAAATAACTAGCTCTAGTCTTACTTAGTCTTTAGATTCTGAAACAAGTTCAGGATGACAGCCTGTTTTTAATCTCTTCGGGTACGTTCCCCGCTTATTGAAGCGACTCCAAAAGTCAACTTTTCAGCTTGCTTGCTCTCGATCACTTTGACTGCAATGTCTTTGACCTGTTGGGTAGCGGAGATTAATTGTTTTTTGAGTTCGACTACTTCGGATTCTAATTGTGTGATAGACTTTTGTTGATTTTGGATTGTCATACTAGAAAGTTGGCTTTGCATTTCTACGTCTTTTTGCTCCAAATTATACTTGATTTCCAAATCTTTTTTGGTTTCTTCTATTGCTTTTTGAGAAGATTTTTGGACTTCGGAATCAAGGCGTGATTCCAACTCTGTCGCAAATTTTCTTAAATTTGTAATTTTATTTTAAGTCTACGTCTGGTTTTTGACAAGTGCTAAACTTTGAAATTAAATTGAATCAGACTGAATTGACAATAATCCAAAACTAGTGTTTCCTTGTTAATGTATCAAATTATTGCTACAAAATTTTAATCCAACTTCAATCTAAATCTGAATTTTAAATATACTATATGCAAACTAACAAAAGCAATATAACAAAAAAAGGTTTTTCAGATGTTTTAATTGGTCTACAGTATGGGGATGAAGGTAAAGCTAGGGTTGTAGACCTTTTGGCAAAACAATATGATATTATCGCAAGATTCAACGGTGGTGCAAACGCTGGTCACACAGTATCGTATAATGGAATAGAAATTGCCCTTAATCAAGTGCCTTCAGGAATTTTTAATGATCAAACCAAGTTGTATATTGGCTCTGGGTGCGTTGTCAACGTTGTCAAACTTGCAAAAGAAATAGAAAAAATTCAAGCTGTTGGAATTAATCTCAAGGGTAGATTGTTCATATCTGGCCAATGTTCAATAATTCAACCGCACCATGTCTTAATAGATATCAAAACGGGGGAAACAATAGGAACAACTAAAAATGGAATTGGACCTGCATACGCTGACAAAGCCAATAGAATGATCAACGATCGTATTCTCAACATTAGACTAGGAGCCTTGAACAACGAACAAAAAGAATATTTTAAACTTATCCAAAACAACTACGATGCTGAAATAGCCAAGTATCCAGATTCAGAATTGACTCCAATTCTCAAAAATATATGCAATATAGATCAGCTCAAAGAAGCCTTCAAAAAAATAGAAGAATATATACAAGTTGATACTCTTTGGATGCAGAAACAAGCTCAAAATGGTGCCAAAATTTTATTTGAAGGAGCTCAATCTGTGATGCTTGACGTCAACAAAGGTGCTATTCCATTTGTTACTAGCTCCAGCACAATTGCCTCAGCCGCATATTCTGGAGGTGATCTTTCCGTCAATTTTCACCGCAAGGTCATCGGTGTAGGCAAAGCAATAATGTCTCGGGTCGGTAACGGTCCTTTTACATCCGAATTTGGACTAATGCAGTCTGAAAAGTATTGTCAGGCAACTAATCCCGACAAATCTCCCACATACAATCGAGAAACTGAAAAACAATATGAAATAAATGAGTTGCTACAATCCCAAGATGATTTTGAACTTGGTAAAGCTTTGAGGGTGTGTTCATATGAGTATGGAGTTGTGTCCAAAAGACCTCGCAGAATTGGTCGACTAGACCTTGTACAGCTAAAATACGCCTGTATGATGAATGGTGTAGATGAGTTGGTAATTACCAAATTTGATATGCTCAATATCTTTGCCAAAACTAAGAAGCAACAAATAGAATTTACGACCGAGTATAGACTGCACAATAGAGTGATTGATTTCATACCTTCTAGCTCTAGCTCGTATTACAAAACTATTGGAATTAATACAGTTTTCCCTTCATTTGATCAAGACATTAGTGATATTCGTGAGCTCAAAGACTTGCCAGATTGTGTTCAATCTCTTGTCATGGTGATTCAGGACTTTACAGATTGCAAAATAATTGGATTGGGCGTAGGGCCAGAAAGAGATCAATACATCAAAATTGATTAGGGTTGAATTTCACCCAAATATGTTTTATATAGTGTAGCAATTTGGTTAATTTCTTCATCAGAAGTTTTTGCATTGTACAGTCTAGCAACTAAAGCTTGAAGAGCTACGCTTTTTCTTTCATCTGTTTCTGACTTAATCTTTTCAGATATAGTTTCAATTAATTCTCGTCTTAAAGTTAGTTCAATTGTAACTTGTAATCCTTCTTGTAGTATTTTCGTTCGAGTTTTTCTGATTACTTTTGCTTTAGAGTTGGCTATAATTAGCTTCAGTTTTTCTTCAAGGATATCCACCATATTTTCAAAATATATTATTATGTCTTTATCAGTAAGATTATCCAAACTAGGAAAATTATCTAGACATTCAATTATAGATATTAAACATTGACTAGCTTCTTTCAAGCGCTCTATTGATAGGTTTTGATTGTGTAATAGTTTTAATATCCTTACCAATTGTTGGTCTATTGACCTATTTTCAAATTTTATTTCGATTATTTCGATTATCTTTCTGATTTGTGCCAAAGCTTCTATTTGAAACTCAT
The DNA here is from genome assembly GCA_043778555.1 of bacterium. GTDB lineage: Bacteria > Patescibacteriota > JACMRA01 > JACMRA01 > JACMRA01 > JAYTWQ01. The sequence goes on from JAYWFY010000015.1 coordinate 7,778, forward strand.
AGGAAAAGCTACTTAAAATTTTGATGGTATCCTCTTTGCCAGATTTAACAGAATTCAAATACTTAGTAATATCTTTTATTGAATCAACACACGTTTTTAAGTATTCTTTTTGTAAACTAGAGTTAACTAGTAAATCAATAGTTGCTTGATGGTTTCTGACTGTTGGGTTTTTTGCAAGTTCAGATATAATTTTTTCAATTGCCTCAGCTAACAAGATGTATACTTCAATCTGTGAACAAATTTCTTCACTTCTTTCAATCATTTCTGAGTTGTATGGTGAGTTTTCATAGGTTTGGATTGTTTCAGATTCTTGAAGTACAATTTCACTTTCTTTAGACCTTTGATGTATCATTGTAAAAGATCTCTTTATTAGCCTTTCTGTGACTAACCTATTTTCATATGACGGAATTGAAGGGCGGTTTATACCAAAAAATTTTAGAAATGACATAATAACTTGTATAATATTTTGCTTATAATATATTAAATCTAACACAAAAAAAGTCACCTGTCAAATAAAAAAATTTAGAACTTTATAAATCTGAAGTTAGACTTTGTATTGTCCATTTTCAAATATTACTTTATCATCGCTGGTGACCTGATCTACATCCAAAAATAGATCTACATGAAACCTAGACTTTTTGGCAATAATTCCTTGTTTTTTGTACACGCTGTGTTTTTCTCCCATAGACAAATGCAAACCAAGAATCCTCTCAAAGGCTGTAATGTCTCCAAGATACCGCTCTCTAGTCATCGCTCTATTCATTCCAAAACCTATCTCTCGGATCAAAGCCCGCTCTACATCTTTGATGCTATTCCATACTTCTATAAACATATCAGGAGTATTGTCACCAAAGCCAACGACAATACCTTCTTTGATATCAATTCTAAAAGGTTCGTGAAAACTAATATTAAATTGCTTATCGGCAAAAGCGTAAATATAGACTGAACCATTCATAGTGGCAAAGTCCAAAGCCTCAGTAAAAACCTCACCGATAGGAAAAGTCCCGCCAATGTTGTCCATTCCGGCGTAGTCTCCAGTATTAAGTTTTGGTATCTCCAATCCGCCGTCAATTGTGAGTTCACATTTTTTGGATTTGATTTTTAACACTTGAGCCCTACAAAGTGTTTCTTGGAGGCTTGGAGCTATTTTTCTGTACCAATTTTGATCATATTCTAGAGAATCAATGTAGACATCCCAAACGGTCTCATTATCACGTGACAGATGCATATGCTCTATAACTTTGAGTTTTTGTTGAAACAAATGCAACCGAATCCGAAAATCATCCAATCGAAAGTTCATAGTCTGAATCTGTACAACCAGGTCTTTGGGCTTCATATTGTCAAATTCTCTTAATATTTCCTCTTTTGCCAGCAAATCAAAATCTATAAATCTTGCATTGGGTAAAACATTACGGTATGCCTGTGTGAGGATGTTAGTCAAGCCATTTTGGGTGTCAAAAACGACAAGTGCTTTGTTCTGCCCTTCAAGGTCAAACTCGATGCATTTTGTTAAGATTTCTCTGATGTTGTTAGTTGCCTTGGCTACCAATTGTGGAATGTCGCTTCTCATAATACAGGCAATAGTAGCTATTACAAGTCTTTGTTGTCAACTGTAGTTATTTGTAGCTAATTTAATGACAAACAAGACATAGCTTTAAATTTAACTTCAATCTGCTATAATTGTTCCCGTAACAACCTAATTGAAATTGAGCATACTGCCATCTTGAATTAGTTTTAGAATCTAGAAATCATAGATAAAATAGAGTTTTATTGTTCAGCTAAATTCACTAAAAACTAAACATACTTTTGAATTTAGTTTTAATCTCTTACTACTAAATGTTGATTAGGTTTCTGTCTAATTTATCTGGGGGTTTAGATATATACCAATTTTTCCACTACCTAGGTTAAATCCAAAGAAAAACTCCCTATTAGAAAGGGGGGTCAAGATTATATTACTAATTTGATGAGTACTTTACGACCTTTGTAAAACCCACAATCTGGACAGACTGAATGTGGAGCAACTCTGTTACTACAATTTGAACATTTTGCTAGCTCTATAAATTTTGCTTGTTGATGTCCTGGGGCGTTTCGCCTGTTGTTTCTTCGTCTGTGAGTAAGTCGTTTTTTTGGTACAGCCATATTGTTGAAGTGGTGTTTGGTTGATTAAATGGATTGGCTATTTAATAAAAAAATTATAGCTAGAAAAATGAGTTTATGTCAAGATTTATATGTAAAAAGCTGTGACTCTAAGAACAACGAAAATGGCAATTAATAATACGGTGAGGTTGATTACCCATTTTTCAATACCTCGTTTGGTCAAATATACTTCGTTGCCTCCACCAAAAGTACTAGATAAACCAGCTCCTTTATTTTGTATGAGAATGGAGGCGATGATTGCGATGGATAAAGCTACTTGGGCTATAGCTACAAATGTAGGATTCATAATGATAATATTATATTAATTTTAATAATAGTTTGTCAAGGAGTTGTAATCAAAATTATAGAACATTAGAAAATTTTGGACTTGAATGTCAAAAGTACTCTACAAAAATCTCTTGACAACAATTGCTTTATGTAGGATAATAACACAGTTGCATTCTATCATTTTTGTAATCTAGTCAAAGTAAAGTCAATGTGTACGGCTAACCCAAAACTATTACAAAACTTACAAAAATCATCTCATTTTGTAGGATAAACAAAATTTTAAATTTATAATAAATCTGTATATGAATCAATACTTTTATGGTGTAGGTCGCCGAAAATGTTCGGTCGCCAGAGCCAAATATTACAAAGGAGATGCGGAATTGGTCATAATGGTCAACAAAACTCGAATCAAAGGTTACTTTCAAGATTTTTACTTGCAGGCAATTATAATCGCATCCCAAAAACTAGGAATTTCTACTGGAAGATTAGATTTTTTTGTCAAAGGTGGTGGTATAATGGGTCAAGCTGAAGCCTGTAGATTGGCGCTAGCAAAATCCCTTGTAAAAATGGATGAAGGTTATCGCCCAGTAGCAAGGCTTAACGGTTATATCACTACGGATATTCGCCAAGTTCTTCCAAAGAAAGCTGGGTTTAGAAAAGCTCGAAAGCGAGAGCAGTGGTCAAAACGATAATCCTATTTTGTTTGGGTTATTCTTAAACAGTTTAGTTATTTCAAACTTTAAACAATTCTCGTCATTGCGAGGTACGAAGTAAAAAAAATCCTCGCTCACATTTTAATTCAATCAAATATATTTTATGGCTCATAAGAAAGCAGTATCTTCAGTCGACAACGGTCGAGACTCTATTTCCAAAAGATTAGGTGTCAAAAGATTTGGTGGTGAATTTGTATTCTCTGGCAATATTTTGATCAAACAAAGGGGTACAAAATTTCATGCTGGCAAAGGCGTAAAACGTACAGCCGATGATACTTTGATAGCAAAAGGTGATGGTGTAGTGTCTTTTATCAAAAAGAAAGTAATTGCCTTTAACGGTAACCTTCAAAAACGAGTGTTTATCTGTGTAGAGTAATTTACTCACAATTAATTTTGCAATAAATCACCTCTCTTATAATGGGAGGATTTTTTCTTCTCAAAGTTTTGGGTTATTTACCAAAGATATAATTATTTTTTGGTTGTTTTTTGGCAAGTTCGTAGATTGTAAATGCCTCCGAAGAAATTATAAAGGCAATTAGAGCAACACTGATAAGTGTATTTTTTATGTTGATAGGCATATTAATTTTTGGTTATTTTTTATTTTGTATCAAATCTAGCTTTAAACTTGGTTTCGCCAACAACTTAATTTTGAATTTGATAAACTGTCAACTTGAACTTGGAGTAAAATTTAGGCTGAAACTCTACTGACAAAACTATTTCCGCTACTAATAACGTTGATTGAGTGTGGCATAGATTCTGAGAATGAAGCTGTTGAAATTTTGATATATTTTACTTTTTGTTGAAACTCTTGCAAATTGCGTCCACCAATATTATAACATGCAGATTTTAAACCACCTTGAATTTGAAACAAAAAATTTTCAACATTCCCTTTGTGTTTTACCATAGCTTCCACACCTTCGGCTACAAGTTTTTTTGTGTTATCACCTACTTGACCGTATCTTGCGGCTCCACCTTTTTGCATAGCTCCAATGCTTCCCATTCCTCGGTAAAATTTGTATTTTTGATTATCGAGCTCTATAGTTTCTCCAGGACATTGGTCAAATCCAGCCAATAACGAACCAAGCATCACTGCATCAGCCCCAAAAGCAATTGCCTTGGCAATGTCTCCGATTTGTTTTATTCCGCCGTCGGCTATCACTTTGACATCAGATTTGGAATCAAGCACTGCTCTCTTGACTTCGCTAATTGCGGTCAATTGCGGTACGCCTACACCAGTTACGATACGAGTAGTACAAATACTTCCTGGACCCATTCCGACTCTCAAAATGTTAGCACCAGCTTCGATCAGCGCAATAGCTCCCTCGTATGTCACGACATTGCCTGCCATTATAGGAATATCGGTAATAGTTTTGATAGTTTTGATATAATCAAGAATGTATTGTGCAAAACCTTGAGCGGTGTCAAGTACAAATAAGTCTGTTCCAGCATTTGCCAAAGCCGAAACTCTTTCTTCAAAATCTGGGCTAGCACCAACAGCCGTTCCGCATAAAAGTATTCCTTTATTGTTTGTTGCTTGAGCGTGTTCATCTATGTTTAGTACTGTGTTTTTGACTAGTTTGAGCTCGTTGACTTGATCTGTTATTGACATTGAACGGTGAATGATTCCCATCCCCCCCATTTTTGCCATCGCTATAGCCATAGATGCTTCTGTCACTGTGTCCATTGGACTTGAGAATATTGGTATTTTGAGTTTAATGTTTGCAGTCAGCTCAACATCAGTTGTTACTATTTCTCGAAAAAAATCTGTATAGCCGGGTAATAGTAAGATATCATCGAAAGTCAATCCTTCAATATTGCAGTTTTTGTCCTGTTGAAAAGAGTTATCCACATAAGAACGGACTTTGTGATGTGACATAATATAATTGATGTTATGATATTTTATAATTAATGTAAACTTACTTGTTGACTTAAGTTTGTCAAATTTATAGGTCTAGTAGCTTACCTTTGGAATGTATTTTGTTGGCGGAACTGTCGATATAGGTTTTGATTTTTTCGAGAGTATAACTGTTGGATGATCTAAATTTGTAAAAAACTTTTAGTTTGCCAACTAAGCCTGTGGTATTAAAAATAGTCTTATTCCAAAAATTAACCAATTGATTTCCGCAAAGCACTTTAGAGCTCCACAATGATTTTTCATCAAAAGCAAATATTGTAGTTTTTTTGTTGAGCAAGCCTATTACTAGCTGTCTTTCGACGCGAAAAGCAAATCCTGCACAGAGTACATTTTCCAAAAAACCTTTGAGAATGGCTGGAACCCCGTCTTGCAGTATAGGGTGAAAGAATATGATTTGGTCTGCTTTTGAGACCCTAATCTGATACTCCAAAACTTTACTATTATCGCTTTGTAAATAGCTAGAGATATTGATTTCATTGTCGTTATATAGGTCTATAATATCTACATTAATGCCACTGCTAGTGCAGATTTGGGCAAATGACTTGCAGTATTTATTTATCAAATTTAACCTTTGATCATTTGAGTCGGTTGGGCTAGCCAAAACAATGAGGATATTGGAGACAATTTTTGCCATAGTGACTAGTTTATTTGATAATTTTGACTAGCTCAACCTCAAATATTAATGTAGAGTCTGCTGGGATAGAGCTAGTAGCACGCGATCCATATGCTAAATCTGCAGGAATTGTGAGTTTTCGCTTGCCGCCTTCTTTGAGTCCGACGATACCTAAGTCCCAACCTTGTATGACTTGTCCGATACCTATCTGAGTAACAAATGGCTGCCCACGCTTGTAGCTTTGATCAAATTCAGTGCCATTTTCGAGAGTTCCTTTGTAGTCTATACAGATTACATCACCAGATTGCACTTGTTCACCGGCACCCATTGCGATATCTTCGATTTTGATACGCTTTAGTTTTTCTTGATCGATTGTGCCAATTTTTGTAGATTTGGGATTTTGCATGATACATTTGTCTTTTTGGTTGGTCACTGACTGACTAGGTTTTATGACTGACTGACTGGATGTTGCGACACTTGGAGCTGCAACTTTTGGTTGGCTCGCTAAGAATAGTACACTGATTAGAATGAGGGCTAAAAGTATCAAAGCGATAACAGTTGGGATTTTGGAATTATTTTCTGACATATCAATATAATGAATTGGTAAGGATTTTTTGTCAATTCAGGCTCTTTCAATTCAATTCCAAGCCCCAAAACAAAAACCCTCTTAGACGAGAGGACGATTTAATTGTTAGAGCTGTTAAGATAGCCAGATTGCTTCCCATTGTTGATTGGTATTTCCATTAAGACATACCCAAGTGTAGACTTGTATTCCGTTGGCTGGATTTTGTTTATCTACACATTGACTTGTACCACTACGGACAAAAGCATTAGTACTCCAATTCCAGTTTTGATCATTGTTATTGGAGTTACAAGTCCACATGATTACACCTTTGGCATTGGTAGGTGAATTACTATTCATACAAAAACTAGAACCTTTTTTACGAAAACCACCACCATTATTTGTCCAAAGTTGATCTCCATCACTTTGATTGCATGTATATGTATCAACCTTGGAATAGTTGGCAGAGTTATAGCTATTGAGGCATTGATTGGTACCTTTGCGTTTGAACATCCAAGCCTGGATTGGGGTCGGGGTGGAAGGGGTAGTGGTGTAATTCGTAATTCTAGTATCAGTGAGATAAAGATTGCGTGTGTAGCCTTCAATAGTCGATGCTGCATCTAAGCCATTAACTATTTTTCTAGCATTGTAGAAGTCATTTGTTGTAGAGTTAATATAGTCATTTAGTTTTACACTGGTGAATCTACCATTTTTCATTCCATCAACCATTATAAATCTTGCAAAATTTGTGTCGGTAGCCACTAGGTCTGGGTTATTGATTATATCAATAGCTGTAATATCTTTATAAGTTTGATAATTACTCCTTCCAGTAAGCTGCACATATCCTCTACCATAAAATTTACAACCATCTCCAACTTGTGTATTACCTAGCTGAACAGCAACAGATGTTCCGGGTCCATATTTTTGATCAAAATAGGTACACTTATTTGTACCGTTGTATAATTCTGATAGTTGATTAAATTGTGCACTTTTATGCCACGCTGTGCCTAATATATATGCAGCCTGATTTTTGTTTGTTATGCCGAGATCTTTACCCTTCTGAATAATGTCACTTTCAACTTGGTAAATTTGGCTACTTGTTAGTGCTGAAGCCTTTACTGGTGAAAAAATATCTAATAAAGTTGATTTCTTTTCCTTTGTATATTCAATATCTTTTATATTTTTTTCTTCACGATTTTTTTCGCTTTTTAAATATTTCTTCCAATTTTCTTTACCTTCTTCAATACTTTCTTTCGTTTTATATCCATTCAAATTAACTATAGTTTCAGCTACATCTCGACATTTCACGTTGTTCTTAATTATATTGAAAGTATAATTTTTTGATAACCTACCATCGTCAGAATTAGAGTCCTTAGAAAATGCAATTCCAAAGTCAATTATATCGTTTGTATCTTCTCTTAAATCTATACCTTTTGTCTTGTCTAAAAATGTTATTATTATATCTTTTTTATTAACATCATATTTGTTACGAATACAATTTATAACTTGTTTTTCAATTTTAGGATCAATTGTAACAGGTTTTGGAATTCTATAAATATCCAACAATTTAGAATTATTCGTAACTGATAGGCTATTGAGTTGTTGAGAATTACTAGTAACTGAACTTATTTGACTTGTAGCTAAGCTTAAAGTAGTAGTAGATTGAGATACTTGCGAATTGCTTATAATCTTACTTACTTCATTTTCTTTTGCAGAGAGGTTAACATTTTGAGAAATATGAGAAAAAGATAATATAGAAGTAGATATAAGCCCTATCGTTAGGAAAAATTTTAATTTGAACATATTTTTAAGCATTTATAGTTTTTTTTATTAATTATTTAATTTGTTGTAGAGATCGGAATATTTTTCAATTTCTAAAATTACAGACTTATCTTGGCAACCAGGTGAGCTTAAATTACGATTAATTGAGAATTCTTTATTAGCAAAATTTAATTCATACTCGATAAAGCTACATAATCCATATCCGCGAACCAGATTAATTAATTTTTGGGATTTATTTGTAGAATCTAATATTAATGGATTCCCACCGACAACGTTTAATTTTAGTAAAGTATTTTTATCTTGGTCAACAATTTCACAAGTCCCAATCCTAAATTTTGTTTCGAGTTTGCACTCTCCCACACTTATCGAAGTTATTTGGTTTTGGGTGGTTAGTTTTAAGCTAGTTTGATTTCTAGAATCAAAAGTTGGGATGGTATTTGGAATTAGTTGACTTTCAGTTTTTGCAACTGAAGAAATTTGGACAGCTGTTGAACTTACAACTGAACTCAACATTCTACTTTGAACCAAGCCAGAAACTAATTGTGATTTTGCACTAGAAACAGCTGATGAGCTTTGAGCTGAAATAGCTTTGTTTTGTTCTCGACTTTGACCAACTAGGAATATACTTGTAACTCCGAGAATACCAATTGTTACAGCTGCAATGATGACTTTATAGGTATTTGACATAATATTTGTTTTTGTAATATGTTTATAACCCAATTATTTTATAATTTACTTAAGTTGTGATTATTTTAGTTATTAATATTGTTACAAAGAAGGTGACCTAATGCTGTGCAAATTGTATTATTGTGTCAAGTTGGGTGCAATGTGCTGACTGTATATCCAAAGCCATTATCTTGAGTTATCCATGCCTAAATTGTTACGATCTTTTATGATAGATTTTTTTTGGCTATTTTCAATCTTCTTGGACTTGACTGTGAATTTGAATATTAAGGTAAAAAGAAATGTTAGAAAAAAAGACAGCCCAGAGAGAGCTATTAGTCTATAGTGTTTTTTGACATCTCGTATTCGTTTTGCATTCTTTACTTTTTGTTCTACAGACATAATTTGGTTATTTGCTAATCATACTAGTTACGCAGTAATCCAAGGATAATTAAAACGTGCTGTCATCATGAACTTGTTTCAAAATCTAAAAATATAAGTAATTAAAACTAGCTAATGTTGCTGAAGCGAATGTATTTACTACTAATTGTGTGAATTGTAACCTATATTTGAATAAATGTCAACCAAATTATTAATCCACAAACACCTATACTACATCAGTGCTTCCGTCTCCACAGCTTTTTGCTCTTTTTGCTCTAGCTGGTTGACTGTACGCTCTACCCCTAAGAGATTCTCTCCTGCTTTGTCATAGTTTTGTTGGGCTTGTTTAATTTTGTCGCCAAGCTTGCGAAATTCGTCTTGAAAAGTAGCTACGTTCTTTTTGATATTCTCTAGCCCTTGCATAATGTCTTTGGCGTTCTCGTTGACAAATTTATTACTATAATAGGTCTTGGCTCCCATTACCATTGGGAAAATCGTAATCGGCGATACTGGCATTACCCGGAGCTTTTGCAGCTCCATAACTAAAGAGGTATTTTCTGCGACTGTGACGTACATTCCATCGCTTGGTAGATACATCAAAAGGTAGTCAAACTCACTATTCTTGCCGTATTTATTGCTAATATCAGTTGCCATTGTTTTGACTGAAACCAAGTAATCCTTTAGCCTAGAAATTTTTTCCCCTGCTGGAGTCATTTGGTAATCTTGAAATTTGGTTGCCGGAAACTTGCTGTCAATACCTATTTTTTGATCTCCAAACAGTAGCACAAAGTCAATTTTGTCGGATGAATAAGACATTTTGACCTGTTTTTGCCAACAGGACGGATGCACGTTTTGAGTAAGCAAAGACTCCAAATACTTCTCACCAAAATCTCCAAATGATTTGGAACTAGATCGAGCAAAAATGTTGTTGAGTTTGTCGATGCTGGCTGTGCTGTCAATCATCTGGCGAGCCGTGGTCTGCATGTTGCCAACCGAACGAGTCACTTCCTCAAAGGACTTTTGGTGCTGAGCAAAGTTTTGGTCGAGGCGAGACTGGACTTGAAGGTTGATCTGGTCTAGTTTTTCTTGGTTAGTCTTTCTTAAAGTTTCAAAGTTTTGGCTATTAAGGTTGTTGAGATCTGTTATCGCCTTGGACAAAGAGTTTCTAATGATTTCCTGCAATTCCATCAACTGCGTTTGGTTCAGGCTTTTGATCTCCGCAAATTCAAATTTTTGGGCAGCAGATTGCTGAGTTTGAATGTTGTTGAGAATATTCTTGAGACCTTCAAAGCTGATCTCGATCTTAGATTTGGTGTCACTAAGCTGGCTGGATTGCAAACCGTTCATTAGACTCATTTTTTCTATGACTTTATCTGATATTTGGTCTTTGTGAATCACCATTTCGGCGATGATTGCATTTGACAAACCTTGGTCGTTTGATGCCTCAGAGGTTTTTTTAGTTGCCAAATAGACTAAGACAAGTAGTATTAAAATAAGTATCAGTAAAGTTGGGGTAAGAACATCCATAATGGTTGGAAGTATGGCTTAATGGTACTGTGTTTGTCAAGAAACTAAAAAAATTTGCAAAAAGCTAAAACTTGGAGTAGAATTACAAAATGTCTAAAGAAATATTAATTCCAGAAACCAAAGAAAAGGTCTTTCAAGTCGAAGTTGTCAAAAAACTATTGACTTCTAATACTGAAACAGTTCCGAGCAATGAAGCAGAAATAATGGGATTACACGGAGAAGCTGTAGGTTTGACATTGGATCAATTCCTAGGATTTTTGCCATCAATTGTCAGAAAAAAAGTCGATGAAGGATTGGGTAAAGAAAAATTAAAACTTGAAATACTTGAGCAATATTTCAATGATGGCTCTGATCCATTTGTAAGGGGGTATCGAGATGATAAGTACCACAACCCATTAATGCAAAGATTATCAGAATTAGTAAATTTACGAGGTACACTAAGCTGTACTAAGCGTAGTATCGCAGAAGACTCAGACAAAAGAGAATATACATTACAGAACAACGAGGGTATAAAAACATTTTCAAATTTACACACTCTCAAATGTAATGAAATCTCGATTAGAACACTTAACGATGAAATCAAAGGAGTGTATATAGATGACTTAATTACCGAAGTAAAATTTAATCAAGTTGTAGCTTTAGAAGATCGTGCGAGCCCAATAAGCACTGAAGCTAGGTACCTCCACAGTCATTATTCATATATCAAAATTGTTGAAATTAATAATCAGGTCGTCGTTTATGTTGTTACTGGAGACGCAGGAGAAAAGATTGATAGAAATGCTCCAATATCTAAAGATAATGTTAGTGACGATTTGGTTGTATTAGCTTACGTTTATGATAAGATTAATCTTGAAACTGATAAAAATGGCAGAATTGTTATTCCTCCATACAACAGCGGTGTACAAAACGCAAGCCTGATAAAAATATTTGATAACAACAAACAAAACCCAGCCTTTAGCCCACAACAAAATTTTGATAATAGCCACACTAGATTATTGCCAAATGTTGAAACTATCAACAGGAACTATGGTTCAGTGGTTTCAAAAGTGGAAGGAGAAACATTGATCATAAATTCCAACCTTGACACTAGGCAAAAAAGATATCAAGAATTACTAGACTCACATGATCGTATCAAAAAAAGACTTGAAAGTTTTGATGGGGAGAATAAAGATATGATGCAAGAAATGCTTGAAACTGTCGAGTACACTCGAGGTTCAATTAACACTCTCAATGAAAACTTAAAGAATGGAATTATTTCGAAGGAAACTTATGACCACCATATTAAAAAATCTCAAAATATAATGGACACTTACAAGGAAAGAATTAAACTTTTTAATCCTAATGAAGCCCAGCAAGCACTTCAAAAATTTAAATTTGAAATAGATTTAAGAAAAATAGGGTTAGAATTACAAAGACTTCAACAAGCCAAAAATATTGACCAAATAGAATCAGTAAGCCCAAGCGTTGAGGCTATCCAAAATTATAGAAAAGAAATCTGGGAACAATTAAAAATCCCTCTATCTCTAACAAGGAATGTTTTACTGCCTTCAGCTTTAAGTATAATTGGTGGTGTAGCGGTTGAAACATCGGCAAATATTGCAGCTGACAAATTTAATCCTGTCACAGTTTCTTTTGAACGTGAATACACAAACCCACGCACTGGTAAAGTTCAAGTAATTCATGGGACTAAAGAAAAACTTCGTGATTTTAATTATGATAAAGCAAGTATTTATACGCTTATAAGTTTACTTGCACTTTCTTCACCATTGGCGATACAAGCATTTAAGAACAAAAAAATAGTGGATGCAGAAATCAAAAGAGTTTCTGGTCTAAAAACTCCAAAAATATAACTATATTTATTTACAAAAACTCGACCTCAAACTCACCTTGATATTTCAAAAACTCTTTATCCAGTGTCAAAATCTTGGCGTTTTTCTTTTTGGCTAGTGCGAGTATAAAACCGTCCAAAAAAGCGATACCTCCAAGTGATTTGTAATAAGCTGCAAGTCTTGCTTGGTTTTCATCTACTTTAACAAAGGTAATAGCAAAGTCTGTTTGAATTGAATCCAAAATATCTTTAGCTTTTTCTGGCAAATATAAATAAAAATACTTGCAAATTTCTGAAAATGTGACTGATGACATTAAATATTGACCTGGATTATTGATTGAGTCTATAAGTACCTCTTGGCATATTTTGTAATTTGGCTCCTGCTTCAAAAAAGCTATCACGACGCAAGCGTCAATAATTTTATAAGTCATAATTTTTATCATCTTCGTATCTTTCCCGCAAAAAATCCTTTACACCAAGACCCGTCCCCTTAAGTATTCCTCGTAATTTTGCAATTGGATCAGGCAAGATTTCTATCTTAATTTCGGTTTTATTAGCCTTTTTGTTTAGCCAGACTTTGACACGTTGATTTTTGGTTAGACCTAATTGCTTGATGATTTTGACTGGGATAGTTATTTGATTTTTGCTGCTAATTTTGGTAATTACTGCCTCTACTTCTCCTTTGCTTGATAAGATTTTGTTCATATCAATATTTTACTTTTGGATTTACTTACTGTCAAGATTTGCTTTACTTTTAAAAAAATAGTTTGAGTTGATCAATTCAGATTTTTGTAATAAAATATACAATCCAAAAAATAGTCAAAGAATATTGTACTTTGAAATTGAACTCAAGAAGGTGTAATTGACAAAAATACCAGTTATCATGTAATTTTATATACATAGTAATAACAAATATACAAGTAAGTAACTGCAAATAACTTTGAAAATTAAAAGTAAAATTATCAGTGTATATTTGTATTAAAAACAAAAAATGACCCATTCAAAACACAGTCAAAGACAAAACTTTAAACCTAGCTCATCGACAACTAGAGTTTTTAGGCATCGTAGCACACAGAAAACTGCAAGAAATAATATTAAAAATAAAAAAATAAATAATTATAGAGAAAGCTTATTTGGTCTGTTTAACATTGTATTTGCCTCTGCTGGAATATTTTCTGTCATTAGCCTATGTTTGATATTTGCCCCAAACATAATCACAACCAAAGCTGCCAAAGCCCAAGTTGTCAAACCGCAACCCCTCACAATCATTACCAATTTTGGCAACCAAGAATATAAAACTCCTGATAAAGGCAAATCTTCACTGCAGCCAATCCAAACTCCACCGAGTAAATCAAAACAATAGCATTGTATAATATATTCAGATATATACTTTATACTCATTTCTCTAACAATACCTAGCTCTAATCTACTTATAATCCTAGATCCTGAAACAAGTTCAGGAGACAGCTTACTCAATTTGGATTGGGTTGTCAAAGGTACAACTATATAAACTAGCTATGACGACTTTTTACGATTCAGGAATAGGCGGACTCACTATTTTGAGAGAATATTTGGAACTCAAGCCCAATGGAATGACTCAGTACTACGCTGACTTTGATATCTTACCGTTAGGTGACAAGCCTAGACCATTGATTTTGGAGCAAATAAAAATAGTTGCTAAGGTTGTTTTTACAAATTCTAGCTTGTTGATTTTGGCTTGCAACACAGCTAGCGTTAGCACCATTCGAGAACTACAACAGGTTTGGTTACCTCAGCACTTTTTGGATAGACAAATCTTGAGTATTAGCAAGCCTATAACAGAGCTTTTGGAGCTAGAATATTGCGGATTAAAAGAGCAAAAGTTGATTATTTTGGGAACTCAAGCGACAACAAATTCTGGCTTTTACCAAAAAGAATTTGAACATATTGGCTTCAAAAAGATACAAGTGGTCGCTTGTCCAGGACTTTGTGATATGATTGAAAAATTGATTTGCTTCAAAAACAGTAATTCCAAGTTTCTCGACCAAAAAGAATTGGATGAATTTTTTAAAAAAATCAACAATATCAATCCTAGAAACAACAGTTTAGAAATATATTTGAACCAGCTCAAAATTCCAAATAATTCCTTGATTCTTTTGGCGTGCACCCACTATCCAATTATCAAAAATATAATTTTAAAAGTCTATCCAACCTGTAAAATTATTGACCCAAGCTATTTTATAGCCAAAAGAATTGTGGATTATGAGACTAGACATATACGTGCTTCACCAACAGTTCATTAAATTTGATCTACGACTTCTATCCCCAACAATTCAAGGTTGAACTTGAGATACTTCATTACTTTAGTTATAAAAATTTGCATAAACTCTGACCGCGGATCTTTAAGAATTGGCACGTCGTTATACCATTTGTTGACTAGGTTGGAGAGTTCGTAAAGGTGGTTGGTTAGTAGGTGGATCTGATAATTGTTGCAAATAGATTCTAAAACTTCGGATTGTGTCCAAATTTGCTTTAAAATTGCTTGTTCTAATAAATTAAAATTTGGATTAGAAGTTTGCTCACTAAAGGATCTGGATACAGTAATTAATTGTAATTTTCTTAAAACACTGTTTAGTCTGGCATAGGTGTAAAGCTGATAAACTCCAGTATTGCCAACAAAATTTAGAACTTGGTGGATGTCAAAGGTGATGTCTTGTTCATAAGATTGCTTGAGATCGTTCCACTTGATAGCCGCCAAAGCTATCTTTCTAGCTTTAGTGTCAATGGAATCCAAATCTGAATATGGAGTTTTTTCAAGTATAATTCGCTTGGCTTCTAGCTCGACATCTTTGACCAAATCTCTCAGTAAAATTACATTACCTTTGCGGGCAGACATTTTGCCAGATTCTAGCTTGAGAAAGCCATAACCAAGGTGTTTCATATTTTGCCAAACAATTCTATCAGCAACCTGCTTTCCAAACTCTGATATGAATTCGGGTGTACTTGCAAGATAGCAAATAATACTAAAAGCTTGATCAAAATTGTGTTTTTGGGTTTTGTCGGTGACAACTAGCGCCAAGTCTACTTTGAGGTCTCGAGCGTATTGTAGTTTGGTCGCTACATCTCGGTAACAATAACTAGTATAGCCAGTAGAGCTAATCAAATAACAACGTCCAAAATTGGATACTTTTTTGCGAAATTCATCGTCAATTCCTTGCCAGTTTTGAGCCAAAGTTTCAAAGTCAAAATATCTAGCTTTATCTTCTGCGGTCCAAAATTTGTTTTTTTCCAAAAAATCTGTCAACAAGTTCATGTCGGCTTCATAAAAACTTTCACCTTGCTCAATATCATGTTTTGGGACTCTCATCAAATCCAAATCTAGCCGCAAATCTTGCTTGGTTGTGGTGATAAATTCTTGCCAAAGAGAATAATTAGTTTCATCTTTTTGTTCTAACTTAAGGAACTCTTGCCTTACCAAATTTTCCCAACCTTCCACAATTTCTTTTTGAGCATTTGCCCAGACGTAAATTTTGGTAAGTTTATCAATCATCAATTCGTCGGTCGCAAAGATCGAATGGTCAAAAAATTTCCAGCCCCAGATCAAAATCCCCATATTCACTCCCCAATCTCCCCAGTGATTGTCCGTTATCAAATTTGGGTATTTAAGTCGCAAAATCCTTCTGATGCTGTCCCCGATATTACAATTTCGCATATTGCCAATCGAGAGTTTTTTAGCAACGTTGGCAGCGATATAATCTAAGATAAATTTTTGGTTGGAGGTTTTAACAAGATTTTTAGTAGAATTTGATTGTAATATTTCTGCATAAAAGCTTTCACTTGGAATGATGTTAATGTAGGCACCAATTGGTTTGGATATTACAGCTTTATTATAAGTTGATAGCCAGATATTAATTTCGTTGCTCAAACTTTCGGATATTTGATTTGGGTTTTGTCGAAGTTCTTTGGCTATTACAAAGGCAATATTGGTTGTCAAAATACCATGCTCAAGGTCGGTTGGGAGCATCCAAACGATTTGCTTGTCGGTAAGTTTGGGTTTGAAACTTGCTAATAATTCTTTGAGCTGGGTAATTGCCATATATTAAGTTTTGCGTGAATTAGTATTTTAATTGTAGTCCAACATTACATTAATAGTCAAACTACCGACTTCTTGACATTTAATCCCTTTTTTTGCAACAATTAGTCTATGTTTTTTATCACAACGCCATTACCATATGTCAATGGAGAGCCTCATTTGGGGCATTTGCTTGAACATATATTTACAGATACAATTCGACGTTATCGTCAGCGAGTAGAGTCTCAAGAGGTGTTTTTGCAATACGGAGTTGATCAACACGGTCTCAAAATTTATCAAAAATCATTGGAACTAGGTCATCAACCATCAGCATTTGTCAACCAAAAATCATTAGAATTTCAAAATATTTGGAAGCAATATGATTGTCACAGTGATGTATTTGTAGAAACTCATAGCCAAAACCACCAATTACTTGCTCAGATAGTTTTTAAGCGATTACTTGCCAAGGATTTGATATACAAAAAGTCTTATACCGGGCTTTATTGTGTAGGTTGTGAAGATTTTTATGTTGAAAGCCAGCTTGATCAAAATGGTTGCTGTCCAATTCATCGTACCAAGCTAGTAGAAATGAATGAAGAGAACTATTTTTTTCGATTATCAAGTTTTGAAGACAAAGTGCGAGAGTATTTGATCTACTCCAAATCTAAAAATATCGTTGAGCCGAGTGTGGATGAATGGCTCAATTTTATGTCTGAAGGTTTGACTGACATTTCTATGTCGCGTGAAAAAGCAAGAATGCCTTGGGGAATAGAGATGTTTTTGGCTAACGGGTCTGACACCAATCAGGTTATGTATGTATGGTTTGAGGCTTTGCAAAACTACTGGACTGCTCTTGTCAACCCAGAGACTTTTGACAAATGGAGAGAAATGCCTGAGCTACAAGCAGTAATTGAAGAAGAGATTTTGAACGAGATTCGAGAAGGTTTGCCAATTGATTTTATGTATCTCGGTAAGGATATTGCTAAATTTCATATTATAATCTGGACGGCACTTCATTTTGCTATGGATCTGGCTGGCTTTGAAAAAGAGATGACCGAAGAATTGTTGGCGGACGCTACGATCTTGGAAAAAGTTGAAGATGCTGAACTAGATGAAGAGCTTGACTTTGAAGCTTTAAAATTCTCATTATTACCTCAAAAAACAATTGTACACGGATTCATTAACGATGCTACTGGTCACAAGTTTTCCAAATCACTTGGCAACGGGGTTTTGCCCCAAGCACTTATTGAACAATTTGGAATAGATGGTACTCGCTTTGTGATGCTCCATGAGATCAATCTTTTTGGGGATACCAACTTTGACTTGAATAGAGTAATTGAGAGCTACAATGCCAACCTAGCTGATAATTTGGGTAATGTTGTGATGAGAGTTTCTACCCTTATTGAAAAGTATTTTAATGGCTATATTGACATTGAAAGTATAGAAATTACTCAACTAGACGTGAATTTGGTCAAAGTCTACAAGGAATTGGAAAATTTTTACCCGCAAAAAGCAATGCAAGAGCTGTTTATTCAATCAGCCAAAATTAATGCATTTTTGGAGGACACCAAACCCTGGTCACTTGCCAAAAATATGGATCAAAATATAGTAGAAGTCAAAACTGTACTCACGCAATCAGCTAGGGTTTTGGTTGAAATCGGCAAGGCATTGTCTATTTTTATGCCAGAGTCAGGTGCCAAAATAATTGAAACCTTTACAGCTACCAAAATCGCAAAAGCCCAGGTATTATTTCCCAAGATTATACATTAAAATTTGCTAGCTATTATCCTTGAATTAATATACTATCACAACTATGACCAGTGTCACCAATTTCAAACCGCCTTTTGCCGACCTTGCTGGTAGCATATTTTTCACTTTACCTCCCAATCTAGCTTTACACGAATTATCCAATTTGATAAGCCAAAGCAAAGATAAATTATTACAACAACCAACCAAACTTAAAGTAATTTTTGATAATTATGACCCGCAATTAATATATTCTGAATTTGTGCAAATTTTTGGGAAGGGCAAGATTGTTGAATATAATTCCAATTTTTTTAAACTCAATAAAGCTGACATTGTTGAGTTGCTAACCAAAAACCCACAACTAAACTGGCAAAACTATAGCGACGAATTTGTAATCAAAGAATATACCCCAAACCAAAAAAATATTCTCATCAATCTTCTACTTAATAGTTTTGCGGTAAACTTTTGTCGTGACATTGAAGGCAAGTCATTTGTAACCAGTAATCCATCAAAACAGCGATATATTTTTGAAAATTTTGAGAAGCATAGCCAAAATCAAGATCTCAAAATATTTTTGGTGTACGCTAGATCAGGAGAAGTCGTAGGAACATTTGGCTTAAATACTTTTGGTGATGAAGTTCAGCTGTCGGCTGTGGCTGGTCGTTTTGTAGATTTTGAAAATCATACAGGCTATAAAGGCGCAAAAAAATTACCAGTTATAAGTGCTGCATTTGTACATACATTCAACACATTATCAAGTTTTTGTAAATTTGGCTCACTGGCTTTTTCCAATAGTAAGCCGTCAGTCATTGAGTTTTATAGTAACCTAGGCTTCAAAAATAATTTGGAACGGAAAGGTTTTATACTAAATACTCACAATCTCTGATTCTACAAGCTCTATATCAATTTTTGCAAAACCTGTCAAAAGCATAAACTTCCAGATTATCCATATCAATATAGATGTGATTATATTCATTATAAACTTGAAAAATGACAAAAATACAAAAACCAAAATAGCGACAATTGCCTGAACTATACTTGGTAAAATAGGGTCAATATACTGCCTAAAAGGTTTGAGATAGGTGATTTCATTGATGTTGGCACTTTGATTGTTGAGATCGTCGATTTTGTCTGAGTAAAAAGCTTTCAAAACATCTCTAAAATTATCTTTATTAATTAACTCATCAAGACCAAAATTAATACTGTTGTAGCTGCTATTTTCCATTTTAATCGTAGCTTTGAGTTTTTTGTCTAGTTCGACAGCTGTCTTTGTTGTGCATTCTTTTTCGTTTAAAGTTTCACACGCCACCTTGATTTCGCGCTTTTCTACCTCGGTAAGTAGCCCAGTTTGTTTAATATTTTTGATTAAAAATGTCCTAAAATCTAAAGGTTTGCCAGCAGACTCAACTCCTCCGTCCTTGTTGATTACATATTTGTCGCCACTAAGAGCTATTTTATTGAGACTCATAATGTTGAAGGGAAAACTATTACCAAGCACGACACTATTGTAGATACTATCATTGCTAATAAGGTTTTTGGAAATGAATGTTTTGGGGCTTTGGATAGTTACAACGTTGAAAACACCCAAAGATATAGTTATAATGGCGACAGTAGAGAGTATCTTTAGAGCTTCACTTGTGACATAGCTAATAGAAAAGAACCTTGTAGAAACTTGAATTTTTTCCACTTCCAAGTAAGCAAAATATGACATTATAAATATCAAAAAAGATATTAAGACAGTAGCAGGTGCAAAAATCCCAAGCCCAAGTAACCAATAAATAAGAATCAAAAGTAATGATTGGGATGAGAGGCTTATCCAAATATAACTACGATCAGCCACTATAATATAAAAAATACTTGTTATAGAAGCATACACAACAATTAACCCTAGAATTATAGCCATACTAATTAGACTGGCTGTGGCGGAAGCAAGATTAAGACCAGCACCAGTTATCATCACAAAGGTTATAGCAAAAAACGATAACAATTGTAAAACTAATAATATTACAGATTTGCGGAAAACTCTTTGAAAACCGTTAATTTTATCGTTATCTTTTTTAAAAATAGTGGTAAAGGAGTTGGGATTGTTGCCAAAGTTTTCTTGCGTGAATGGCAAATGCCCGCCAAAGCTTGGAGTGGCTTCAAGGTTTTTGATCAAGTCAGTTTGTTTTTTTTGGTTTTCGCGATCAGCCAAAAATTTTGGTAATTTAAAATTGATAGAGCTAATTTTGGTCACGATTGGTTTTATATCTGATGGCTGCGATTCCAAGCTTATGGGTGTCTCACCTTTTTTTATTTTGAATGGATTGATCTGATTCTTACCTAGATTTGAATCCTCAAATTTTTTGTAAGTAGGCTTACTTATATTTGAATCCTCATCTTTGCGGTCTACTGGCTGGTTCTTTTCACTGATTTCTTCACTTATTTTGTTGAGGCTATTGACTCCATTGAGCTTTACATACTTGAGTTTTGTAATATCTTTTTTGGTATTTTTCATAGTAAAATTTGATGTTAGATTTTGGATGAATATAAAATTGGTCTATATCTCTAAGGTTTTTTGTATTTATATCACCTTACAATTACAGTCTATATCACAAAAGTAGTCAAACAAAAATTATTTTTTTATTACAGTTTGCACAAGGTCAAAATCTGATGTATAATTATATTTGAAAAACAAAAACAAAAACACAGAATATGCAATTCCAATCCAGAATAAACCTTCACAACATCAAAGTCAATTCAAGCACAAATAAAATTTTAAAAACCAAAAAATCTCTTCAAACTATCAAGTTCCTATTATTTTCAACATTAATACTGTCGACTTTAATCTCTATTGGTCAGTCAGTTTTTTTGATTAATTCAAAGAGCTCACTTGCAGGCTTTGATCGTAATTCAGCCAATATTTCCAGCTCTTCAAAGTCAGTTTTAACAAACAAATCAAAATAATTTGACATTTGCGGTTTGATAATCTATAATATATTTGTATTACCACTGGAAACACCCAAGAATATAACAAATTAGAATATCTAAACAAAAATTATCCCAATCAAATGCCTATCGACACCCACGAATTTATATATCGGGACAAGCCCAAAGTCACAGTTGCCAAAAAATTTAATCTCAAGCATATCTTTAGAAGTGGAGCTATCGTTTGGGTAAAGCACCTTGGACGTGATTACTATTTGGTCTTCAAATCTATCTCAAGACCTTCTCGTGGTCTACAACTACCTGGTGGGCGTATTGAAAAATTTGAAAATCCATCAGATACAATAGTCCGTGAAGTATTTGAAGAAACTGGATTGGAAACTAGGATTATATGCCCACTTGGCATGATGATGCTAGAAAACCAAGCAGACAACTATTCTAATATGCAGATTTATTACATACTCAAACCTGTTTATCCTATTAATGTTAATGAAAAGTGGCGTTTTACAGATCATGACCACACCAAGCAAGAGCTAGAATGCTGGTTTGTACCTATTGACAGAGATCCTGCATTTTTGGCAGCTGGGCAACACAATACTGTTTTAATGTTTCGAGACTGGCTCCACGATCACCAAAAACCCAAAGATAGATAGACTAAGTTAGGCGAGGCTATATTGCATAATGTAATCGTAGTTATCTAGATTTTTCAGGACTACTTTGATCCAAATATTGCTTGATTATCAATGCCAAAATTGTTAATACAAACCAATACACAACCATTTCTATCAGTCCAAAGCTCGTAAATTTAACTATACTGGCAAACCTGACCAGATCTTTGAGCAATACAATTATAACGTTTTGAATAATCGTAGAAAAAATCATAAAAACTTCTCCCAAATAAGGAACAAATCCCAAAATATCAAGTATCGTCACCACATTAATAATAGGTAAAACTACAAGATTACTAATAATTGCAATAGGAGAAATCCCACCAGAAAGATTGACTATCAAAGGCAGAGTATAGAGGAAAGTGCCTATTGTAGCCAGTGCAATATCTTTAAAACTGTTTAGAAATTCTACTTCTGGTAGAGCTTTGATAGTTTTGGAAAACTGAGTAGAAACTAGCAAGCCAAAGGTGGCAGCTATTGATAACCAAAATGAATATGAAATCAAAAAGAAAGGGTTGAGCCACAACAAAACAATTCCACTATAGCTCAAAGCTCGGAATGGATCTAGACGCCGACCAAGGAAAACCAAGCCAAATGTGCAAAATAAAATACTGAGACAGGAACGTAAAACTGGAGCCTGAAACCCGACGATCAAAATCAAAAAACAAATTCCAAAAATACACAAAGCCCATCGCCACCTGCGTCTTAGATTTAGACTTAACAAAACACTTTCCAATACAGCAAAAATCAACGAGACCTGAGTCCCTGATACGACGATCAAATGTGTCAGTCCAAGTTTTTTGATTTCATTCTTGGTAGTTTTATCAAACAAATCTCCGTTACCAGTTACCAAACCCTTTGCCCAAGCTAGTGGCTCAATGCACTTGTTTCCAAAAAAATTACTGATCCAGTTGAGATTTTTACAAATCATTTGGCTATAATTATAACTCATTGAATAGCGAAAATTGGCTACTTTTTGAATCACTAGACACTCTAGATCGCAGCCGATTATTTCTCTGATCAAACTCGGGTTTTTAATTTTACCAATTTTACCAGTACTGATATAATATGATTCAAAATCAACTCTGTCTTCGCCTGGTGTTTTGTCCAATTGAAACCTTGTCAAAGTCCCTTGAATGTTATATTTGTAGCCAAGTTTGTATTTGGCTTGACCTTCCAAAAACATATCCCCAATTTCCGTTTTGACTTGCCAGCGAGACCCAAATTGCTGCTTGTCTTCCTGCACAATTCTGATCTCACCTTCAAAGTTTTGCTGCAAGTTATTCCAAACAATAGTCTGCCAAGAACTCGATTGAAAAGCCAAAAAACAGTTGATTAATGTCAATATCAAGAGAAAAAGTAAAAATAAATTGGACTTGCCAAAAAAATTGACCAACTTATGCCAACTCACGACTTTGAGCGACTTCACTATCATGGGACACTTCGTCATTTTGAGTGTAGTAAAAGATTTCATCTGGTGGATTTTGAACATTAGCCACTTTTGATTCATAGTCAAACCTATTATCATTAAGCAAATTAAAGATGTCAACCTATACAAAATTAGATATACTTATTCCCCCTCAACGTTTGCCAAATTCCAAAAATACTGTGTACCTAATCCAATTTGGCAGGCTGTTATCCTAGACTTGTTTTAGGATCTAAAAATCTCAAATTAATTACAACTTCATCGTTGGAATAATGGCTATAACTTCCATAAAAACTCTCTTTTCTTGGCAAAAAATAATTAATCCAAAGAATTTCAAACTAGTTCAAAGTTGAACATCAAAACCATTGCCAAAGCTTTGTTTTCTATCAGTATTGCTTTAGGTGTGAAAGTATCCCAAAAAATAATCTTGTTGCCAATTATCCAGTAGCAACCTTGATCAGGGCTAGAAACAGGTAAGATTTTACATTTGCGAAGTTTTTCCGAATCCAAATTTTTTTGTTCGTTAACAAAGGTATTTTTGTTATGAGATAGGATACGATTAAAAATGGACTTTCCAATACGCTTTTCTACCCAAATCTCAAAAAAATATTTGGCGTCAATAATACTATAAATATCATTATTCTCATTAAAGCTTACCATTTCTACACCATCAGAACATTCTTCTAGGATTGTAGTCAACAAATATGTAAATTTAATAATAAGTTTGCAAAAAATCTTACGGATCTTCAAAAACAAAAGTTTGCTTTGACTTTCTATCATATTCGTGGCAAATTTTATAAGTTCTTATGGTATTTGGGCTCAATTGCTCCAAACAACAATTATAAAAAAGTAATTCTTAAAAATATCAGTGAAGAATTTGGTCAGACTTTTTCTCACGAATATTGGTATAGTCAATTTGCAAAAGAGTTTGATGTTGACATCGACAAAGAGATTTTGGATGAAAGCTGTAACTTTGAGTGGATACAAAAATATAACAATAGTCACATCCAATTCATTCTCACTAAACCATTTGAACAGGTTTGGGCAATTTTTGGAGCATATGAAATACTCGATAACACAGATTATGATAATTTGTATGAGTTTACCAAAAACTTAGGCTGCTCAAAACAAGGGTTAGTTTTTTTTGAAATTCATCGCAAAGCTGGTCATTATGAGACCGTTAGTCCACTTTTACAAGAAATTTGGGACAAAGACCCAGAGGCTGTCAAGCTAGGATTTGAATTTATTTTTGAGCATCAATTACAAATGTGGGAGAGGCTAAACTCTAGTCTAATGGAGTAAATCTAAACAAGATTCCAGATTGTTTCAAATAAGCTCCGAAAAGAGTTGCACATATTAAAATTTTCTATAACCACAGCTTCTTGCAAAATAGTATCCCAAATTACAATTTTGTTGCCAAAGCAGCTAAAAAGCCCATTAAAGCAGCCCTCATCAAATGGCAACATTTTATTATATTATTGTCTTTTCTAATCATAGTCTTGAGGTAAATACCTTTTTTTACTCTTTTCCTCATCCACTCTATAATGTAGGTTTCACCAACCAAATTGTTAAAATCTTTACCTTCTCCAAAATTGAGAATTATATCTCCTTTTACCAACCCATCAAGCATTTCATCAAAAAGGTCTATGAGCTGATATTTTCCACTAAATACTCTGCAAAAGGAATTATTTCCGTTGTAAAAGTGGCTTAATAAATCTGGTAGCACATCGGAGAGATTGTTTGCAAGTCGCTTGGATTCTCGCTCGGTACTCCTTAGTTTGGCAATAATATTAGCTGGAGTGAGCACTTTGATTGGAGTTTTATAATCTTTTTTAAATTCAATCATTTCACTTCTCCCAAGTTTCTCAAGAATCTTATAAATCTTCATTCTATTAAATCCTGTAGTCTCAGTGAGATTGGTAACAGAGTGGTTTTTGGTTTCTAGCAAGAGTAGATACACTTGTATAACGTCGTCTTCAAAACCCAATTGTATAAGAGCTTTTTGTAAAATTTGAGATTGCATAAGTTTTATATATAAATTTATAGTCTCCGACAGGATGAACCTCTAAAGAGGTGAAAACCCCCGTCTTCAGACGGGAAAACTCTTTGACAGTTCGAATAAGATGATATATCAT
>JAYWFY010000016.1:0-10424 GCA_043778555.1 bacterium
GGGGTGAAGTAGCTCCCAAGGGTTGTTCTGTTCGCACATTAAAGAGGCACGCGAGCTGGGTTCAAAACGTCGTGAGACAGTTTGGTCCTTATCTGGTATTGGCGCGCAATAATTGAGGAAGCGGATCTCTAGTACGAGAGGACCGAGATCCATTAACCTCTGGTGCATCGGCTGTTCCGCCAGGAGCATTGTCGAGTAGCTACGTTAAGTTTTGATAACCGCTGAAAGCATCTAAGCGGGAAGCTGTTTCCAAGATAAGTTATTGTTTATACAGCAATGTATATGAAGGTTTCAGGAAGACTACCTGATCGATAGGTGATAGGTGTAAGGATAGTAATATTCGCAGCCAAGTCATACTAATCAACCAAATTTTAATCTTTCATAAATTTTTAGTACGATCATTTCAAAAATGTTTCTACCAATTTAATTATAGTTTAGCTGCAAAGTTATTTGCACTCATATCAACATCCGAAAGGGTGTTTTTTTATTGTTATAATTTTTATACTCAAACTATTACCAGTTTTAATTTCAACTCGATGTAATTTTGAGTAATGTTAAGAATTTGCTATAATTTAATCTATTATTTCAATTTTATAAATCTAAAAAGCCAACAGATCTTTAGCTTCATTCAAGATGACGTTTATGGTTTGGATATACAAAGTTGAAAAGAGTTTGAGTATTTCTATTCTTAGCCGTAAACAGCTTCGCAACTAGAAACTTCGATATTTACATTTTTAATCAATTCCCTCCTACTATCAAATATAAATTCTCGATCTCCATTTTCGTATCTTTGAGCCATTTCAATTATTGTTAATTTTGCCAACGTTAATTCAGATTCCTCTATTTTCATTCTATGATTAATTCCTTTATTTCCAATCTGCCATTTACTAGCTTTAGGTATTGTTCTGTATTTTTGATAGCAAAATCTTCTATCTCAATTGCCAATTCTTTGTTTGTTGCCAGAAAATCTTTGAGTGACTGATTAAACTCTGGATCTCCGCCCACAGTATATTCAAACTTTAAGTCTTTTGCTTGAGATTCTTTTCTCTGCTTTTCTTTCATAGTAGCATACCTTTCTTTCAAGTCATCTTTATTTGACGTTGAATCATTGTTTTCTTGTGTCGCTTGGTAAAAAGTTTCTTCTTTGGATCTTTTATTATCTATAAGCCATTTCACTAACCCTGAAGCAACTTTAGTTGTTTTTAATTTATCCTCATAAGAAAGTGTAACGTTAAATTTTTCATCCAAACTATATTTATCGATTGTTTTATCATGGATTGAAATAACTTGTTCTTGTTGTCCACTAGATTGACCTTCAATTACTCTTTGAAGATTAACTCGTAGATATTCTTGAGCTCTTTTATTTTGAATTGGATTTTGTTTAATTAAATTATTAACTTCATCTAAATATCGTTCTTTGTAATCATAAATTGATTCTTGTGATTGTTGGTTTTCATTGGACATATATCTATTATATCACAGCTTATAAATTTTTGCAATATATTGTTAAATACTCCTCGCTCTCCACAACATCAACCGAGAAATCAAGATATTCAGAATCAGTAAACAAACCTGAAGACAAAAATAAAACAAACTCAACCTCTTCTGGACTTTAATCACAGGAATTGGAATATTTAACTTCAAGTGGAATTATTAGGAAATAGGTTTAAAGATTCTGACTAAAAAACTAAAGTCATCTGAAAGTTAGAGTGCTGCACTTTGAAATTTAATTGAAGAACACCCTGTTGACAAAAAAGTTAAAATAATCTACAATTCTTTGGTTATGCCATATGTAGTTATCCCCACCAATCTCAAGAACGTGAATTCAATCAATCTTAATTTGATGTCATCTGAAGACATGGCTGATATGAGCTTTGGAGAGGTTTTGACGGCAGAGACTATCAATTATCGTACAGGGCTTCCCCAAATGAATGGTCTTTTTTGCCAAGCAATTTTTGGTCCGACAAAAGACTGGGAATGTGCTTGCGGTAAATATAAACGATACCGATACGCAGGAGTAATCTGTGACAAATGCGGAGTAGAAGTGACCAATTCATCCGTTCGTCGTGAGAGAATGGGGCATATTAGCCTAGCTTCCCCTTGTGTTCATCCTTGGTTTTTGCGGGTAATTCCTTCTCGTATTGCCTTGCTTTTGGATATGAAATCTACTGATCTTAGTCGTGTTACATATTTTTCTGCTTATGTCGTGACGGAAATCCGTGAAGAAATCCGTGAAGATTATATGGTTCGCATTGACAGAGAATCCGAAATCCGCGTCAAAGCACTCAAAGCCGAATACGAGCAAGCAGTTGATACATTGACAACAGAATACAACAAAGCCAAAGATAAGGCCACCAACCGAGAAGTTCTACGCCAGCTTTACGATGCCAACAAAGACAAACTAAAAGCAGAGAATATAGAAAATATTGCTAAAATTCAAGCTATTACCGAGATCGCCAAGTTACAATTGTCCAAAATGCGAGTCAAAGATATTATCCCCGAAGCGCTACATCAAGAACTTGCACAAAAGTATGGTCCAGTATTTAAAGCTGGAATTGGAGCTGATGCTATTGAAGCGTTATTAAGCAATTTGGATCTACAAAAGGAATATGATACTCTCAAAGAAAAACTCACTACTACCAAGGGTCAAACCAAAAAGAAAATTGCTCGGAGAATCAATTTGGTCAAACATTTTCTTAATAACGGTACCCGCCCAGAGTGGATGATATTGAATAGAATAATGGTACTTCCACCTGATTTGCGTCCAATGTTGCAACTTGACGGTGGCCGTTTTGCAGCTTCTGATCTCAACGAACTGTATAGAAGACTGATCAATCGTAACAATCGTCTACGTAAACTCATCCAAATTGGTGCGCCAGAAGTTATTTTGCGTAATGAAAAGCGTATGCTCCAAGAAGCTGTAGAGGCTTTGATAGACAACTCTGCTCGCGGTGGAAAGCAAGTAATGGCATCTACAGGTGTAAAACGTCCCCTAAAATCCTTGACTGATATCCTCAAAGGTAAAAATGGTCGTTTCCGCCAAAATCTTCTAGGTAAGCGTGTAGATTATTCTGGACGATCTGTCATTATCGTAGGACCAAATTTAACATTGGATCAGTGCGGTATCCCAAAACTCATCGCGATGGAACTTTTCAAGCCATTCCTGATGGGTCGTATAATTTCCAAATCAGAAAAAGGAACTCTTCCAGAAGAAGATCAATGCTTTAACGTTCACTCAGCCCGTCGCTTGATCGAGTCCAAAAAACCAGTTATATATGATATTTTGGAAGAAGTAATTCGTGACAAATTTGTATTACTAAATCGTGCACCGACTCTCCATAGACTTTCATTTTTAGCTTTTCGTCCAGTACTCGTAGAGGGTAAAGCAATTCAATTGCACCCGCTTACTTGCCGTGCTTTTAATGCAGATTTTGATGGAGACCAAATGGCTGTGCATTTGCCGATTACATTGAGAGGTCAAGAAGAAGCTCACAATTTGATGCTATCCACCAAGAATCTTTTGAAACCTGCGTCTGGTGAAATCATAATGAGCGGTGGTACACTTGACATTATCCTAGGATGTTATTACCTTACAATGAATGAGTCTAAAGACAAGCCAATCAAAGCCTATTCAAGTAAAAATGAAGTCTTAATGGCACTTGGAAACAACTATATCACACTTCATCAAAGTATCAAAGCCAATCTTAACCTTAATGGCAAACGCGAAATAACCGAAACTACTGCTGGAAGAATTATTTTTAATAGCTGTTTTCCTGAGGGCTTCCCATTTGTCAACGAAACTGTCAACAAAAAACTTTATGAAAAAACTATTTCAGAGGCTTACTTCACTGTAGAAAAAGACAAAATGCCAATGATTTTGGACGCTATAAAAAAATTAGCCTATAAATATGCTACCGAATCAGGTATTTCACTCTCTGCTGGTGACTTCGTAATTCCGAGTGATAAGTTTGAAATTCTTGATCAATCAAGAGCAAAAGTAACCAACATTCAGTCTAGTTATCAACTCGGTATGACGACGAACGACGAACGGTATCGTCAAGTTATTTCTGTTTGGAGAGAATCATCAGATGTAATTTCGAAGATGACAGAAAAAGCAATGGTTGAAGACAACAATGTAGGCATAATGATTCGTTCTGGCGCCAAAGGTAATATTTCTCAGCTTAATCTTATCGCTGGTATTCGAGGTCTTTCTGTAACAGCTGCTGGTAACATCATCGAGCTACCTGCTCAACACGGCTACCTTGAAGGCTTGACTGGTCTAGAATACTTTATCTCGATGAAAGGTCAGCGTAAAGGTCAGTCTGATATTTCTCTTCGTACTGCTGACGCTGGTTATTTGACCCGTCGGCTTGTAGATGTTGCCCAAAATATGGTAATTAATCTGGAAGATTGCGGAACGAACGAAGGCACTGTTTTGACTCAGTCCCAAGCCCTTTCATATGGTAAAAATCTCTATAGCATAGAAGGCAGACTGTACGGTCGGTATCTGTCTTGTAATGTAGTAGTCAACGATAAGATAATTGCAAATGCAGGTGATTATGTTTCCAAATCATTACTTTCTGTATTTGAGGTCAATAAAATTGAACAATTTGTAGTACGGACTCCAGCCAAGTGTGCACTGCATAGAGGTGTATGTCAAAAATGCTACGGTGTCGACTTTTCTACTCATCAGCCAGCAGCTCTTGGTACTCCTGTTGGTATTATTGCCGCTCAATCACTGGGTGAAAATTCCACTCAACTTACAATGGATCAAGGCAAACACGGTAAAGGTCTTCTCAAATCTGATATTACCGAAGGGCTTGGACGTGTAGAAGAAATATTTGAAGTCCGCTCACCAAAATACCGAGCACCGTTTTTGGTTTCCACTGGTATTGTCAAACAGATAGAAGGAGCTATTGACGAAGGCTTTAAAATTACCGTTGCTAATAACATTTTATCAACTACATTAATGTTTGATGAATCCGACAAAGTTTTGATCAAAGACAAAGACAAAGTGTCATCTCAAAGTAGTTTATTAGTAAAAAATACTGGTGAAATTATAAATTCTAGTATTTCAGGTATAGTATCCAAAACTGGCAATCAAATAATTATTTCTCAAGAATCTGCTGAAGTCATTGAGTTTGACACTATGCCAGGTTATTATCTTAAAGTACGAGAAGGTGATATTATTCAAGCTGGAGATCCGCTTACCGATGGGTCGTACGATCTACAAGAAATTATTGACAAATTAGGATATGATGCACTCCAAGAATATATAATCAACCAATTGATTGGTATTTACTCAGAGAACGGTATCTTGGTCAATGAAAAGCATATTGAAGTCATTATTCGTCAGATGTGCGGTCGTGTACAAATAGAAGATGCTGGAGACTCTGAGTTTATTGTTGGTGACCTTATTCGATACTCAGTATTGATTGCGATCAACAAACAGCTCCTTGACGACGGCAAAACTCCAGCGACCTTCAAGCGGACTGTCACCGGTATTTCACGAGCATCATTGATTACAGATTCGTTTTTGTCAGCTGCGTCTTTCCAAGAAGCCTCAAAAGTGCTTGTAGAAGCCGTAATATCTGGTCGCTCTGACCAACTTCTTGGGCTCAAAGAAAATGTAATTCTTGGTCAACTGATTCCAGCTGGAACAGGATTCAAACACAATTATGTCAATACACTAGATATTCTTGAAGATGACTTTGTAGATGAATTGTCTCTTGATGAATAAATGTTTAATTTATGTTGGGTTTGGCTACATAACTTTGACAAGAAACAACTAAGAAGCAATTGATATTTTATTAGTTCTAGATTTAATGTTTTTAATAATCGCATCTATCCCAGATCTCCTTATCATAGAAATATTTTTGCCTAACCCCAATTCTGCTATCCAACTTTCGTCAACGTCAAAAATTTGTTGCGGAGTCTTATTATTATAAATTTCAATAATAATTGCCAACAGTCCTTGAACAAACCTAGAATCTGCTTCACCATTGATTTCTACAATATTATTATCAAAGGTCAGAATTATCCAAACTCTAGATTGACAGCCCGATATTTTATTCTCATTGTTTTTTAAGTTTTCATCAAGTCGTTTTAAGTTTTTGCCAAATTCCATTATAGCCAAATATTTTTCTGACCAATTTTCAATATCAATTAGAAATTGCAAGTTTGAATTCATCTTTTAGTCTTAAAATTATATCTTAGCATTTCTTCCTTTTGAAAGGAACTACAGCAAAGCTCATGGTCTGGGGTATAGTTTATCTAACTTGGTTAAAATACAAGTTAAGCCTTTTTAGATCCTGAAACAAGTTCTAAATGACAGCTTGCTAAATTAAGATTAAGTTATTGAAGCTATGGGTAAAGGGCAGCTTATTATTTTAAAGTTTTCTTTACTTTTTCCCAGTTCCACGCGGTTTGTAAAATATTTTCAAGGTTAGAATTTGTTGGTGTCCAGCCCAAAACTTTTTTTGCTTTAGAATTATCTGCAACCAATTCCCCGGGGTCTCCACTACCTCGTCTTCCAACTATTTTGAGTGGAATATTTTGCCCAATTATTTTTTGGGTAGTTTTAAAAATTTGTTTGTTGCTATAACCTGAGCTTGTACCAAGGTTGATTGCTTCGCAGATTGAAGGTTTTTTAGATTGATGATTTATGCTTTCTAATCCCTTTACTATAGAATTTTTTGCTTGTCGTGACGAGGCTTTGTTCGGAAGACTCGAACCTACTTTACCATTACTCAAGATGAGGCTTTTGCTTTCATTATTAAATAAGTATTCTAAGGCTTTGACGTGTCCACTAGCTAGATCTGTAACGTGGATATAATCTCGGACATTGGAGCCATCTGGAGTGTTGTAATCATCACCATACAGCTCAAAAATTTTTTCTGTTCCAATAGATTGTAAAATGCAAGGAATAAGGTGAATCTCAGGAGAATGGCACTCGCCAGTTCGCGTTTGCTCGTCAGCCCCGCAAGCGTTAAAGTAACGTAGAGAGATTGAGTTCAAACCAAAAACTTGATTGTAGTCTTGGAGCATTTTTTCAATAACAGACTTAGTATAGCCATAAATATTGACTGGCTCGAGTTTGGAGCTTTCTTTGATGGGTAAGGTTTCAGGGTTACCGTACATCGCAGCAGTACTACTAAATACAAAATTATTGACACCAAATTCTCTACAGGTATCCACCAAATTAATTGAGGAAATAACGTTTTGAGAATAATATTGACTAGCATGAAGTGGCAATTGTGAAACTATAGCAGGGTCAGCAGCAAAATGAACTACTCCATCAAATTGATATTTTGCAAATATAGTTTTTAAATTATGGAGATCTAGTAAATTGACTTGCTCAAATAAAACTTGAGTACCAAATATTTCCAAACTCTTTTTAAAAACTGACTGTAGTGGTACTTTGTCTAGAATTACTACTTTGAAGCCTGATTCCAATAAAGAAAGCACGGTGTGTGAGCCAATGTAACCCGCTCCGCCAGTTACCAAAATTTGTTTATTCGTGGAGTTGTTTGACATAAAATGTAATAATTTTTGAGGTATTGGTTGAATATTATGCTGGTTATAGTAAAAATCAAGGATAATTAAAGCGAGTTGTCATCGAAGACTTGTCGTACCAAAGCTAAAGAAATCAAGCTTGTCTGCAACTCGTTACTTTTTAGGATCTAGAAAGTTTGGCTTTCATTTTAACCAAAATTGATATGGTATGCAGAAGCTAAAAACTATGCAAAATAATCAAACTCAAATTCTGTTAATTTAGTTTATACTTAGCCGTCTACCATCTTTTATACTCCTCCAAAATACCACCCTTTCTAAAGAACGGGAGTCTTTAAACTGATAGTTCGTGAATAGTTTTGTAAAAGTTGGTATAATCTTATCCGCCGCAAACACTTTTGTCCAGTTTGACCATAGCGTTAAACCTTGCTTGGACTTGGTCTAAAGAAGGAGAATTGGGCTGTACAAAAATTACGACATCGCCCAAAAAATTATTTATGGACTTTAGTTCTTCACCCATGTTAAGGTTGATATTTGGTGTTTTTAGCATATCAGATTGAAACAATTTTATCTCTTTATTCTCAGTGATTTGTTTTGTAGAGGAAACTCCTATGTTACTACTTTGTATTAAGACTGGGGTTAAAGACTGTGGCAAGTTGGGACTTGCCGTTAGATTGTTGGTTGACTCTGGTGAGTTGCTTGTTGAAAGCTGTGGCGACGCGGTGGTCGCCGTTATAGAGTTTGCAGACTGTAGCAAGTTGGATGTGCTTTGATCGATAGCTTGGTTATTGAGTTTTTCGGTGTTAGCTTTTTCTCCCAGCTCTAAGATATGTCTTTGCTCTTCGTTGAGAGTTTTATGTTCTATTCCACCGTGAGCTTGAGCTTGAATTGGAGCAAGAAAATTCATATAACTTACTCCGTATCTTTCGATATCTTTACGCTCTTGGGATTCTTTACCAAAAAAAGTCTCAAAGTCTTGATTTACAAATTCTTCAAAAGTTTTCGTCTTTATTTCCCAATTACCACTATTATCAGTCTTTTCAATGCCAGTATAAATCCAAAACTTGTCATTATTCCTAGGTTGTGGAAGTGAACTACTATGAATCGGTACTGGAGTGATCTGCGGGAGCTTGTCTAAGACAAAACCCATATGACTATTCAAACCACCAATATAGTTGAGCCCATAAAACTTTAGCATTTGTCCGCCCGTCATTCTAGCCCAGTGTTCGTGTTGATAGTCTGTTTTGTTGTCGTGAAAGTGCAAAGGAGCTTCCGTCAACGTTCCGTTGCAAATATCTTTGGTGTAATCAGTCTGGTACCTTGGACTGCCAAAATTCTCCTCTTGACCGTTAAAAATATACTTGATGCGAAAGTGGCTATGATCTTTTTTTGGAAAACTAATATTGTCTTTGGACAAACCAAACCTAACTGTAGAATATGTTATGCCTATGATAAGTAAAGCGATAATTAGGCTAATAGATATATTTTTGATACTAAATTTTGGCATAATTAATAAAAATATTTGAAGACGGAACTTGAACACGAAACTAAGAAGAATTTCTAGTGAACATGCTGAAAAATGAAATATTACTTCTCACTTGCTTCGTATTTTGCTTTGACCTCGTCAATAGTTGCCATGTAAGCAAACATAGATTCTGGTATATGATCACACTTGCCGTCAATGATTTCTGCAAAAGAACGAATGTTGTCTGACATTTTGATAAATACACCTGGCTCACCAGTAAATTGCTCTGCAACATGGACATTTTGAGTCAAAAATTTGTCAATTTTCCTAGCTCTTAAGACCAAAGCTCGATCTTCGTCAGATAGCTCGTCTATACCGAGAATAGCAATAACATCTTTGAGTTCTTTATATTTTTGCAAAACCTTGATCACTGTTGTGGCTACTCGATAATGCTCCGCTCCAACTATATCAATAGACAAAGCAGATGAATTGGACTGTAAGGGGTCAATAGCGGGGTAGAGACCTTGCTCAGCCCTAGAACGCTCCAATACCAAAGTTGAGTCCAAATGTGCAAACGTAGTAGCTGGTGCGGGATCGGTATAATCGTCCGCTGGAACATAGACTGCCTGTACAGAAGTGATGGAGCCTTTGGTGGTGGAGGTTATACGCTCTTGCATTTTACCCATTTCTTCAGCAAGGTTGGGTTGATAGCCCACAGCTGAAGGCAACCGACCAAGTAGTGCAGAAACTTCAGATCCAGCCTGCGTAAATCGAAAAATATTATCTATAAAGAGTAATACATCTTTGCCTGACTTGTCACGGAATTCTTCTGCCATAGTCAAACCAGAAAGGGCTACTCGTAGTCTACATCCAGGCGGTTCATTCATCTGACCAAAAAGCATCGCGGTATTTGGCAATACTCCAGAATCTTTCATTTCGTTATAAAGATCGTTTCCTTCTCTAGTCCTCTCTCCAACGCCACAAAATACAGAATATCCATCGTGAAATCTAGCAATATTACCAATTAATTCTTGAATAATTACTGTCTTACCGACTCCAGCACCACCAAATGCACCTACTTTTCCACCTTTGATAAATGGGCAAATAAGATCGATAATTTTGATACCAGTTTCTAAAACTTCAGCTTTGGTTGCTTGTTCCACTAGGGTTGGGGCTTGCCGATGGATTGGCATTCTAGGAGTAGAGGTGGGTAGCTCATCCATTTCGTCGATAACATTACCAAGTACATCAAACATACGCCCAAGTACAGCGTCACCAACAGGAACTGTGATCATATCTCCAGTGTCCATCACCTCATCACCTCTTGCAAATCCGTCGGTATTATCCATAGCTATTGTACGGACTGTCTGAGTGTCAACATGCTGGGCAACCTCTAGAGCAAGGGTAAGCTTGCCTTTTGTTACAATTAATTTGTTATATACAGATG
>JAYWFY010000017.1:0-32196 GCA_043778555.1 bacterium
GAGGTATGGGTTAATAGTTTATGAAGGTTTTACCAATCTCAATTCTATTTCCTCTATCTCAAAATGTAAAGTATGCTTGGGGATTTACAGGTGAGTTGACACCTCTTCGGACAAAGTATCATTGTATAGCTAAACCTATTACAACTAATACATATCTTTGAATTTAATTTTAACCTGTTACTTCTAAATATTGATTAAGTTCTTGTCTAATTGATATTGGGCTTGGCTATAACAAGTACAGCTGTACCAGTTGTCTTCTAAAAAAAGGAATTTTATTGCAGCCTTAGTTTACAAAGATTACGCTAACAACCTAATTCAAATTTGGCAAGCTGTCTCCTAAACTTGTTTCAGGATCCAAAAATCTCAAATTAATTATAACTTAATCGTTGGCAAAATCGGTATGTCAGGTTAGATTTGGAAAGGTTGAAGAGTAAATTGATACAATTTGACTATTTGCAACCCCACTGACTGGACATTCCTTGAGCAAACATCCAAGTTGCTACTGTGATTTGATCATCGCCATTGTTGACGTCTGGGTTGGACAGCCCGATTTTGCGAGCATATGAATTGAAAGTACTTGGTAAAAACTGAAAAAGTCCTATGTATGGACCAGCTGCGTTGTAGGCACTTTGATTGCCCGAAGATTCGCATGTCATTACACGGATAAGCTGAGTGGAATTGCACCCTAGTATCTCACACCTTGCTTTGATTTTTTCGGCGAATGTCAAATTTGATTTTGGAGTGGTGAGAACAGTGGGAGCTATTGTAGAGCTAGGAGGAACCGTTATTGAGCTACTGCTAAGGATGCTTGATTTGACTTCAGCAACCCTACTAGAAGATTTGTTTTGGATCGAGGCTTCTTGCGTAGGTTTTGTTTCTTGTTTCATTTCAGATTTGACTATTAATACTGAATCTACTTTTGGGATTTCTTTGGTTTTTACTTTGACTATGTCAGCCATAGACCTAGAGTTTGAGCTGATAGGAGAGACAACAATAATAGGTGGAGCTTCAACGACCACTACTTCAGGTTTTTTTTCCAAAAGAATTGAATTGATTGAGCTTACTACAAATGAGCTGGAGATGATGCTAGAGCTAAAAATACCAGATGAACTTTGTAAAGAACTTGAAAGTAAAATAGATGAGCTAAAAATAGGGCTTGAGATGATAGTTTGTACTGCACTAGAGCTAGATTGAGAAAAATAGACTTCTGATGGAGTTGTAACTTTAATGTTTTGCGAAACAGCTACGACGGCAGGAAGACCTGTGAACATAGCGATTATCAACAAAATTATATTAACTTTATTCATAACGATTGTGAAGTTGGTCAAGCCTCACGGTTTTCAAATGACCTTTTGCATAATTTTAAAAATTATATTGCTTGACAATTGTAACAACTACAAGCAAAAACGCAACGATATTAATATTTTACCAAATTACTTTGATTTTGTCAATAATGAAGATTTTCTGTAAAGGTAATCACTTTAACTAAAAACTTGTCAATATACCTAGTATTGTACTAAAATTATAATTATGAATATCAATTCTTTTTCGCCTTACCCAAATTTACAAAAAATTCTCTTATCAATATTATCATTGTTCATTTTGTTGGGGGCGGTTTTTTTAACAACGATCGAAGCTAACGCAAACAACATCTTGGATTATGCCAACAGTATTGCCACTCCTAAAGCTGATTTTGATATCGTGAGTATTTTAGCTAGAATGGCTTTATTGATACTATTGATTACTATATATTGGATTGTACTAAACAAATTACGCCAATCAATCAAAAAGTGGATTCCCGTCAATCAAAATTTACGACTTGCTGTTGATTTAACGATAACTATTGGGACTGTTTTTTTGATATTTTTTACACTTATTGTTACTTTTTCTGACCATCTTGGTGGGTTTTTTACCATACTAGGTTTGATTTCTACCGCTTTGGTTTTTACTCTCCAAGATTTTGTAGCAAGTTTTTTTGGTTGGTTTCAGATCAAGCTTGGCAATCTTTACATGACAGGTGACGAGATCACACTACATACTGGAACGACCAAATACACAGGTAAAGTTCTTCATACAGGTATATTCCGAACAGTGCTAAAAATTCGCCGTGGTGATGATACTCTTGACAAAGAACAATTCACAGGTAAAGTGGTTTCTTTTCCCAATCATCTAGTTTTGAAAGACGGCTTGAACAATTCGACCAAGACCAATCGTGTACTTTGGCATCATTTTTCCACTACAATTACCTTTGAGTCA
Source organism: bacterium (assembly GCA_043778555.1). Taxonomy (GTDB): domain Bacteria; phylum Patescibacteriota; class JACMRA01; order JACMRA01; family JACMRA01; genus JAYTWQ01. The sequence continues at coordinate 2,257 of JAYWFY010000017.1, forward strand.
GATCACCAACTAGCAAGGTCTATTTTGCAATCTATAATTGATAAGCAGTTTCAATACAGTCTTGACCATGATCAAATTTCTGACCGTGTTCAAGCCAAAAAATTGATTTATAAGCCTAAGGTTTATATTGATATTTCTCCTGATGGTGCAAGATTCACTATCTGGTTTGCCTGCAATATTAATTTTTATAGAGAGATAATTGATAGCTACAGCTCCGAGATCCTGTCCCAATTCAAGGAGAGTGACATCGAGCTAGCATATCCCACACATAGAATTGTTCTCAACAAATAGACAAAAAATAGTTTCAAAATCTTATTTACTCGTGTCGCGTTCTGTATATTCGTCAGTATCTGTGTTGACAATGACTTTATCGCCTATATTAATAAACTGTGGGACTTTGATGATCATACCCGTCTCGGTTGTAGCTTCTTTCATCACGTTACTCACTGTATTGCCTCTAGCTGCGTCGGTTGTGTTTGTGATCAGTAGCGAGACTTTTATTGGTAACTCTATTGAGATAGCTTGATCGTTGAAGTAGTTGACAATTACCTCTAATCCTTCTTTGAGATAGCCTACTTTGTCACCCAATAAAGACGCTGGCAGCTCGACAGTTTCATAGGTTTCGGTAATCATAAAGGAGAGTTCATCACCGTTTTGATATAAAAAGTCTGCCTTTGCTTTGACCATATTCCCCTCTTCGATAGACTCTGATGCTGAAAAGTTCTTGGGGTAGTTCATTCCTGTGATAAGGTCTTTGAGGATTACATTTTTGACAGCGGCGAGTCTTGGCTGGACACGAAGATCTGCTTTGGTGACCACGCAGGGTTTGCCGTTGAACATTACAATTTTACCGATTTTGATTTGAGAAAAGTCTAACATAAGTGTGAAAATTAAAGAATTAAAATTTTGGATAACCTGCTCATTGTATTGTCAAAGTACCTTTGTTGTCAAATTATTGTATGCATCGTGGTTTGAGTATTATGGGCGAGTGATGCGGGCTTAAAACAATTTTAATTTTTAGCCTGCTTGGCTCTACAATTAGATATTTGTCAATAGATTGTTCATGAGAAATTTCATCTAAACTAGTAGATTCCTAAATTGTTTTTGGTGTTTTATCCAATGTATTTTATTTACAACATTCTCAAAAAGCTTAATGATTAGATAGCTTCCCGTTCTAACAATATCTATATGCCAAAACAAGTTTATATCAACCTACCAGTAAAAAATGTCACCAAATCCACAGAATTCTACACCGCTTTGGGATTCGTCAAAAATGCTGAATGGAGCAACGCCGATGCTTCGTGTATGGTGTTTTCTGAAAACATTTTTATTATGCTTTTGACGCACGAGTTCTATTCCAAGTTCACGACCAAAGCAATTCCAGACCTTACCAAAAATTCTTCTGCTTTGATTGCGCTCAGTATGGATTCACGAGAAGAAGTCCAAAAGTTTGCAGATATTACCAAAGCTCTTGGCGGTAGTTACTTTATGGCACAGCCCAATGAAGGATTGGATTTTATGTTTGGGTTAGAGGTTACAGATCTTGACGGTCATACTCTTGAGCCGTTCTTTATGGATATGAGTAAATTATCAGCAAACTAAATTTATCTAAAATGACAATCATTGAGAATATTGTTTTTGACCTTGAAGGCGTGCTTGGCTTTTATGAAAATCCTAACTCTTTTGTAATGTACCAAGGCGTAGAAGAGCTTATTAAAGAATTATCTTTTGACTATAATTTATTTTATTTAACAAACGTAATGTCAATTAGTTCTGACTACTTCAATGAATATGTAACCAAAGATCTAAAACTAATAGGTTTTGTCGGTGGATTGGGTAGCAATAATTATCCGTATGCAAAACCGAATCAAAAATTTTATCGCCAGCTAATTACACAATACAAAATCAACCCCGAAGAATCAATTTTTGTTGATGACAAAAAGGAAAACATAAAGTCCGCAAAGTTATTAGGCTTCATTTCATTGCTGAATCCAGACAAGGGCGAAAGTCTAAAACAATTATTAAATATTACCTTATCTAATGAACTATCCCAAGACTAAATAAACATTTATGCCCTCAATTACCCCCTTTCTTTGGTTCGACAACAGCGTACAAGAAGCCGCCAAGTTCTACACTTCTGTTTTTTCTGATTCCAAACTGATTACCGACTCATCTTTTATTTGCGAAATAGAACTCCAAGGTCAAAAGTTCTCTCTACTCAATGGTGGAGCCTATGATAAATTTAATGATGCTATTAGTTGGGTAATCAGCACCAAAGATCAAGCTGAGACTGATTATTATTGGGAAAAATTACTTGCTGATGGCGGCAAAGCCAAACAATGCGGCTGGCTAACCGACAAATTCGGAATGACACGGCAAGTAGTCCCAAAACGGCTGATGGAACTGATGACTGACAAAAATTCTGTCAAAGCTGGAAGGGTGAGAGGTGCGATGATGAAATTAGGTAATCTGTATAGAGATCTTGAAGCTGTGTCATAGACTTTCAGTCTTCTAGATTAGGCTGTCATTTGTCAAGGATGTAGACGGGTTGCGAAAGGTAAGTTACTTGCTCTGCAGTCACTTGTCAAAATCTATATAATAATGTTACAATAAAAAAATGTCTGATCAGGAGAAGCAACCCAAAAAATATAACAATACCAAACCAGCCAATTTGCCTGTCAATAGCCTTCCACCGTCTGATGTTGAGGCTGAGCAGTCACTACTTGGCTCTATCCTTCTCAACTCCAAGATATTGGACGATTTTGCTGACAAGCTGTTTAAAGAAGTATTTTATGGGCACAAGCACCAAGAAATATTTTGTGGAATGATGTCCTTATGGTCACAAAACAAACCAGCTGATATTATTTTTGTACTAGATGAGTGTGATAATCTCGCCAAACGCAACAAACAGCAAACCGAAATCACCAAAGAATATTTGCTTGAGCTAGTCACCAAAAGCTCGCTAGCTAGTAGCTCCAGCGCCTTGATTAAGATTATCAAAGACAAGTATCTATTGCGGACGCTAGTCAAGGTCGGCGATGATCTCAAAAATATGGCAAATAGTGAAGCCCAATCTCCTAGTGATGTTTTGGATTTGGCTCAAAAGCGACTGTTTGAAGTATCTATTGATTCTCAGGAAAAAAACTTTGTACCAATAAACGAAATTTTGATGAATGCTTTTGAGAGATTGTCAGAGTTGCAAGCCAACGGTAATGAATTTTCTGGTGTCCCAACTGGATTTGCCGACCTTGATAAAGCTCTGGGTGGGTTACATAATTCTGATTTGATAATTTTGGCAGCAAGACCGTCAATGGGTAAAACATCTTTGGCTTTAGAAATAACAAAGCGGGTAGCTTTGACAGAGCAGATTGGGGTTGCATTTTTTAGCCTTGAAATGTCCAAAGAGCAATTGGTTGACAAACTCTTAGCTTCTGTCTCGGGTGTGGATAGCTGGAAAATCCGTACTGGCAAGTTTGACGAGAGTGCTGACGAGTTCTCCAAGCTAGGAGAGGCAATTGGTCGACTAGATCAAGCCCCAATTTGGATTGACGATAGTGGTTCACTCAATATTTTGGAGCTAAGATCTAAAGCAAGGCGTCTAAAATCCAAACATAGCGTTGGAGTAATTATCATTGATTATTTGCAACTAATGTCTGGAGGTGGGCGTAACTATAACGGTAATCGTGTACAGGAGGTTAGTGAAATCTCTCGTGGTCTCAAGATTTTGGCAAAAGAACTCAATATTCCTATTATTGCGTTGTCACAATTGTCTCGATCGGTAGAGGGTAGAGAAGACAAACGTCCAATGCTATCAGATCTACGTGAATCTGGATCCATTGAGCAAGATGCTGATGTGGTGATGTTTGTTCATCGCGAAGAAATGTATCACAAAGAAACCAAGCGAAAGGGCATCGCAGATATTTTAATTGCCAAGCATAGACACGGAGAAACTGGCTCAGTAGAATTGGCATGGGTCGGGCGACTTGCCACTTTTGAGAATTTGCATTCTGCCAAAACTACACATAGAGTCAATGAATAAATCTTCTTCACTATCACAGGTATAAATTCTCAACTTACAACTTACAATATGCTCACCAACAAAGAACTAGAAGAATACACCAATTTTGCAAAGCAGATTATATCTACTGTAGATTTGCAGGTGTTAATTAAAAACAGACAGAGTATTGAAATTCAGCTCACAAATCCAGAAGTCTGGAGTGATAACAACAAAGCCAAAGACCTCAATATGCAATTGGCAAAATTTATCAATAACATAGATTCGACTCAAAATATATACTCGGAACTAGAAAACCTGCAAGTGGCTTTTGAGCTTAGCGATTTGACTGAATTTGACAAAATTAAAACTAGATTAGATTTGGATTTAGAAACTTTCCAGAATAAACAGTTTCTCAACGGTCCGTTTGACAATCAAGGGGTATTTTTATCAGTTTTTGCTGGGGCAGGTGGTATAGACGCTCAGGATTGGGCAAGTATATTGTGTTCTATGTACCAAGCATTTGCAAAAAATCAAGGCTGGGAATGTAGGTTGGTCAATTTATCGGCTAGCGAAGAGGCGGGTATCAAGTCCGCAACCCTAGAGATAACGGGGGAAAATGTTTATGGTTTACTCAAAGAGGAGGCTGGTGTACATCGTCTGGTTAGGATTTCACCTTTCAATAACGCGGGTACACGAGAAACTAGTTTTGCTATGATTGAGATTATTCCCAATAATTTATCTGACAAAATAGAAGTCAAAATCAATGACAAAGATCTGCGAATCGATACTTTTATGTCAGGTGGGAAAGGTGGACAAGGCGTTAATACCACGTATTCAGCTGTCAGAGTTGTACATTTGCCCACCAATGTTAGCGTGCAGTGTCAAGATGAACGTAGCCAGATTATGAATAAAGCAAGAGCATTGACTATCCTTAAAAACAAACTAGCGGTAATAGAGTTGCAAAAACAAAAAGAGTTTGAACGAGAGCTCAAAGGTGCGGTAGTGTCCAATGAATGGGGTAGCCAAATCCGAAACTATGTCTTGCATCCGTACAAGCTTGTCAAAGATACACGCTCAGGCTGGGAAACTACCGACACCAGCTCAATAATAGAATACGGTCAACTCTTGCCCATCATTTGGAGCGTCAAGAAAAGCAATTTAAACAAATAATAATTTATGGAAAACTTAGAAAACTTAAATACTCGGAAAATAGACTTGGTAACATCTGACGGTAAATCATTTCAATTAGTCTTTGAACCATATGCAATAAATAATTCAATTTCAATTGAACACATTTCTGATACTGGAGAACTTGAAACTATCAATTTACTATGTCTTCCTGTAAAAAAACTAGAGATGTTTGAAACAATGGATATGACAAAAATTAATAAGTTTTATATGTTACTTGAAAACAAATTTGATTTTACTCACAATTACATTGAAAAAATTCACGACCAAATTAAAGAACTATTACAACAAATCTAAACATAAAAACTAATCTTATGTCTCAACTCTCTTTTCTCAAAAAAATTATTGGTAACAATTTAACCAAAAAAATTCGCCCACTAGGTCATGGTATCAAAGGAATATTAGCCGCCCTCAAGTATGGCAACCCCGCCAGAAAAGTAAAATTAATTGGAATTACAGGCACTAAAGGTAAGACCACGACGACAATGTACACTGGGCGAATGCTTAATATGTCTGGTATCAAAACTGGATATATATCGACTGGTTCAATATATCTTGGCAATGAAACCAACAGTGGAGAATTGGATAATTTGCAAAGTCAGCTAAGAGCATTACAAAAACTAGAACTAGAACTCAAAAATATTGACAATCAAGCTGGAACAAAAATTTAGTTGACAGACTTTCACTTCAACTATTAGATATTTAAAGACAAAATATATTGCAATAAAATTTGCAGCAAAGTTATTCTTTAGGTGTGGTCGTTAAAGTTTGTGTCAAATGTGTATGTAGTTGACAGTTTTGAGAATTCCACCTTTAATTATTTGGTATTACATTTGGTCAAAAAATCAAAAACTATTTGTCCAAAATCATTTATAATCATTAACAACACACTTATTTAAACTTATGTTTCGTCGAATTTTATTAGTTTTTACAGAAAAAGAGCTAAGAACAAAACTATTCCAAATCATTGGATTATTAATTATTGCAAGGCTTCTGGCGCATATTCCAATTCCACTTTTTGACATCAAAGATTTGTCTGCAATCATCGAAGGTGACCAGTTCTTGGGTCTTCTTAATACAATTGCAGGAGGCTCTTATGGAAGATTATCTTTCGTGATGCTTGGTATTGGTCCGTACATCACAGCGTCTATCGTGATGCAATTGATGGGTGTAATCGTACCAAAAATCCGAGAAATTCAAAAAGAAGAAGGTGAAATAGGACAGCAAAAAATCAATCGATGGACAAGATACATTGCGGTTCCAATCTCCGCTCTCAACTCTTGGGGTATTCTCCAGTTTTTGGCAAATTCTCCAACGCAACAAAAAATAGTAGAACTTCCAGCTGTACTCGCAGGCAAAGAAATCACTTTAGAGTCTTTTGGTTGGTGGTTTGTAGTCATTGCAGCTATGACCTGTGGATCTATAATAATGATGTGGATTGGAGAAATCATCAATGAATTCAAGATGGGAAACGGTATTTCCATGATGATTCTTGCAGGTATCGCAGCCAGATTACCTAGTCAAATTGGTAAAATTGCTCCTGACATTTTCAAAAATCTACAAACATTATTTGGCAAATTCAGTTTCTCCAAGTTGCTTGATCTTGAAGTTTGGAAAGCATTATTTGTTGGTAATTCTGTCTGGGAGCCGCTAAGAGTTTATGGTCTACTTTTTGGAATGTTTTTGACAACTTTACTATTGGTTGTATTCTTCAATGACGCGGTACGAAAAGTAATTATTATCTATTCTCGAAGAGGTCATAGTGAAGGTAAGTCCAGAACGATGACAAATGTACAAGCAGATCTTCCAATCAAAGTTAATATTGCTGGAGTGCTTCCTATTATCTTTGCAGTTTCACTGATATTATTCCCTACCATTCTTTCTAGATTTTTCTTTACAGCAAATATCCCAGCGCTCCGTGATGCTGCCAAATCTACAGAAGAATTTCTTTCTACTTCCAACAAAGATGAATACCAAAACTTTAGAGGTGAATTGAGACTACCAGGCTCTCCAAAACAAGAGTTGTTAAGTGTAGATGGAATATTCAAAAGTGGTATTTATAATACCAATAGTCCATCAGAATTAGCAGCTGCAAAAAATAATGACAAAACTAAAGGAGCTGAGCTTTTGGCGTTCACACTATCCACCAATTCTACAGTTCCAAATGAATTTTTTGATGGCACCCCAGTAAGAATCCAGCTTCCATCTACCAACCTTGGCTTTTTACCTGAGGGAATTATACGCTGGAACGGTGTTTTGGCATATACCTTGATCTACTTCTTTTTGATTATATTCTTCACTTACTTCTATACTTCTGAAATAGCCTTCAAAACCGATGAAGTAGCTGAAAATCTGCAAAAATCTGGAGCCTATATTCCGGGTTATAATCCAGGTGAACAAACAGCAAATTACCTTAGCTATGTTGCCAATAGGTTAAATGTAGTCGGGGCGCTATTCTTGGCATTTATTGCCGTACTGCCAATTGCCTTCCAAGACAAGTTTCAAGGTGGAGATGGAACACTTTCCTCACTTGCTGGAGTGGTAGGGGGAACAACTATTTTGATTCTTGTATCTGTAACCATTGAAACATTAAAACAAATCGAAGCTCAGGCAACCTCTGTAGATTATAATAGATTTACAAAGTATTAGAAATACAAAAATCCAATTTTAACTTCCAAATGGAGGTTATTTTATTAAATTAAATTAATATGTACTTTGATATTCCAACTTACTGTCCAGAATGCAATACTGAATTAAAGCTCACTGCTACAGGTATAGATTTATTTTGTCCAAATACTGTTTATTGTCCAGCTCAAGTAATTGGGCGTATGACTTATTATTGCCAGCGTAATCTTGCTAATATCACTGGATTGAGCGACAAGACTATTTTGAAACTTAATAAAGAATTTGGTGTAAATGACATTGCTGACCTTTACGATTTGCCATACCATCAAATAGCAAAATTGGAAGGCTTTGGGCAAAAATCTTCTGACAACTTGCAAGAGTCTATAGAAAAATCTAGAAAAATTAAAGATTATAAGTTTTTGGCAGGCTTAGGAATTGACGGGATTGGTCCAGAAATTGCCAAGTTGATATGTGAATTGATCAAATTTGATTAGCTTCTCATTCTTTCAACTATTCTTTCAACTATTTTTTAAAATTGAGCTCAATTGTTTCCTTTGACATAAAACTAGTCTTTACATAACATTTCATAATGAATCAATTTTTAATATTTGCAATAATAGGTATTTGTAATACAACGCTAGATTTTGTACTTTGGGAAATTTTTGTAAGGCTTCTAAAAGGTAAAGGACTGGTTATTTTTGGCAAAACGATAGGTAATTCGTATAGTTTAGCACATATTTTTTCAAGTCTAATAGCTTTCAATTTTAGTTTTTTTATGAATAAGACTTTTACTTTTCAGAGCAGTGTGGGATATTGGGAAGGTTTTCCAAAATTTGCAATATTTAGTATTGTTAGTATGTTAATTGCAGCTTTCATACTCAATTTTTTGACTTCTACTTCTCACCTAGAAAAAATTTTACCAAAAAAAGTTGCTACACCAAAATATTACCCAAAAATCTGCAAAGTTACAACAATTATAATCGTGATGTTACTCAATTATTTTGGCTTCAAATTTATAATTTTTAACGGTAAATAGCTTCTTATTCTCATTGCATTTACAACTAAGTTGTAGTTAATTTGAGATTCCTAGATCCAGAAACTAGTTCCAGATGTCAGCCTACCAAATTAAGATTTGGTCGTAGTGGACCGTGTATATCAAATTGACCAATTTCAACTTTTGAATGACAATACAAAGTGTAATTTACAAACTTATTATTTATATTATTCTAATGTCTCAACCAATTATCAAAGTAGGAATAAACGGTTTTGGTCGTATCGGTAGATTATTTTTTCGATTAGCTCAAACCAATCCCAATATTCAAATTGTCGCTATTAATGATCTGCTTGACGCCGAATATATGGCATATATGCTCAAATATGATTCTATTCATGGCAAATTTGATGTAAATATTAATATCACCGATGGTCATTTGGTTGTCAATGATAAAACTATTAGAGTGACAGCGATTAAAGATCCTTCACAGCTATTATGGAACCAAGTTGGGGCTGAGTATATCATAGAATGTACTGGATTATTTACCACTTTGGAAAAATGCCAAGCCCATCTCGATGCTGGAGCCAAAAAAGTAATAATTTCTGCTCCTTCTACAGACGCACCAATGTTTGTAATGGGTGTCAACGAAGATGATTACAACAATAAGTTTGACAATATTATATCTAATGCGTCTTGCACCACCAACTGTCTAGCACCGCTTGCCAAGATTATCAATGACAATTTTGGGATAGTGGAAGGCTTGATGACTACTGTACACTCTACAACTGCTACTCAAAAAACTGTAGATGGTCCATCTGCCAAAGACTGGCGTGGAGGAAGAGCAGCTAGTAACAACATCATTCCGTCATCTACAGGTGCCGCCAAAGCTGTAACCAAAGTGATTCCTAAGCTAGTAGGTAAGCTCACTGGAATGGCTTTTCGAGTGCCAACTTTGGATGTGTCTGTCGTTGATTTTACAGTTAAACTATCAAAGGCAACTTCAATGCAATCAATCTGTCAGGTTATCAAAAATGCTAGTGAAAGTGAAATGAAGAACGTAATGGAATATTGTGACCAAGATTTAGTTTCTACAGATTTTATTGGTAATCCTAATGCTTGTATTTTTGACTCCAAGGCTAGTGTTATGCTTAATTCTACATTTGTAAAACTAGTGGCATGGTATGACAATGAATGGGGTTATAGCAATACTTTAGTAAGATTATTGGAATATGTAGCGACTAAGCAAATCAATACAACAGAATAACACAAGAGATAAAAAACTCTTGACAAAAAAGCTGATTTCAATCAGTATTAGATCGTATGTCTAACGCAAATAACCCAACAATGAATACATTGTTAAGCACTATTACCGACCCAACAATATTAAAGGTGGGCGACAAAGTAAGTGGCGAAATCATCGTTCTAGCAAAGAACCAAGTCATTTTATCTATCCCAAATATCGGACTAGGAATGGTCAGAGGAAAAGAATTATATAATGAAGAATATCTTGCTAAGCTCAAAATGAGCGAAACCATCGAAGCAGTCGTCATCGAGCTAGATAATGAACAAGGTTATATTGAGCTATCTTTCCGAGCAATTGGCCGTGACAAAATTTGGGCAGAAATCAACGCAGCTTTTGAGTCCAAGTCTACAGTACCTTGCAAAATTCGAGATGCCAACCGTGGTGGATTTTTAATCAAAGTCTATGGAATTGATGGATTTTTGCCAGCGTCGCTGCTGTCACCGGCTCACGCAATCAAATCTACCGGTGTAGAAGAAAAATCGCTGACAAATAAAATGAAAAAATATGTTGGACAGACTTTTAATGTTAAACTTGTTAATATTAGCCCAGAAAATGATTCAGTAATTGCATCAGAAAAAGCTGTGTCTGATGAAAACTCTTCTGCAAAACTTGAAAAATATAAAATAGGCGATGTTATCGAGGGTAGCATCGTTGGAGTTGTTGACTTTGGCTTGTTTGTGAGGTTTGATGAGGAGCTAGAAGGTCTCGTTCATATTTCTGAAATCTCTTGGAAAAAAGTAGAAAATCCAAACAAAGAACACCGTGTAGGAGAAAAAGTAACTGCCAAAATTGTTGATATCGACAAGGACAGCCGAATAAATCTTTCGATCAAGCAAACCACTGAAGATCCTTGGATTAAATTTGTTAAAGGAGCAAATATTGGAGATAAATTCAATGGAAACGTTAGTAAAATTACTCCATACGGTGCAATAATTGTCAGTGACAAAAACATCCAAGGACTTTGTCATATTTCTCAGCTTTCTGAGTCCAACATTGAATCACCAACGAAGATTAATGAAATTATCAAACCAGGTCAAAGTTATGACTTTACAATCTTGTCTATTGATAACTCATCTCAAAAATTATATTTGACATTGTTGACACTAGAAAAAGCTCAGGTTATTCAGTCTCAAATTGAAACTAAGCAAGAAAATGACAGAGAAATGAGAGAATCTTCAAGATATTCCAAAGCTTAATCAACAAATCAATATGAAGAAACTAAAATAGCATTCATAACCCAAATTATATTTTAGATTGTCATACAAAATTAATTAATTATAGAAACTGCCCATTATGCGGCAGTAATTTTATTTCAAAACCTGATTTCAAAACCTTTTAATTATTTTTTTGGACCTATAACCCCCTGTCTCACTTCTTTAAGATTAATTCTAACATCGTTGCAGAGTAAAGATTTTACACCTATTCTGAATTCGTCCAATTCTTGTGAAACATTTTCTACAGTTGCCGCACCATATCGTCCAAGTCTATTTAGCTCAGGATTTTCATCCAAAAAAGTTTGGGTATCTGGAAATTTTTTTGTAGTCATAAGACTAGCGATTAATTTTACGCTTGTAGGAATACCAGTTGTGGCTATTATAGAAACTTCTTCAAGATGGTCGTTAATTTGATTTTCTGGTTTTTTCATTCTTTGTAATACTCGATTATGCAAATCGTTGAGAGGGATGGTACTAGCGACTAATTGTCTACCAACTTCAGTTTCAATGCAATACACTGCATTTTTTACACTGTTTGAGTTTGTATCAACTGAGTTTGATCTAAGAGCATCTGAAAAATGACTTAAAGCAATGATCAAATTTATAGCACCGATAGTGTTAATTTCACTTCCAGCATATAAGGGTCTTTCATAGTTAGTTAATACTAATTGTCTTTCATGGTGGGTTACAAGCATGCTTCAATCACACAATATTTTGTTTAATTTGTCAATCAAGTGATCCGACATTCAATCTCAAAGTGCAACACTCTGGCTTTCTAAAAACTCAATTGTAGGGTATGATTCAATTTAAAGTATGTTGTATTTTAGGCGGTATTTTAAACTGTTGACAATAGTATATCATATATGAGATAATCTGAGAATGGATAATATTCACAACGACAAGCTCAAAATTGGGCAATTCATAAGATCTCTTCGTGAAAAAAAAAATCTCTCACAAGAGGATTTGGCTAAGTTGCTTGATACATCACAATCCGCTGTTGCTAGGATGGAATCTGGAGAGCAAAACTTTACAACTGAAACATTAGACAAAATCTCTTCTGCCCTCAATCAGCGTATTATAAAACTGGCCGATAGCTCGATCAACTTTAAAATTATAGGGGGGAAAACTCTATCTGGCTCGATAGCAACCAACAAATCCAAAAATGGAGCGATGGGCCTACTTTGTGCCTCGCTATTGAATAAAGGTAAAACTATATTGTATGGCATTCCCTATATTGAAGAAGTTTTACGTATACTAGAAGTGATGGAAAGTATTGGTGTTGATATCAAACGAGATGGAGATAGGTTGGAACTGCGCAACCCCAAGTCATTTGATTTAGAGAATATCAACGCCAAATCTGCCAACGCTACACGATCTATTTTGATGTTTATGGGGGCGTTAATTCATTCTCACGATAGTTTCATTTTGCCAAACAATCAAGGTTGCAAACTAGGCAAGCGTACTATATCCCCTCATCTCTATGCACTAGAAAATCTTGGTGTCAAAATTAAAATCAAGAATAATGATTATTATATCAACTCCAAAAATCTAAAAGTAGCCGATATAACTATGTACGAAGCTGGTGATACTGCCACTGAAAATATACTGATTGCTGCCGCTGGACTTCCAGGTAAAACTACGGTTCGCTTTGCAAGCACCAACTATATGGTTATGGATGTGATAGGTTTTTTACGAGTGCTTGGGGTGCAAATAGAACAAAATGGTCATGTTATCACTGTTCAGGGCTTGGGTAAAATCAACAAAGATATCGAATACCACAACAGTGAAGATCCAATTGAAGCAATGACTTTTTTGACGGCTGGAATAGTAACCAACTCCCAGATCACGGTCACTCGCTGCCCTATAGATTTTTTGGGCATAGAGCTAATCAAGCTGAACAAAATGGGACTCAAATACAAAATTTCCAAAACATATAACTCGGAGAACGGATTTACTCATCTAGCTGACATAACTATCTACCCATCCAACCTCGTAGCATTGGAAGATAAAATTACAGCCCAGCCTTTTCCAGGTATGAATATTGATAATCTACCTTTTTTTGCGTTGATTGCTACTCAAGCCAAAGGTACAACTCTCATCCACGACTGGACGTATGAAGACAGGGCTATTTATTTTACTGAGCTCAAAAGGCTAGGAGCAAAAGTAATTTTGGCTGATCCTCATAGAGTTTTTGTAGAAGGTAAAACTAACTTTATTTCTACACAAATGATCTGCCCGCCCGCCCTTCGTCCATCTATGTTGATACTTTTGGGAATGCTTGCCGCTGTTGGAGTCAGTACGCTGAGAAATGTCTATAGTATAAAGAGGGGTTATCAAGAAATAGCCGACAGACTCAACAGTCTTGGCGCATCTATTGAGATATTGGATGGAATGGATTGATGATAATATCCAAATCTCTTAGCTTGACCAAAAGTATTAGCTAAATCATTATTGAGATTAATACACTCAAACTCTAGTCAATTTATTCAAATTACCTATGCTTACACAAAAATTTCTATCTGCCGAACTTCTTGATTGGTCCAAAAATAATGGACTTTATCCACAAATCGAATCTATCCTTGAAAATATTCAAAAAGGCTACTATCAACCTGAAAAAGGCTCCAAAATGATTTTGGCTTTGGTTGAATTTGCTTTGGATAAAAATACCCCAGTTTTGATGAATTTTGAAAATTTTAAAACCTTGGTTGATGAGAGTGATTATATCCAAGTGACAGGAAAGCTTGACTATAGCAATAGCGGGGAACCTTCTCTTTTTGCTAATCATTTTACAGTACTGACCAAATCTTTGCGTCCGTTTCCTGGTACTATGGAATATGAGAATACTGAAAGTAGATATCTTGATCGAGTTGCAGATTTTAAAAACAATACTATAGATGAAAAAGGAAATTCTGTCAGAGATATAGTGAGAGCAAAAGCCAAATATTGGTCAATTTGGCGTGAAGAAATGGAGACTGAAGGGTTCACTGAGGTGGAATGTCCTATTTTTGAAAGTACTCCAGGAGGTGCAGAAGCAAAACCTTTTACTACTTTTTATAACGAGCTTGACCAAGAAATGTATTTGCGAATCTCACTAGAATTACCACTCAAAAAATTGGTTGCTGGAGGTTTTGAAAAAGTATATGAAATTGGTCGGATTTTCCGTAACGAAGGCTCTAGTCCTCAGCATTTGCAAGAATATACGCAGATTGAGTGGTATTGTGCCTATACAGATTATCTCTGGGCGGGAGCTTTTACCAAGAGGGTTTATCAGAGGGTTGTGAAAGAACTACTAAACAGTGAAATTCAAACCGATTATTATGGCAACAAAATCAACTGGGGCAACTGGTGTAGTTCAAAAATAGCTCGTGAAAAGGGCTGGATGATGCTTGACGACAAAGATGGCTGGCCATTAATTCCTTACTTTGAAGCTGTAAGGTATTTTAGTAACGGCAAAATTGACACTGAAAACAAAACTGCTATAGAGCTATGTGAAATGGGAAAACAATTTGATCTTGAGCTCAAACCAGAAATGGGCATGGGAACTCTATTGGACAAACTTTGGAAAAAAGCTCGCGTCAATACTCGTGATCCTTTCTTTTTAATTCTACCACCAGTCGAATTGGAGCCACTAGCCAAACGTGATCCCAAAAACCCAGAACTTACTCAACGCTGGCAGATTGTAGCTGGAACAGCCGAACTAGGTAAAGCATTTTCAGAGCTCAACGACCCCGTTGATCAATTTGGACGATTTGAAGCTCAACAAAAAGCTCGAGATGCTGGCAACGATGAAGCTCAGTTTATGGATGAAACTTATGTCAAAGCTATGGAATACGGCATGCCACCGATGTCTGGATTTGGGACCAGTGAGCGGTTGGTGAGCTTTCTCCTTGGCAAACATATCCGTGAGTGCGTGACTTTTCCACATGTTCGTAAGGAGGGTAAAGACAATTCCAAACAAACCAAAATAAAACAAATCCAATCCCAAATTCAGTCTTTAAACTTAGAATTAACCAAACTTGGAGGAGAGAATAGTCTTGAGAAGTAATCAAATCACTTTGAGATTCCTATTTAGACTAAGTTGTTATTTAAAATTCCTTGAGTACATTTTGTTCACTTGTAGTAGCCAATCTTAACGGGTATTTCTATTCCTAAAATTTTTCTTATTGCAAAATTTTACAGTTTTATCTATTTTTTGATAAGATACTCCGTCTCTAGTTGTTTTTTTTCAGCATCAGATTTTGGGAAAATTGAGAAAATATAATCTCCTTCACTGAGTCCAGATTTGACCTCTGTATTCTTTCCGTCGTCCAGTCCCGTTTCTATTGTAACAAGTTTTATTTCATTGAATTTTGTAATTGGTAATTTATTGGTTTGTGAACTGTTGGCTGTGTCGTTGGAAGAAGTAGAGCTTGCTATAGCTTGGTTTTGTTGACTATAGTTTCCACCTTGTCCACGATTTGCTCCTCCATTTCCACTTTGTCCACGACCATTACTCAATCCAGGAATATTAATATTTGGCATTCCATTAGAACCAAAACTAATCAAGGGTTTATCTCTTCTGCTCTGTTCACCTTCGCTGCCACTTTGTACGATTCCAGTCCCCACGTATACCGTTTTGTTGGAAATAGCTGTAGTTGGTATAGCTGAAACATCTTTTCGGTTGTCAATGATAAGATCTATGTTGGCAGTTGCACCTTGTATATATGTGTATTTGTCGGATTTTGGTAAGTCTGCTCTGATTGTATAGTTTGTAGTAGTGTTGGTTGTTCCAGCCAATAGACTGTCAGGCACACTGTTGGTTTCAGTCACTTTGATGCTGTCTAGTTCGGGAAATTTGTCAGCGATGACCTTGAGCTCGGTTCTTATCTGGGCTCGATTATCAGCCGATACACTGAAGACAAGTTGATAATTCTGACTAATCATACTAAAAACACTTTCTCTGGCATTGGCTTGCAACCCTTGTTTGACATTAATCTTACCGACCAAACCATCTTTTTTGGCGACTATCGTACGGTTTTTTTCTTGTTTTTGAATATCCTCAATTGTATCTTGAAGCAAATTGTTGCTGTTATAGAGGCTAGTTTGGGTGGTTGTATTTCTTTGTTGAATGTTTGAGGCTGTTTGGTTCATAGTTTTGGCAGTCAGATTTTGAGAAGTGACTAGCTCATCTATAACCTTTTGCTTGGCAAGAATTTGTTCATTGATTGGAACTAGTTCTACGTTGTCGTCTATAGCTTTGATACTAGCTTTGCGTAAATTGGAATCGGCTCTAATGTCAGAAACTATCTGCTGCAACCGTGAAGTTTTAGCAGTTTCTGTTATTGGTAAATCTGTGGCTTTGGTGGGTTCGTATAGCCTTGAGTTGCCTAGTGAGTTGATTCTATTTTGGTATTCGTTGATTTGGTTAATCAAAAAATTACGATTAATACTGTTGTTGTTATTGTTGTTATTGATTTGATTGTTAAGATTGGAAATATTGTTGTTAGAAGTATAGTAGGCCTCTTGAGCGTTGTTTAATTGAGTTGTTGCACTATCACAAAGACTTTGAACTAGTGGAGTGACATTACAGGAAGTATTTTTTGTATTTTGAGCGTTGGTAAGTGTAGTTTGAGCAGTATTTGATTGGGTAATTGCTGAGTTTTGTTGAGTTTGGAGCTGGGCGTTTTGGTTACTATTCTCATATCCAGCCAGTTGCAATCTATACCCGTCAATTTTGTCTTGGTATTGCTTGACTGCATCTATAGCATCTTTAAAATTTTCTAATTCTTTTATTTGCCTGTCAAAACTGTCTTTTTCCGCTTGATATTTAATTTTTTTGTCAGCAAGCTCTTTAATTTTGTCAGTTTTTTTTTGGTTTAATTCGTTTAATTCTGCGTTTCTATTGGATTTGGCGACGTTCATCTGGTTGGAGTTTGCTCCATTGACACTTTGCAAGTCAGAGAGAGCTTGGTTATTGTTGATAATATCGTTTTGGTAGCTGCGGATCTGGTTTTCTACCGATGTAGCTCGTACTTTATTTTCAGATACAAATTCTAATCTAGCCAAAACTTGCCCTTCAGCCACAGAGTCACCTTGATTAACCAATAGCTCTTTGACCGTAGCATCTTGAAATGCAGGTAATTCATATGTTAGGCTATTTTGCACTGTGGCTTGAACGGAGATTTTTTTGGTAACATCAGTTTTGGTAAGTGGTTTTGGGACATTGAGTAAATTGGGAGAGGTTGGTTTTGGAAAATATGTCAAAAAAATAGGAATGATCAGCAAACCTAAGAGCAATAAAGGAACTAAAACTTTCCATATCCATGCAAAAATACTTCTCAGCCAGCTAAGAGCCTTAAGATTCCAAATCCATACAAAAGGTTTTTTAATTGTACCAAAAACTAGTTTGAAGAAAGTTGATAGTTGTGTGAGAATATACATAAAATAAGTTATGATTAAGAAGTGTTATTGTGTTAGTTTTTTAGATCCTGAAATATGTTAAGGATGGCAGCCTACAAAATTAAGTTTAGGTTTTTGGAGGAATTGGTATTAAATTAGGTTTTAAAGCTGAAAAGTTTTTAAAATTACCCTTCTTTAGAATAGGTGACAGCTATAAGTTGACGGGGGTAAAACTTTGAAGTAGCTCAAAAGCTGAAATATGAGTATTTTACTCTACACTCAAAGCTACAAAACCTTTAACTACAATAGTTTTTTGGGTTTCACGATCAAGCTCAGGAAGCCATTTGATATTTACACATAATTTTTCCCAGTCCACAATTATCATTGTTTTTTCAAATATATCTTGATCTTTTACGCTGTCTATCTTTACTCTTAGCATTACATTTTGGTTGGGTTTATAACCTTGTTTTTTGCGATAATCCTGAATTCCTCTCTCAAAATCTCTTGCAAAACCCATATTTGCGAGTTCATCGCTAACAACTAAATCAATTTTAATAGTTCCAACTTTGGTTTGGTTGATATACGTTTCACCCTCTGTCTTGGACAAATCTCTAGCGAGCAGGTTGCATTCTTTGAATATAATAGATTTAAAATTGGAATCGATTTGAAGCCTAGAAAGATCTGAATAAAGAGGCTGTCGTACTCGTATATTTTGGGCTTTACGCTCGGCGTGAATGTGACCAATTTGCTCTCGGAGTGTCTGCATTGTTGCCATAATTTCAGTCTGCTTTTGGGTTAGTTCTATTATTTTTGGCAAATCACAGAGGTGGACGGATTCTGGGTCATCAGTTTTACGAATATTTGACCATACCTTTTCTGCATTAAATGGCTGAATACAGGCTACAGTCTGAGTAAAAAGTGTCATAGTCTGCATTAGACAATCTGCGGTTTCATCACCAAAATTGTCCAAAATATCTTTTGATCTACGAATATACCAAGTGGAAAAATCATCAATATAAGGAATTACCATCCGACCAGCATCAGCAATATTTTTGGCATCCATAAATCCTTGAAATTCTGATACAAATTGATAAGTCTTGGCTTGCCACCATTGATTGAGCGGATGAGTATATTTGATATTACCGACTCGGCTATGGCTGGCAAATACAAAATTGATATATTGAAGCGAATTGGTAATTAGAAGTGTAGTTTCACGAAAAATAGTCTCAAGGGATCTCTCGCTAAAATTCAAACTTTCAGCGTTGACTACAGGAGAAGAAAGCATATAAATACGAACAGCATCAGCTCCATACTTTTCTAAAATTAAATTTGGGTCGGCATAATTATTTTTGGATTTGGACATTTTTTGCCCGTCGCTAGCCATTATCAGACCGTTACAATTGATTGATTGAAATGCTGGTTTGTTGAATATACCTGTGGACAAAACGTGTAGAGCACGAAACCAGCCACGTGTTTGGTCTTGAGATTCACAAATCCAGTCAGCACTTTGCATTTTTTCCAAATCCTTGTTGTTGAGTACTTCGTTAGATTCAGTCAAAGATTGAGAGTTATTCAAAGGTTTTTTAGGGTTGGCAATTGAAGTTGCATTTTTTTTATTTTCAAATGGATAGTGTATTGACGCGTGGGGCATTGATCCAGATTCTACCCAGCAATCTAGTACCTCTGGGATTCTAGTCAAGACATCTTCTACTCTATTGGTCCCCTCGTTGCGGAGTATGATTTCGTCAATAAAAGGACGGTGTAAATCCAAAATCTTGATATTACCAAAACCTTCCCAATCCAAAGTTCCCATTTTGACTGCTTTATAAAAATAGAAAATATCGTTGATTTTTTTGGAATTGGGGTGCAAAGTCAAGATCCAAGTAGTCCAAAGTCTGCGACTTTCATCATCGAGAAATAGTTGCACATTTTTGTACTTACCAAACAGCTCAATGACTTCTTCCAATATTTTTTGTGCAACTGGGTTAAAGCTAGCGATGTCCAAATTTTTGATTTTGTCTATATCAGAAATATTTTTGGAGCGGTATTGAATGGCGTTAATTCCTAGTGGTGGTTTAAAATTGGCATCTGTCATTATCACAGTTTGACCTGATTCATATAGTAGCGGATCAAGATTGCGATCGTTGATGAGTTTATAAATTGGATTAATTGCTAGCTTGGTAAGTTTTTCTAGAGAGTCAACAAAAACAGTTTTGGTTTTGTCTATATTTTGCCAAATTGGAAGTGGACTGCCCCAGTATCTGTTACGACTAATACACCAATCCGGAGCTGTTTCCAATCCTTTTTGAAAGCGTCCGTACTTTAATGATTCTGGATGCCAATTGATTTGATTGTTAAGCTCGATTGATCTTTGAGTGAGTTTGGTTTCGGCAATATACCAGCCCTCTTGAGCGTTATAATAAACTTTTTTATTATCTCGATCGTAGATTGGCACTCGGTGGGTATAGTTGTAAGCCGTAAAGATTTTGTCCTGTCCTTTGAGAATGTCTAGAATAAACGGATTGACAGAAGAAAATTTTTTGCCAAACGCAGATTTGAGACTTTGATCTAAGTCACTGAGTAATTCTCCACTGTCATTAAGGGTTTTAAAAAAGGGAATGTTATACTTTTTGCCAAAAATAAAATCTTCTTCACCGTAGCTAGGACACTGGTGGGCTATGCCTGTACCGTCTTCGTCAGTGATAAAATCGGCAGTATAAACTTTGTAGGCATTTTCTTTTTTGTTTGAATTGTAAGGATTGTCGATTTGGGGGTTGTTGAACAATGGTTTGTATTCAATCCCAACCAAATCATCACCTACAAAAGTTGCCAATTTTTGAATGTCTGAGCCAACGCTGCTTAAAAACTCCCCACTATCATCGTAATCTGCAGAATTGACTTTGGATTTGATTGATTCATGGATGTTATGAGACAAAATTTTGATGGCTAGTTTTTCAGCAATAATTACAATTTCATTACTATTGGGTACAAAAAACATAGAATATTCCAATTCCGACCCCACTGCAAGAGCTGAGTTTCCTGGTAATGTCCAAGGTGTCGTTGTCCATGCCAAAAAATTGACAGGATATACACCTTTTGTGGATTGGGAGAGATGATTTTTGATTTTGGTTAATGTCTCTAGGTTTTCGTTAATTGTGCGGA
The DNA here is from genome assembly GCA_043778555.1 of bacterium. GTDB lineage: Bacteria > Patescibacteriota > JACMRA01 > JACMRA01 > JACMRA01 > JAYTWQ01. The sequence continues at coordinate 23,118 of JAYWFY010000017.1, forward strand.
GTTGCGGCTGGATTTCGTCAATAATCTCTTTGGTCGCCTCCTCAGTAGTCCTAAAATTTTCCCATTTGAGCGGATCAAAATCTACAAAGCCATTGCGTAATATTTCTTCTTTGGTAGCTTTTTTGATACCAGGATTGGCAAGATTATAGGCTCTAGATTGTAATTCATTCTTGAGTTTAAACATTTCGCTGTAACTTCCTTCCAGTTGCTTTAATATTTTCATACTCAAAACATTGATTGACTCAGGGTTGGCAGTGAATCTTACCACTGGAGTCTCTAGAGTTTCGTTGTCGTATTTGACTTCCATAGCTACGTCGGTGTGGGTGAGGGGTACTCCCACCGATGGTGAATACATACTTATCCGAAAGTCTTTGTAGATCAAACCTTTATTCCAAAGCTGTCCAAGCCCCCACCAAGTGGACTCAATAAATTCGTTATCCATTGTTCGATATTGGTCATCCATATCTACCCAGCGTCCTATTCTTTCTATAGATTTTCTCCATTCCCCATCATACATCATTATCTTGGATCTACAATTAGCGTTAAAGGCTTCTATTCCTATCTCAGATTCGATTTGTCGCTTGTCTCGGATCTGCATTTCTTTTTCTACAAGAACTTCAATCGGTGCTCCGTGGCAGTCCCAGCCCCATCTTCGCGGAACATAAAAACCTTTTTGAGTTTGATATCTCAAGACAGTATCTTTGATTTGCGAAACCATTATATGACCCCAGTGAGGCAAACCAGTGGCAAACGGCGGTCCATCAAAAAATGAATAAGTCGGGGAGTTTTTACGATTGGTAAGAGATTTTTCAAAGATTTTTTGTTCCCTCCAAAAAGCAAGTATTTCTAGCTCAGTATTTAACATAATACCGAATTATAGCTTGATTAATAGATATTTGTCAAGACAGTTTATTTTATTTTTTGCCAAATAAATCTGCAACTCTATTAACCCTAGCAATCAGTGAGTCAAAGATTGTTTTGACTGGAGTGTTCAAAACTCCAACTATATCATTTGGCATCAACCCTTTAAATTCAAATTTGTTAATTGTTAATTTGGTATTGCTATATTGTTTGTGGCTTTTGATGATTTGAGGATATTGCTCCTTGGTGAATTGATTAATATATCTCTTCAAAAACTCTTGAGCAGTTTTTTTACTATAGGTTTTTTGGGTAATTTGAAAAATCTTACTGTCTTTGAAGTTTATTATTACTTGCTTTAGAGCTTCTGAGTTTGTTTCATAAGTACTTTCTGGATTAATACTTTCCACCAACCTACTTAGTAAAGAACTATTAAATGTCTCTTCTACTTGAGAATAGCTGTATTCTTGTTTGGCTAACATTTCGGCAACTTTTTGACTTGCAACTTTTTTTCTAGCTTCGATTCTTTGAGTAGCTTCTTGAGAATTTGGTATTAAATTTATGGATATATTATTTCCTCTACCTCTGTTTCTTTTAGCATATTTAATACTTGCTAATTTAGTTTTTAAAGCTTGTACCAATTTTTCTGGATTGTCGTAATTTGCCAAGGTTTGGCTAAGCATTTGCTGTGCTGTACTAAGAGTTTTGATTACATCTGGATTAACGTTTGACATTCCTAAATAGATATTTAGCTGCTCGGATAGTCTTTTATTGGACTGTACAACTGTTAGATATGTGGGAGTTCGCTCAAATGCGGGTTTGAATTCAGCCAATGCTTCCAGAATCAATTGATCTTTTTGTCTAGCTGAGAGATTTTTAATGTCAAGTATATTATTTATTTTAATTTCAATAGCTTTCATTTCTGTTACAAAATTACTATTTATCACTTCAATCTTTTGTAGGATATAGTTTTTTTTGTCCTGTTCATTTTTTGCTCTTTTAACTATTGACTCAATTAAAAGTTGCTTTTTGTCTCCCAACAAACTAGTGTACATTTTTCTTTCAAAATCATCAATGACGTTGTGTGGGCTTTGAATTGTTGCAATCAAACTGTCATAATCTTTTGGGTTTTGGAAATCAAGATTTTTATATTTTTCAAACCTAGCGTCAAAATCGGAATAAGTAATTTCTAAAGTTGGCTCTACTTCATTTGCTTCATTTGCTTCATTTGCTTCGTTTCCTTCCTTTCTTGTAACCAGTTGATTTATTATATTGCCGCTAAAATTTGCAATAGGATTGATCAAGTCTTCATCATCATTTCCACTTTTTACGTCTCGATGAGCTGTCATTGCCCAAAAAAATTCAGCTTTGACATTTTCTGGAATCATATGATCAGACAAAGTTTCTCTCAAGAATTTTTTTTTTGCACCGTCGTCAAAAAGTTCATTGGCAATTGCTAGCAAACCTAGCGTCTCATTGCTTAGATTTTTGTACTTAGTTCTGTCATCATGGTCTGTATCCAAAGTTTCTGGGTCAGAACGTTGGTCATTAACAAAAGCTTTGTCAGGGTTTTGAAACTGCCGCAAATCTTGAATACTTTGTAAAGTTTTACCCAAATAATCGGTAAGTGTAATTTCAGATATTAGCAGTTTAGTATCAACAGAAACTTCGCTATTCTGAGTCAAAAGTTGGGTTTTTTCGTTTGGAGTTTTAATCATTTATAATATTTGTTTTATAATACTTGTTTTTTGATATTTGTTTTAATCATATCACACTTTGTCAAAGATGGCAAATACAATTGACAAATTCCAGAATTTTGAGCCTTAATTAATTTATAAATTATAAAAAACAACTCTCTAAGACTTATATTTTTAGATCTTAAAATTAGTTCAGGACGACAGCCCGCTTAATGTTGAATTAAGTTTTTATATAAACAGCTATAACTTAACTTTTCTAACCAAATTATGAACGAGAACCACACCCCAAAAATAGCCATCATCGGCTCTGGACCATCAGGACTCACCGCTGCCATTTACACTTCGAGGGCAAACCTTGACACTACCGTATTTATGGGTATGCAGCCCGGTGGACAGTTGACCACGACTACAGAAATAGAAAACTTTCCTGGCTTTGTGGATGGTATTGATGGTGGACAATTGATGGAGAATATGCAAAAACAAGCCGAGCGGTTTGGTGCCAAAATGGTCCGAGACGAAATCCGCAATTTAGAAGTGGAATATGCCCCCATCAAGATTTTGTTTGCCACCCACAATCCATCCAAGGTAGAACGCCTCAAGCAATTTGTAACGGTCCCCAATGTTACTATTATCACGACTTCTGAGCTACTATTAAAAGCCAATCACGACTTGACCAACCTCAAAAGTACCGAGCTGGTAGTTGTTGAAAATGGAGCCGACGAAATCGAGAATGCCAAGATCAAAGCCAAAGCCTTTTATGACGCTTTCCAAGTACCATCTATGTCACTTGATACAGGTTTGTATTTTGAAGGAGTTTTGGACTCAGAACAACCAAAACAGCTGGTACAAGGCAAAGCAGGGGTAGAGCTTCACGACCAGCCAGAAATGAAATATGACAAAATGATTAAGTATTACTCAGAATTAGCAACCAAATATGGAGGTAGCTTGAAGGGGTATTTTGTCGATGTCTATGGAATTTGGAATGGTAAGGATTTTGACTATGCTTCAGCCAAACGACCCATTGTGATGACCAACAAAGTCAACCAAAAAGACGTTCATTTCCCAATTGCTTCGCTATACACAGTCAACGGAATCTATCACCACGACTTGAACCAAATCCAAATGACTGATTATCTCCAGCCTAGTATGTCTGCTGTTGCGGAGCTTTTGACTAGGTTTGTAGCTAACAATAGCAAACCAAGATTTGTTTTAGAATTGCCTGGTGAGACACGAGAGTTTGACAGTGTGATAATAGCCAGTGGAGCTAGTGCCAAGTATATCGGTATTAAAGGGGAGGAAAAGTACGTCGGCAAGGGTTATCATAGCTGCGCCACTTGCGATGGATTTTTTTATCGCAACAAAGAAATTATTATTGTCGGTGGCGGTGATAGTGCAATGGAAGAAGCCAATTTTTTGACTAAGTTCGCCAAGGTTAATCTTGTACATCGTTCTGACCGATATCGAGCCTCCAAAATCATGCTTGACCGAGCCAAAGCCAACCCAAAGATCAACTTTATAGAGTTTAAACAGGTTGTAGCATTTATTGGTGAAGACAAAGTAGATGGAGTCGTGCTTGAAGATACTATTACCAAAGAGCGAACCGATATGAAAATTGACGGTGTTTTTGTGGCTATTGGTCATATTCCCAATACTTCATTTGTCAAAGCAAAGCTACCAACCACCGACTCAGGCTATCTCTCCAAGCCAAACCTTCTTTCCAAATATCAAAACATGTCCAAAATTCCTGGTATCTTTGTGGCTGGTGATGTGGAAGATCAGGTTTATCGTCAAGCCATCACAGCAGCTGGTGAAGGTTGTAAAGCCGCTATTGACTGCGAACGCTGGGTAGAGGAAGTTTAAAAAGTTTTATAAAGGTCAAAATTATCTTTAACTTTTTCAAATAAATGTACTTTTTTTGTTTTTGCTCATCTGGCAATTTTACTATATATCTTAATAAAAAAGTAGCCACCAGCTTAAGCAGATAGTGGAGAAAGGAGCATAAAAGTAGCACCCCAAAAATTAACAAAACATAAAGTCTCATAAAAATTTGAAGTGCTTACTATTTTAGTCAGAACTACACCTTAATACCCTAATCTCCAAAAAACCTCCGGTAACCTTTTTTAGCTTTTAACTCTTTAATTTTTCCACTGCTGTAACGATTTAGTAAAAAGTTACCATTGGGGAGTTTTGAAACTCCTTGAGGATTATAATTTCCACTTTTTAGCGTTTCAGCTGTTATTTCGCACTTAAAATAAGTGATTTCTTCAATATGAAAGTCTCCAATTGAAATTGTATTATCTGTATCTAAACAGACATAAGTTCCAACCATTTTTACTCCGTAGCCGAGGTCGGTTTCCGCTTTGACTTGTACTGCTGACGCCACTAATAAAAGTACTGACAAGAAAGTTGCTTTAAACATCAAGATTCTCCGAATAAGTGATGGGATAGCTAAGATTTTGTCCTAACTATTTATAGCTTAGCTTTATATCTAAGATTTTGTCAAGGGTTGGATTTGCTTTGGCGGTAAGGTTTTTGAGCTAATGGTATTTTTTTGGTTTGAATGTAGCGGCGGCTACCGTGTCGTCAAAGTGTCAAGTGGATAGTTCTACTATTACTTTACTCTCGCCTTTTTGTAGTGTGCCGACGCGATGGTCACTTTTGTGTTAGAACTTTGTAGATTTTTGTGATTTGGTCGGGAATGATACTAGCTCCGCCTAGTAGGAAGCCATCTACTAGCTTGCAGTTACCAATTTCTAGGATATTATCAGCGTTGACACTACCGCCGTACAGCAAGCCGTAATTGGTGTTTTGGTCTAGTCTCGATTGGCTTAATTGCTCCACAAAGTTTTTGATTATCAAAAGATGTTTATCAATATCTCTACAGCCTAGAGCCTTTCCAGAGCCGATGTTCAAAATGGGCTCCAAAGCGATATAAAAAACTTCTGAGCTTTTGTTGATTTGAGCGATTAACTCTATGTCAAAAATATGCTGCAATTGGGTTTCCAGATCTTGTTTTGCACTACCCAAATCTCCAAAACTCACACACACAATAGGAATAATTTGATTTTGCAAGGCTTGTTCGCACATTTTGGCAATATTACGACAGCATGGCTGATGTTCTCGGTGAGTTTCGCTATGGTTGATCAATGTGTATCCGACTCCAAGAGAGCCAAGCATTTGTCCGCTGATCTGACCTGTAAAAGCACCAGAACTATGAGCTGAAATATCTTGAGAACCTACACCGATTGGACTTGACTTGATGTCTTGAACTGTTGAGAGGTAGAGACTTGGTACAAAAACCACTGGCAAGAAACGAAGCTGATCAAAATTCAGATTGTCGTAGATCTGGAATAGTTCTTGCGCTTGACTCAGTGTGTTTGGGTTCATTTTCCAGTTAAAACCGACAAAGAATTTTTTTGATTTTGAGCTGATATTCATTTTTATTTTTATTCAAAATTATACTTAGATTGTGGCTAGATTATTGATTATTTTGGTTTGTATTTCTTGCATTTGTGTAACCGTAAAACTTTTACGTTTTTTTTCGTTATGAGTTATTTCTTGACCTTGGTACAACGGAATTAAATGCAAATGAAAATGAGGCACCATTCGACCATCAACCAATTGTCCGATTCTTTCAAAATTTGGTGTATCTTCAGTAGATTTGAAAATTGCCCTGCCTATATTTTGGGCAACTGATTGCATAGCCAAATAATTTTCTAATGTTATTTCTAGCCAGTTGTCAACTTCAACTTTGGAGACCAATAAAGTGTGCCCAAGTTGCATTGGTAAAATGTCCAAAAAAGCCAAGACATTGTCGTCTTCATACACAATATAAGCTGGAATATCGCGGTTGATGATTTTTGTAAAAATACTGGACATAGTTTTTAATTAAAGTCTAGAGGCTTGGATTTGTCAATAATGGCTAGCTATGATATAATTATGAGTATTGATCATCTTCTATTAATTTTTATCAAAACTCGACCAAATGAAGACCAAAACTCCTCCCAAATACAGAAAAACCAATCTATTTTTGCATCTTTGGAAGCTTCGCTATAGGTTATACGCCATAATTGTGATTTTACTTTTGCCAGCGTTGCTGTTTGCCGCTGACTCCAATACCAAGGACAATATACCAGTTGATGCAGGATATCGAGTGGTCAAATCAGAATTGTTGGCTGATCAGGTGACCAAAATCACTTCACAGATAGGTTCCAAAACCTTGGCCAAAACTGACAAACCCAAAACTATTGAAAATTCCAGCTCACCTGAAGAAAAAAAAGAGGAAAAATTTGTACCTGACGTCAAAAATAGTGTGGTAATAGTAGATGGTAAAATCAGTGCTTTTGCTGATGACAACAGCGATATTGGCAAGTACTTTACCAATTCTGCGCTTTACCAGCAGTATATTAAAGGCTCAGACAACGGTGGTAAACCTCGCCAACCCCTTGAAGAAATAGTCAAAAAACCAGAACAGGGAGTCAAAACCAGCTATATGTCTTATCCCAAATATCGAGTTCAAGCTCCGATTCAATATGGTGATTTTAAAGATCTTTTTCAAACTAGAGCAGAAGGCGGCTTTAATTTTAACGGGGAAATCATAGATCAAAATCCAATCGAAGCTCCAATCCAGCAAAAACTCAAAAATGGAATCGTTCATTTGGGATACACAGTCCAGCCCGGAGACATTGGCAATAGCTATATAGTCGGTCACTCCTCCAATTTTGGAAGTGTCAAAAGTGACTACAATACTATATTCAAGCCACTAGAATCCAAGACAGAAGTAGGGGAAGATTTTTTGATTTATGATCGATATGGACGAGAACTCAAATTTTGTGTCTTTGAGGCCTTAAAAATCGAGGAGGCTGACATTGCTACAGCCTATAAGGAGTACCCAGATCAAAGAGTGGTGACACTGCAGACTTCGATCTTGGGCTGGAAAAATGGACAATTGCAAGCCACTCACCGCTGGTTGACAAGGGGAAAACTCTGCAACCAAAAACCCCCACAACCTACACCTCAGACTTCTGAGGACACAAATAAACCTGAAAATGTAATAGCCACTGCAATTGAGCCAAATCTCAAAGAAGAAGACAATTAGCCTGTCTAACCAAGTATTAATCCAAAATTATGTTGCCCCAATTATTATCAGACTACACCAAGACTTTTGGACTTCAAGACGGAAGTCGATCTTTGCTGGATTTGTATCTAATTTTTGCTATCACGGTACCAATTTCAATTTTGGTTTATTTGATTTTTGAACGTTATCGTACCAAATTATTTGTCGATCTTGGTAATCACAAATGGATCGTAAAGCTAAAGTGATAGTGAGGCTATATAGTTAAACTTCTACCAACTTTTACATTTGCTTGGTGTAAAATTCCCCTTCTTTGGAAGGGGTGGCACCATAGGTGACGGGGTAGTATTTTGGAAAGGTATAAAAGTAAGCTTGGGTTTGAGTATAATAGCTACCTTCAAAGTATTTAATCCGATTAAGTGGTAGCGAATACCCAAATTAGTAGCGGCGTCCACCCTGTCTACAATGTTAGTCACAAATCTATCTTGACATTTTGGAGAGTATCCAATTACAATCGATCTATGACCACGCCCAGTAATATCTCCCAGCACCGTATCAATAAGGTAGAAATCACGGACGCAATGACCGCCAGCTGGAGCGCCTACAAGCAAAAAATCCTAGACGCTGACACCAAGGGCGAATCCGAAGAACACCAAAAAAAGATTTTTAATGACTATCTCAAGGATACTTTTGGGTACGATATCAACACCAAAGGCAGGCAGGACAACGCCATATTCAATGAGTTCGGAGATGTGGAGGTGATCATAGAATGGAAACGGCTCAAGGAAAAAAAAGACATGCCGAGCATCGACAACCTCAATGTCAAAGCTACCCAGCAAGCACTGTTTTACTACCTCCAAGAAACTATCGACAACAAGTCAATCAAGCACATTATCATCAGTAATGGACGCAGTTTTTTGATTTGGGATGCTGTGGATTTTGAAGATATTTTTGGTGGAGACAAGATTTTGCAAAAGCACTTTGGGGAGTACAGCAAAGGAGGGTTGATCTACGACAGAACTGACCAATTTTACACCAATATCTCCCAGCCAGCCATAGTGCGCAATTTGGATATTCTCAAAAATAAAGCCGTGATTCTAGACTGGGACAGTGAGTACATGCCTAGAGTTCTAGCTCCGCAATATCTGCTCAAAAAATCCCTAGTCAATATCAATAGCCTCAATCAAGGATTCTATTCCGAATTGCTGTACATTATGGGACTGGAAGAAAAAACCCAAGGCGGCATCACCAAAATCATCCAATTACCAACTACTAGTCGACAAACAGGGTCACTGCTAGAGAATGTGCTACTCCGTGCCAATGACTTTGAAACTGGGCTAGAAGTGGTCATCACTTGGATCAATCGTATCTTGTTCCTCAAGCTATTAGAAGGACAAATCCTAGATTACAATGACCAAAACCCTGACTTTGCTTTTTTGACGATGTCCAA
>JAYWFY010000018.1:0-3692 GCA_043778555.1 bacterium
GATTTGGTCGATTCCCACAAACTCTTTTTTTAAGTTCTTTCGGGTTTTTTCTATGGTTTCTTTTTTCTTTTTGATTTCTTTGAGGTTGATGTCGATCATACTTTACTTTGGAGGATTGTTGTTTTGTAGGGAAAGAATTATTTATTTACAGCCTTTCCACAATTTCTTTAATCTTAACAGCTTTTTCAAAATGGTCAAACTTATGTTTCATTATCCACCAAGTCGCAATTTCAAGTAATAGCTCTGGGTCTGTGTTCTTGTTCTCAAAAAAAGCATAAAAGGAAAGCCCAACTCCAGCTCCTGATTTGGCTATTTTGTCATTACATATTTTGATGATTTTAGTTTGAATATATTTGGTCATAAAAATTATTTTGGCAGTTTATCCTTTTCTTCTTGAGGGATTTTGTTCCAGTGGCAGTCATTGACAGCACCCCACAATGCGTAGTACATTAGCTTGGTTACTTGTTTGTGTTGTTTTTTGAGACTCAGCCAAACTTCAATCAGATCAGATTTTACTAGATCGCCATAGGTATTGATACCATCATCGATTAGCCAGCCAGCTGTGATTTCAGACAGATTCCAAAGTACATTAACTGGAGTATCTTTGGTTGGTGACTTTTTGGTACGAGGCATGAATAGTAAATAACTTAATTCTTGAGACCAAAGTCAAAAGCGGCGAATGAAAATAGGTAAAATAGCAACTGGTGGAAAAATGTTGTGTCCGTTCCGATATAAGTCAAAAAACTGCTTGGGATTCCTAGTATAAGTAAGGCTGTAGCTAAGGTCGCCAAAGACATGATCACAATAATCTTAATAAAATTACGAGTTGTCTTAATTATGAATTCTAAGTCAAAGTGAATTTTAGACTGGATCAAACCGTTGAAAATATGGGCAAAAAAACCTGTGAGACAGCCGATGAAAGAGTAAAATAAACAAGAAAGTAAAAAAGTCATATAGTGAGTATTAAAAATCTTAGCGATGAGGACAACCTGCCCAGCAACAAGGACGACGCATTCCATCATGCATTTTGGAGAGTCCAACAATTATTCTATGTTCTCGAGTTTCAGCTTTTTTTGCACTAGTTACCCAGCATATCCATTCGTTGCGAGCTAGTGGGCTAATCTCAGACCAAACTTTTTGTAAGAATTCATCGTTAGTGATCGCCGTCTCAAAATCAAGTGGCAAAGCGTGAACAACCTCAGCCCCAGCCTCTTTCTTCCATGGGATTTTTTTGAGAAATTTGGTTTTGTTCATATATCTATTATATTTAATATAGTATTTTATAACAATTAACTTATGATATTTTTTATTACACCTAGTCAACCTTGAGTATCTCACCCCACTCAGTTGTATACCTACTTGATCTTTGATTAGATTTCATGAGCCATTTTTGATTGTTTCCAAGCGCTCCCATCTTGACTGTATATCGACCATATCGGTTATTCAGTATGTCAAATTTTTCCATCAGCCTTGTTTTGGATCTTGACTTAGCTTGTTTTTTTGAGTCGCTAAATAGACCTTGACTACTCTGATCCGCCTCGACTGGTAGCAATCCAAAGACGTAAACACCACATTTTTTGTACTTGAATCTAAACCGCTCAATCGCCTTTCCAAGTACGGTTTTGACTCCTGGATAATCTTCCTGTCTCCATATTTGATCGATGAGTTTGGTTGTTGCTTGGATCAAGGCAGGAGTATAGTTGGTTGGTTCAATGGTTATTGATTCGGTTTTGAAGTAGCTTGATTCTCTGTTAGTTGAAAATCGGTTTGTCATGATAAAGATTGACAAGTGGCTAGCTAGCGAACCTTGCTTTCTGAGTTTCTCTCCTAGCCGTGTTGCATGCGTTGCAAGGGCTTGTTTCATTTCGATTAGTCCAGTTACTGGTTCTCCAAAGGAGCGACTCGATACAATGGTTTTTTTGGCTACTGGGTTACTGTCCAGTTCGAAACACCTTTGGCCTCTCAGTTCTTTGACCATTTGTAATCCTAATGAGTTGGTTTGTTTTTGAATCCACTCTAAATTGCATATCTTTAGCTGATATGCTGTCTTGATATTGTAGCCATTTAGCTTTTTAGCGTACCTTCTACCAACCCCCCAAACATCACCGACGGGTAGCACCTTTAGAAAAAAATCGATATCTCTAGGCTGCTTGAAAGCTTCTCCATCGTGACCAATTTTAAGCTCGTCACCAAACACCAGCACTCCACCAAACTTAGAAACAAAACCGTCTCGATCTGCTAGTTTTTGCTCACTCTTAGCTAGCTCATTTGCAACTTTACAGAGAGTCTTAGTTCTTGCAAAGCCTATCGATACAGGGATGCCAGTCTCACGCTTTATCCGAGCTTTTAACTCGATTCCCATTTCATAAAGTTCTCGCCCAGACCAATCTGGGAGTTCTAGGAAGGCTTCATCAATAGAGTATATCTCCATACTGTCTGTGTATTCCCCTAGAATATTCATCACTCGAGCCGACATATCCCCATATAGTGCATAATTTGAGCTAAACACAGCTACATTGTTTGCTTTGAGCACCTTTTCAATCTTAAAGAACGGCTGAGCCATATTAATACCAAGCTCTTTGGCTTCGTTGCTGCGAGCCACAATACACCCATCATTGTTAGACAAAACCACGATCGGCTTACCTTCGAGCGATGGATTAAAAACCCGTTCACACGAGGCATAAAAGTTGTTACAGTCTATCAGGGCTAACATTATAGAATGAATTAAATAAGTGGTTTGTAAATAAATGTCAAATACCCTACTTTGCCTTATGAATGGTATAAGTGACCACACCCCAGACCTGAAACACCACATTTTCAGTAATCTCAATCGGATCAAAGTTACTATTTTCAGGTATCAATCTAATCTTTGGCCCTATCCTTACTCCATTGACAAATTTTGAATCAGTTTTTTCTAGCCTTTTGATAGTAAAATCTCCATCAACAACAGCCAGGATGATATCTCCACTTTTAGCTTCTAAACTTCGATCAACAATAGCAATATCCCCAGACTGAATGTCTACATCCATCATAGAATCACCTGTAATAGCGACAAAGAAAGTTGAATTTGGATTACCTATCAAATGTCTGTTAAGATCCAGTTTAGTATCCGAATATTCCTCAGCAGGAGATGGGAAACCAGCCCGAACAGGAGTAATAAATAACGGTAATTTGGTTGTAGTGGTTGTGTCAGGGCGGGTGAATAAGGGCATATTTATTTTCTCAAAATTCTGTCTACAGTTTTACAAATATTTTCGGTTTTGGCAAAAAAGTTATCCACAGATAAATTAGATTTATTATTTTAATCAAACTTTTTACTTCGTATAATAGTATATACACTCTGAGATTATTTTCTAGCACCTTTAGAATAAAAACTGCTACTCTTTGCTGAGTTACAAAGATGAAGAGCCAATGGTAGTTGGGTTAAAGAATCTCTCATGAGCTATTTTTGCATCTTTCCAATAAGACACATCAGCTTGGTTGCTCTGATAATGCACGGGACCACCACCAAAATCTATATCCATTTCAAAATACCAAGTACTAAAAGCTACGTAATCATACTCAGGTAGATCTGAAAGTGCTATAGCCAGATGAATCAACCTATGCTCGTTCATAGACTTGAGACACGCAAAAAATCCAATTTCTCTTTCCAGCACATCTTTTTTTCCTACCGTAGTACTATAACCACCTTC
>JAYWFY010000019.1:0-3643 GCA_043778555.1 bacterium
AATCCACACCACAATCAAAAACTACCCTTCTAAATTTAGACTAAAATGTCTAACAAAATGAGAATGGAATTGAGTGTCTAGGAAAATGGGTACTTGACAGTTTGTTAGATTCAATTGACAAAGAAAAAAAAGATGAAAACAAAGAAAAAGAAATTAAAGAAAATTTCAAAAACATAATCACACAGCTCTATCACAAACGATGGAAAATTGAGAGTGAGAAGTGGGACTTGGGTTCCCCAAGTCAAAGCCTTGCCACGACAGAATATCACAAATCTTTAAAGTCACTTTTAGGTTTAACAAGATCACCAACCAAAAATCAAATCACGCAATCAAATCATTTTTTTAGCACTATCTACTCATACTTCAAACTAGAAGTAATTACCAAATTTACACAATTCAAAAACAATCTAAAATCAATCACCTCCACAACTACAAAAACACTTAAAAACCATTTTGATCTAAAAGCGCAAATCTATATCAAAGCGAACCAACTAGCTTTTAAAGAACTCCAGCTCCTAAAATCTGAAATCAAAGAATTGAAAGTTTTAGTTTCCTGCGAAAGGTGAGTTAGTAACATAATTAGATTTTTGATATTGTATTTTGATATTGTTTAGAAATATCTTCCAGCTATCAGTTTACCATATTTATTTTAGTTACGCACATTTAAAGTTGAACATGAAATATTTTATTGACATTGAAGCCAACTTATCTCACTATTATCTTATAGTAAATGCAAAAAAATAATTTTAAACCGCAGCCATATTCTAGTACCAATACTCACTGGTACGAAATTTTGCTAATAAAAGTAGAAACTCGCTTTGTATTTTATTACTATTATTATCGAGATAGCATAAAACAAAAATGGCAACCTTTACAGTACTTAATAAAGCGTAACTGGCTAAAAATTTTGATTGTAGCCTTAACCTTGGGAGTCTTGAGTAACTATACTTTTCTCAATCTCAAACAAAGCATTGGCAACATAGAGGCAAACAAATCCTCACTTTTAGAAAAAATAAAATTAATAATTGGCAAAAATAATCAAGATCAGTTCTTCGCCCTTAGCGAAATAGAAGACAGATTGATCAGTGACCTGGAGCCAATTACCAACAATCCTATATTTGGGGCGATTGTAAAATCTGACATTTCAAAGGTTAAAATATTGGCTTCACGATGGCTTGATATCCTTTATCCATTCAAAAGCTACGAATTTGGTATAGGGGGCTTTGAAAGTACCTTGCCACAACAAAAATATTTTACACAAGACGTTGAGCTATTCTTTGCCAAATCTAAAATTTTAATCAGTCAAACTAGGTCTGAGTTACTTGGTTTTTGGATCTATAATATGTTTGGCAATATTCAAGTCAAAGACACATTGCAAACAATCAATAATTTTGTAGATATATTGGACATTCTAGGGCAAAAGCAGGATATTATTTTGACAATATTGGGACATTACCAATCCCAAAAAATTGTAATTTTTAATCAAAATACGGGTGAAGCCAGACCAACAGGTGGTTTTATGGGCTCGTATATACCCATTGATATAAGTAGAGGCCAACTCAAAATTGGGCAAAGCCAATCTATATATTTTTTTGACAAAGGAGCTAAGTCTAATATCATTTCCCACCCTGCTTTTTGGTATTATGGATTTTTTGAAGGCAAAACTGATCCTCACGGAATTCGTAATAGTAATGTGTTTCCTTGTTTTCCTGACACTGCTAGATTGTTGGAGCGTGAATTTGCCAAAACTGAAAATGGCTATAACATTGATGATGTAGTCCTCATCTCACCAGATTATTTATTGGGCTATCTACCAAAAGACTTTGAGCTAATGATAAGTCAGCAAAAAGTTCCCAAAGATCAAATATTAAAAAAAATTGAACAAATAACCGCCCTAGAAATTGAAGATATTAACAATCCAAAAAAACAAATTACATCTATCTTTAGCTTGATTATAAGACAATTACCAGAAATCCTCAGAGGCCAAGCTCTTGTAGACTTAATCAGCTATACTCAAGAATCTCTACAAGCTCGCAATATTTATACTTGGTTTCGTAGTGATAAAATACAAAAACTATGGCAAACCACTGGTATGGCAGGATCTGATACTTGTCAAAACGTTAGTGATAGCCAAATCATTTCACCTTTGATTATAAACCTAAGTGGCGACAAGCGAAACCTTATATCTTCAACAAGTTTTGATATTAAAAAAGATAATAATAGTCTAAAAATAAAATGGACTCAGACTTTGCCTGTAGATAGATTTGACTCACTGCAAAGAGGTTATAATAGAGATGGAATTGTATTTGTGGGGTTTCAAATTCCACTAGATTGGAAAATAAAGAATATTAATAGCAATAACAAACTCAAAGTTCCTTTTTTGAGAGACTATTATATACAACAGCTAGAAACAGAAAATCAAACCAATTACTATACTCCACCCGAGATTCAAGCGATAATCAATTCAAGTTTTGACCTCTCTCTACAAAATAACGATCAAGGGTTTTCTTATCTACAACCAGACGGCAGTCAAGTCGTAGGATTATACATATATGACAATTTTGATAAAGGAATAGCTAGTAGTGAGTTGGAGCTAGAAGTTGGGGCTGGAAACTATCAAAATATTTTATTTTGCGGTCAACCAGGTCTCAACAACCCAGTCCTTAATTTCAACGATGAAACAATTAACAACAAAACTACAATACAAAAAGGTTTCAAAATTGCCAACATCAATAGTTAATGTTATAATAATATTATCTTCAAAATACTCTACAATATGTTTGACAATCAAATAAAGACAATAATTCAGTCTTGCTTTACACTTAATCAAGAAGATAAACTTTATCTTAGTCATACGCTGATCAAGCTCAATCCACTAGAAAAGCTAAAACTCAAAAACACACTCGACACTGAAGATATCACTGCACTTAGGTCAATGGTGGAATTAATCAAAATCAAATTTCCAATTGAAGCCAAACAAAATACTGGATTCTTTGGGAGGATTAGCCAGTTTATCAACCCGCCCAAACCTCAAAAAATAGTTTCACCTAGCATTTTGACCACCCCCACAGCTCTTGGAGGTCCAGTACCAACACCATTTGCGATAGCCAACATAAGTCAACTCCTCAACACTGATCAATTTTATGATTTGGCACAGCTCGGAATGCTTGACAAGTCTCATTTTATCAATGGTACAGAGCAGCAAGAAGACGTTAACTTGCAAAAATTCCTTAAAAAACTAGACAATATGTTTGATCAAATTACCGATACTCAGCTCAAAAGATCTTATTTTGCATCATTTGTAACTTCTCCAATATTTAATACATATATGAACACAGGGCTCACAGCTATAAGACATCCTGAGATTGAACCTAGAGAAATAATCTTGAATACATTGCATATGACCAATAATAATTATCTTGATAAGCGTAAATTTGAAATTGCCTCTATTATCACCAACCACCTTAGACATCAATGCGGGATATAAAAAATTGCTACAATTAGGTTTGGGTTGATTGAGTAAAGTATGAGTGCTTTGTTACAAAATCCCAGTATAATATACACAGAATTCTCTTCTAAAAAAAGAGCTTCTTAAAACAGTTGTAATAATCAACAAAATGTGTAAATATTATCAGTATGAAAG
>JAYWFY010000020.1:0-3550 GCA_043778555.1 bacterium
GTTGAAGCGGAAATCAATTCACAACAAACGCTACTCTGGAATCTAATTGAAGATTGTAAATTTGCAAAAATAAAAAAGCTATGATATACTTAAAAAGTAAAAATAAAAGAACCTAAAAGCTCTTATCTACAAAAAAACAAATACAATAATAAAAATAAAAATGTCCACAAACACAAATTTTAAACAAACACAAGTTTCAAAAATAGATAGAATTTTGTCTGGAGTGGTTTGCTTGGTTACCGCTTTATTGTTGATATCGACAATCAGCATTAAACAAAATAGTGATATTTATGACAAGTCAGCTCAGGCTGCTGGAGCAAACACTGGTAATCTTATAATAGGAACAAAAGATACAGGCAGTGCTATCGAGCTTTCAGTTTGTGTACAAGCTACACCCGGTCCGATTCATCTTACCAATCTTTCTACATGGTTTCAGTACGACACAACAGCACTGACTCCCACCGCAGGCTCTTTTCTCGAAAAAGGTAAATACAACGGAACTGATGGCTACGGTCAACTAAAATGGAACCAAGTAGCCGGATCGCTGTCTGGAAACCTTGACAAATACACTATGAATTTAGCTTTTTCTGGTGACGAAGTTTCTGCTGGTCAAGCTGGTTTGTTGATGAGTAGCGCTACACCAGAATTGATTGGAAGAGTTTCCTTTGCTAAAATAACTGGATCAACCGCTTCTTCTTCCATTACTCTTGCCAAAAATATTTTTTATTCTACCGAAAATACCACGACCCCTATAGTACAGACAGTTTCCAATCTGACTGGAGACTGCAGAGGAGCAAGTACCTCCAATGCCTCTAGTTCTTTAGTTTCAAGTTCTAGCCTTTTAGTTTCTTCAATTTCCTCAACCTCCTCAAGCGTTGGGACCGTAAACAATGGAGGTAGCGGTAGCGGCGGCGGAGTAATAGTAATTTGTGCAGCGTCGTGTTCTACAGCAAACCCCACAACTCCTCAACAAAGCAATCCTAGCAATGCAAACCCTACAACCAACCAAAACAACATACAGTCTACTAACCCAGCGCCAGTAGCTTCAACCAATAAACAAAACGGTGTTTTCAAATCCAAGCTTCACATAACCGATCCATATGTTTGTGGCGATGGAGCATACGGCAATGTTTTCAATCCAAAACAAAACGGTGTAGATTATGTTTATTATGAATTTTACAAAAATGGTGCTACTACCTCTTCTTACAATTACAAGCTTAGAATGAATGAGAATGGTGATTTTTACTTACCAATTTCCAAATCTACCAACGACATCGCCGACGGAAACTACAGAATAGTGTTTTATGCATATGACAGTGAAGGCAACAAAGCCCAAGGAGAATATCCTGCCCAAATTGCAGCAAACTGTGCAACTATCAAAACCAATAACTTATCCAATTCTACAGTTCGTACTGGTGGATTACAAATTCTACAGTTTATATTATTAGTAATTACAATTGCTTCTTTGATTAGATTCTACAAATTATCCAAAACTCAAGAAATCACTCTCAAGATGTAAACAAAATCAAATATTTAAAACAAAAATAACAAAAAATAAACAATATATTATGTCTTTCTCATCAACCAGCCAACCAATTAAAATAACCAAAATAAACGTTATTTTTGCGTCTGCTTTAGCTTTATTTCTTGTACCAGTACTAGTTTTGAGTTTCTTAGGTAATTTTGGTAACTCAAACAATCTAGAAAAATTAAAAACTGCTACAGCTGCAGGAGCAAATACGGGAGACTTGGTAATCGGAACTAAAGACACTGGCAATGCCATAGAATTATCTGTCTGTGTCAAAGCAACTCCTGGACCATTTCGCCTTAGTCAAGTTTCCAATTGGTTCAAGTTTGATCCCAGTGTTTTGACACCTACTCCAAGTACTTTTTTGGAAAAAGGTCAATACGGCAATACTGCAACAGGCCTCAATGGCTATACGCCAATCAAGTGGCAAGAAGTCGCTGGCACACTTAATACTGCGTCCACACCAAACTCAAATACATTTACTATGAGCCTAGCTTATTCTGGAGACCCTCTTACACCTGGCTCCGCTGGCTTATTTATGAGTACGACTACGCCTGAGTTGTTTGGCAAGGTTTCTTTCGCAAAAGTGGCAAATGCAGCTGGGTCCAGTGCTATCACTATGGTCAAAAACCAATTTTATACAATTGAAAACAACATACCATTGATTCAACAAGTCATAAATGTGAGTGGCGACTGCAGAAGCGGAAGTGTCGTGACAACCTCTAGCTCAAACGCCCTAGCAAGTAGCGTATCTTCAGCAGCAAGCTCAACTTCTAGTTGTACAAACGTTTCAAACTCAACAAATTCTTGCGTAGTAGCTAGCAATGGCAATGGTGGAAGTATATCGATAACCACCCCACCTATTCCAAGTACTTCTCCTTCACAGACTGGTCTGACTACGCCAGCCATCAATGCACAAAACACCAACAACCAACAACCGTTAGCCATAAGTAATCAAAACACAATTACAGCAACCAACCAAAATTTAATCGCGACATCTAATTCAACTTTTAAATCCCAGGTCAAAATCACAGATCCATATATTTGCGGCAATGGTAGTTATGGCAATGTGCCTGACCATACCAAGTTTGGCGTAGACAACGTATATTACGATTTGTATAAATCCAATTCTACTAGTGATCTAGCTTATTCCTTCAAGCTCAAGCTTAATGCCAACGGTGATTTTTATCTCCCAATCTCAGCTGTGACCAATAAAGTACTAGAGGGTAACTACCGAGTTGTCTTTTATGCAGTTGACAAAGATGGAGGTCGAGCTGAGGGTGAATACAAAGCTTTTATCACCGATAATTGTGGAGTTAAGAACAAACTACAAAATACTGTAGACAAGCTAGAATCAGTACGAACTGGTGGATTGTCAACTTTTTCGATAGTAATTTTGTTGAGTATTTTGGTAAGTTTTGGATATTTGTACATTCAATCTAAAAACAAAAAACTAATGTATAACGCTGAGAATAGCAAATAAACCTAAAAATAAATACAATAATATGATCTACAAAAAAATAAACAATCAATATAATGTGCTAGAAAAAATATCCAAATTATTGTTGGTTGTGTCTATTTTATTTGCTACTGTTACAACTGGAAGTTTGGCTACCAATGTTTTTAATCAACTTAACCAAAATACAGACAAAATTGCTAGTGCGGCAGCTGTAGCTGGAGGTTCTACCCTTTCGGGAGCTAGTACTATTACTATTGACAAAAAATACTGTACTACAACTACGGGCACATGTACAGAATCAGAGAATATCAATGTCACACCTGGAGCTAATGTTCGTGTAAGATTAAAATACGACAACACAGGTTCATTCGCGGCAACCAACGCCCAAGTCAAAGACTCACTCCCTGCTGGATTCACATATATCCCAGGATCATTCCAAAACTGTATGACGCCAAGCACTACAGAAAGCGTGTGTGACACAATAACAACCGCAATCAAAGATAACGGTTTTGCAACTATGACCGCCACAGGAATATCCCCAACCTCAGGTCTGTACGATCTAG
>JAYWFY010000021.1:0-3548 GCA_043778555.1 bacterium
GTTTGGAGGTATAAACTTTGTGGGCAGTTCCCAATAATCTGTATAACAGGTTGTGTCATTTGGTGTAAATTTTGAAATATTATCAAGCATTTTTTTACCAGTTTTTTGATCTCTACCTCCTTTAGCAAAACCAATATTAGCTTAATAACTTTACAAATAGCTAGCCAAATCCAACATTTTTGACTTTTATTTTGAACGTAGTGCCACAAATAAGGGATATCAATCTGGACTCTGTTCAGACGACGCCCGCGGTTCCAACATTTCATCTATCTCTACTTGGCTGTTAATTTTATCTTGAATTTGAGATTCTATTACTTTACTCTCTTTTATTTGAGATCCCTTTCTTTATCTACTTCATTATGGATGCATAGGTTACTTCTATATCAAGAGATTATCTAATAATGTTGGCTATGTCTCTAAAACTATTACCTTTGAGATAAAGTATATGAGCTAGTTTTTTAGCTTCAGGAGGTTTTGTAACTGGATGAATTTTGGTTAGGTCTGTTCGCTTTGTAAAGTTAAATTTACAGTCTGAGCAACAATATTTTTGTTCCCTCTCTTGATATTTCATTTTTAGTTGATTTATTTGATTGACATTTTGGACAGTTCATACTTTTAATTGTATGTCAGTCTATCTTTGGTTGTCAATGCCGGAAAACTTAAGCTAAAACTATTATCCGCACCCAAATTAGAAAACAACCCACATTGAGGTTGTATTTTTTAGTTTGACATTAATTGTAGGCAGGTTTAGTAAAATATATACCCGTTACACCAACTATCCAAGAATAAATAAAGTGGGTTGTCATCTTAAACTTGTTTAAGGGTCTAGAATTATGAGTAGATTAGAGCTAGGTATCGTTAGAGAAATGAGTATATTAGTAACGATAGGCGGGGTTTCAAAATACACTTTAAATTTTAAATCTCTGTCAATTGGTTGTGTTTCATGTATATGCCGTTATTTTTATATTCCTAGGTTGAGATGTAAATTTAGTTACATACCAAATAACTATTTTGTACAACTTAACACCTTGACAAACACGCCAAACACTGTCACTATTACTCTATATGAATGATACAAATACAACACAACCGAATACGCAAAACTCTGATTATCAAGCCTCAAACATTACCGTACTAGAAGGACTGGAAGCCGTTCGCAAGCGACCAGGAATGTACATTGGCAACACTGGTAAAGATGGACTCCATCGCTGCCTTGGAGAGATTTTGGATAATTCTGTAGACGAAAGAATGGCAGGATATGCAACTACAATGAAGGTCAAATATGTAAACGGTATGATGTATGTAGCTGACGATGGTCGTGGTATTCCAACCGAGATCCACCCAAAGACTGGCAAATCTACAATTGAGACTATTATGACGGTACTTCACGCTGGTGGCAAATTTGATCAAAATTCATATCAATATTCTGGGGGTTTACATGGTGTTGGGGCTTCTGTAGTTAACGCTCTCTCGGATCTTTTACAGGTTTGGATCAAGCGTAATGGTACTTTTTCCTATATTTCATTTACCAAGGGCAAAGTCAAAAATGAGCTAGAAACTGTGACAGAGGGTGATATGCATATACGCTTTCCTGATTTGAAGTCAATAGCCTGTTGGAAAGACACTGGTACAATTATAAGTTTTGAAATTGATGACACAATCTTTGAAACCAAGGATTTTGATACCAAGTGGATTTTGGACGATCTCAAAGACAAAGCCTACCTCAACAAAGGTTTTCAGATTCACTACGAAGTCCCAGCTGAAGATCTAATTATCAATTATTGTTTTCCAGAGGGTATAAAAACCTATTTAGAAGATATGACAGTCAAAGAAAAACTGATCTCACCAATTATGCACTTTGTAGGTGAGGCTGACAATTTTCGCCTTGAGATTGCCATGGCATACACCGAGGATTACAAAACAACTATACTACCCTTTACCAATGGTGTTGCTAATCCAGAAGGGGGAATGCACGTCACAGGTCTCAAAACTGCCATTACTAAGATAATCAACGGATATGCTACAGCCAAAAATTACTTCAAAAAAGAAGGAGAAAAATTCACACCAGATGACCTGATGGAAGGCTTAAAACTAGTTTTATCAATCAAAATGGCTGACCCACAGTTCACCTCACAGTCAAAAGTCAAATTAGGCTCCACTATCGCTCGGACTCACACAGATAGAATACTCGTAGACAAATTTGGTACATTCATAGAAGAAAATCCAGCTATTGCTCAGGCTATAGTCCAAAAAGCTCAATTAGCACTCAAAGCAAGGCTAGCATCCAAAGCAGCTCGAGAAGCTGTAATGCGAAAAGGGGTATTGGAAGGTATGGCATTACCAGGCAAACTTGCTGATTGCTCAGAAAAAGATCCTGCCAAATCTGAAATTTATATCGTAGAAGGAGACTCTGCTGGAGGTAGTGCAAAAATGGGACGCGATCGCAAAACTCAGGCAATATTGCCACTACGAGGTAAAGTCCTCAATACCGAAAAAGCAACCCTTGATAGAATCCTCAACTACGAAGGCATCAAAAATATGGTAATCGCTTTCGGCACTGGAATTGGTGACAAGTTTGATATTGACAAATTACGTTATCACAAAATTGTATTGATGACAGATGCTGATGTAGACGGAGCCCATATCACCACTTTAATATTAACTTTCTTTTATCGATATATGCCAAGATTACTAGAAGATGGCTATGTCTATATGGCTCGTCCACCGCTTTATAGGATTCAGATTGGAAAAAAAGTAGAATATGTATATTCTGATCTTGAAAAAACCGAATATCTCAAAGCAGCAGGATTCGGTAACCTTGTGATAGATGAAATTATTGAAAGCGAAGAAGAAATTGCAGAAGAAATAATTAAGAATACTGAGAACGTCAAAGAAGAAAATACCGAAAAAGCCGCAGAAACTAAATCAACTAAAAAGCCAGCTATTCAACGATACAAAGGCCTAGGAGAGATGAATCCTGAGCAGCTTTGGGATACAACTATGGATCCAGCCCACAGGCTACTATGGCAAGTAACTATTGGAGAAGCTGCAGTGGCTAACCGAGTATTTGAAGACCTTATGGGGGCAGACGTAGAGCCTCGCAAGAGATTCATAGAAGAAAATGCAGTATTTGCAGAGGTTGACTTAATCTAATCTGCAATACAAAGTTTGGTAAACTTTTAGAAAGTTAGGGTGCTGCACTTTGAGATTGAATTGAAGTAAAGACCCTTGACAAGATATTCATATTTTAATTATAATAACACCATGGAAGTGTCGCATAGTGGTCGAGTGCACCTGTCTTGAAAACAGGCGGCCGAAAGGTCCGTGGGTTCGAATCCTACCACTTCCGCCATAATACTAAATTCCAAATGTCTTAAAGGTATTTTTTTTGTTACTTTGCTGAATCTCTTTGGGCATATTTTCCGCTCCTTGGAGCGACCTTAAAACATAATATACCCAAACCCAACCCAACTTTTACACTGAGTGAGAATTAACTACATCGCATAGATTATCAAATAGACTAAGTGCGTAATCGTAATAGCCTCTTA
>JAYWFY010000022.1:0-3511 GCA_043778555.1 bacterium
GAAGGATTACTTTCGACAAGTACAGCCAAGATTAAACTCTGTTCAATACGACTTATACTTCGTAGGTTAAGACCAAATTAAATGCAAACAGGTTCTATATGTCCCTAGTACTATATGCATTAAAAATGCCGACACCGTCTTTCCAGCTACTAGCACCCTATAATATCTCTGGTGGGCAAATGAGCTTGATAAGTTCAAATTGTGACTGGTTTGTGTCTTGAAATTCGTCTACGAGCAGGTGCCACCAACGATCTCGAAGCGTGAGCTTTACATCTTCATTGTCACGCAGGATCAAATATGGCTGGAGAATCAAATCGTCAAAGTCAACGGTCTGGTTGTTTTTGAGTTCTTGTTCGTAACGAGCATAAATTTGGTGGAAAATGGGTAAAAATTCTTTTTGCAATTTGCGGCTATTTTTGGCTGTCAGTAGTTCTTGCTTGCACTGTGATATAAAATATAAGGCGTTGGATGGGTTCATTTTTTTGACGTCAATGTTGAGATCTTTCATGATATTGCGGGTAATTTTTTTGGCATCTTCAGTATCCAAAATATTAAACTCTTTTTTGAGATCAATCTTGTCGCCAAACTCACGCAGTAGCCGTACACCCAAGGAGTGAAATGTACAGATCAAGGGTTTTTGCAGATGATCAACATGCCATGGTGGAATATTTGGCAAATGGTGATCGATACTAGCGAGGAGTTTGGATACACGATTGTTCATTTCACCTGCTGCTTTGTTGGTAAAAGTAAGACAAAGTATCCTACCAGGAATCTCACCTTGTGCGATAAGATAGGCGACGCGACGAGCCAAGACTGCGGTTTTACCAGAGCCAGCCCCTGCTATTACTAGCGTTGAATCTAGCACCGACTGGACAGCTGCTGATTGTTTGTTATTGAGACCTTCAAGAATTTTGGTGGTGTTGGGATTGGACATAATGTAGATTGGAAAATGGCTTGGGTGGCGATGAATCTGTAGTATAGATTGGTAGTATATTTATTAAGTTTATTTTTTTACATTCTCACCTTTTCAAGAACCCATACTCATAGACTTTGGGCTGGATCTTGAGACCTAGAACTTTGAGTGCATCTCGGAGATTGGTAATGAGCTGGCTATACTTTTCATCAGCACTTTTGTTGTTCATCTTACCGCCTTCATTGCGACCCTGAAAATATTCTCGGATATCGTAGAGTGAAGCATTGACATTGTGTGTAGCGGCGACCATCGTGTCGCCATTGACCGAGTGATAATACCGCCACAATTCCCTACCAGCGTCAAAGACATTTTGAGCATCAGGGCTAAATTCTAAAGGTGTTGATGGAGTTAAATCGTTTTGGTAATGGTCTGGGAAAAGATCAAGTAGGGTGTCTTGAGTTGGATCAATTAATTCTTGGATTTGGGTTGCTATCGTTGGAGAATTAGAGTCTAGTCCTAGGTCTAATAAAAGGTGGATTTCTTGAGGGGTTAGTTGGAGGTTGGTGGTTGGCATAAATTGTAATTTGGGTGCTAAGTTAATTAAAAAAAATATTAGTTATGTTAGTTTTTGCTGATCAATAATAGGTTTTTGAAGTGTTATCTCTTAAATTCTACTCTTAAAAACTATTTTCTACTCTTAAGATAAAACCATTTAAGGAGCTTAACATTTTTATTTTCATCATTTTTAATACAATCTTCTTTTTTTAATTTTGTTAAAGAATTTCCGATATCAGAATTTAATTTTTGAGGTTTTTCTTGATCCATTTTTGAAGCTATTGGTATATTGTCAATGGCATATTTCATTATCTCTTTTTTTGTTTTGCCATCTTTGTGTTTTTGCAGCCAAACCAGAATTGTTGTTTCAAATATACTTCTAAAATTAGACTTTAATTCATCTTCATCATGTTTGTTTTCATTATTCAAGAATTGCTGTATTTCTAACGACAAATACACTTCAGGATACCTTCCTTCTATCAATTTAAGACTTTTTAACTTACTTGATTGCTCTTTGGTTAACACTTTTTTCTTACTTTGTTTGTCTAACTTGTAAAACTCATGCTTAGGGTTACTTAGTTTTTGTACCTTATCCAACAAAATTATCATTCCCATATCCAGATCTTTTTTGTCTTGAAGTATTTCTGAAAATCTATCATCTATTTTGGTTCCAAAAATTATATATGTAAAACTATTTTCTGCGATGTTATTGAATCTGTCAGGAAGTGGCAAAAAGTTTTGAACTGCATAATTGAAGATGTTTTTTTGACCTGTCCCCAGCTTTTCTATCATTCCTATAGTATCCATAGCTCTTGCCAAAAAAGAATTGCGATATTCATTAGGGGTAAAATCAGCAGTGACCATTTGTTCATATTGTTCATCTGTCAACTTTGAATAACCACCATTCCTAAATAGTAATTTGTCAGATCTCTCCTCCATTACGATTCTCTTGCCAGATTGATAATCTTGGTGCGCAATACAGTTGTTTATAGCTTCTCGAATATTTTGAGCATCATATTGCGGTACAAAATCTCTTTTGCTAGTTATAGTTCCTGCGATTCTAACCATATAACTATGCATAGCAATTCTAATTTGGGGGATTAGCTTGTCTACACTCAACGCAAATGGTGGAAAAAACTTACCTCCTTCTCTTTTTTGACCTGTCAAGATATCTGCCCAAACGATTTCTAGTCCACCAGAAGGTTGTATAAAAACAGTAGCTCGCTCTTCTTTGCCAATCAAAACCATGGCTGCGTTCGTAATTTGCCCATTAATAGTCAACCTAGCTTTATCCAAGAACTCTATATCTGTTTTACAGTTTTCATAGATGTCTTTTTTACTTCCAACAGCTTTTTTAATAGTTTGTAGCTTAACCTCTTGAATAGCTACTTCATCCAAATCCTCGATCGTAGCACCTTCACATACCTGTGCAGACCAGTCAGGAGTTTCTGCAATGAATTTGTTGATAATTTCTTCAGTAATGTCTTTAGTACTTGCTCCAACTCTTTTCCAAAAAGTGTTTTTATAACTATTATAACTATTTGTATTATTTGAATCCGCTTTGACGGTTATAATCAAAATTCTAAAAGTATCAAGTGGCACAATCTCAAAAGAAATTAAAACTGTGATCTTTGGCTTAAAATTAATAAATAAATCAGTAATATCAGTTTGGCTTTTTTCAGTTATTTTAGCTTTTGATAAACTGCCATCGTTTTTTATTCCAACCAATATTTGACCACCTTCACTATTGGCAAAAGCGCAAATCGTCTCACAAATCTCTCTCTTTTCACCAGTAGATTCTTTGAATTCCAAAGTTTGAGATTCTTGGTTTTTAATTAGATTTTTCAATTCAATTTCAGTCATATACACATTTTATTTGTTTAATTTTGCCAAGATATTTTTTAGAATTGTTTTTTGTTCTTTGGTCAACAGAGGTTTTGAATTAGACTTCTCCTCTCCCACTTCTTTCTCCTCCACTCCCAGCTTGCCCTTCATATAATCCGTCATCCAGCTACTGGCGAACTTGCCTCGGGAGTTGACCTC
>JAYWFY010000023.1:0-9436 GCA_043778555.1 bacterium
TTTGAAATACTTTACGGGTTTGGTTATCAGTTCGATTCATACCCTACAATTCTAACAGATTTTAAGTTCTAGTCAAAATTGAGTGGGGTTTGGGTATACAATACTATTTGGCATAAATCATTTCACGATCACATTATCCGTAATGAGGAAGAATTATTTGCAATACGCAACTATGTTCAAGGCAACCCTATCAGCTGGGAGCTAGAAGAACTCAACCCAAAGGTAAATGTAACGGCTGTCAGCTGTCCTAATGATTTTTCCAGGCAATTACAATCCTACCTTCGTTGTCGTCACCAGTAATTTTGACTTTGGAGTTGCCAAATTGTTTGGCAATTTTTTCAGCTTGTCCAACGATCAAGTGTGACAAATTATGCTTGACAGGTTGGGATTTTTCTATTGGGTTTTTAATTTTATAGATCAACTCAATAATCTCTTTGACTGTCAATTCTTTTTCAATGATTTGTTTCAAAATTTGATCTTGCAAATCGTGATCTAAAGTAGTCAATAGTCTAGCCTGACCTTCACTTACTTGCCTTACTTGCAGAGCTTGTTGTACCTTTGGAGAAGTAGTCAAAAGCCTTAGGTAATTACGAATATGCTGGATAGAAAAGTTAAAAAACTCAGCCAATTCGATATCAGTAATTTTTTTGGTTTTCATCAAGACTTGGTAAGTTTTGGCTTGCTCTAATGGACTAAGGTCTTCTCGTTGCAAATTTTCCACAGCTGTCAACGTTGCTTGTTGATCTTTAGTCAAACTATCAATTTGCTTAACAATTGCTGGAATTGTTTTAAGTCCTAATAACTGAACTGCACGAAAACGCCTTTCACCTGAGATCAAAGTATAACCTTTTTTCTCCTTTAAAAGCAAGACAGGATGAATCAAACCGCTTTCTTTAATACTCCAAGACAAAGACTGAATAGACTTTTGGTCAAAGGCAGACCGCATCTGATACTCCGTGACTTTGATCTCATCGAGAAGTACTTCCTCTACAACTGTATGTGTTTTGGTCAAATGTAAGTCCGTGTCTTCTCCAAAATAGTCTCCAAGAATGTTGTTGAGTGTTTTGCCTAATGCCATAATGAGTCAATTATTAGTTATTCAAAATGCTTTGTCAAATAATAATAGCTTATTAAAAGCAATAAACCTTGACAAAAAAGGCATTATTATGTTAATATATATGGGTGTTGCATCAATGCTAAACATATTTGGAATTAGCCAACTCCAAAGACATAACAACCATAATCAATATTGTACCTGTGCAAAACAACAGAAGAAAAAAAAGAGTCGTAAAAGAAAAAGACGATAAAATCTATTTCGATAAAGGTGTGGTGATCGAAACTCTCCCTGGGACAATGTTCAAGGTACGAGTAGATAGAGCCTCCAAAACTGGTGAAGCTCTTCCTCCGATAATAGTCGTCTGCCATCTCAAATCTCAATTAGTCAAGGCAAAAGTCAAAGTAATCCGAGCTGATTCTGTCAAAATAGAAGTAAGCCCAGAAGATATGTACTTTAACGCTGAGACTGGAGTTTTAAAAGGTACAATAGTGCAAAGACATTTAGAATTTAACCCTCATTAGAATCAAGTCAATGTAGTTGTTAATTTATTCAAATTCAACTTATTTAACATTACTAAGTAGCTAAATTCCTTACAACAAAACAAAACCCATAACAATATGAAAGTCAAAACCTCTCTCAAATTTCGTGGAATAGTAATTGGTAAAAGATCTCGTGAAGAGTTTCGAACCAAGCGAAAAGGTATTATATATATTTATCCAAAAACTGATTCTATGAAAGGTGGACGTTTAAAAGCTAGAGGTCAAATCTCTAGATCTCGAAGAATGTTAGCTAAAAAAGCTAGAAAATACTAAGAGAAGTCCATTTTAATTTCATTAATCAACAATAATTTACATCATTATGATTCGTATAGCATCCAAAAACCTTAGCGAAAAAAAACAAATAAGATTTGCACTTACTCCGATCAAAGGTATTGGTAAAAGTAATGTCAAAAAGCTATTAGCAATGTTGTCTATCGATCCAGTCTCAAAACTAAGTGATCTCAGCGAAGAACTTCTAACCAAACTTAGAAACACAATTGATGAGAATTTTCTTATTGAAACTGATTTACGTCGAGAGCAACAAGCTAATATTAAACATCTTATTGATATCAAATCCTACAAAGGTGATCGCCACTCCAAGCATCTTCCAGTAAGAGGTCAAACCACTAAAGTCAACTCTAGAACTGTAAGAGGCAACAAGAGACTCACTGGAGGTTCAGGCAAAATCAAAGCTAAATAATAAACTCCAATAAACTGTCATCTTGAGCAAGTAAGAAGTGGGTTCGGGTTCCCCGAACGAAGCCTCGCCACGACAAGCGAAACATCCTGTCTGATGGTTTTTAAAACTCAAAACATTTTAGGTTCTGAAATAAATTCAGAATGACAGTTATAATATATCCATTATGGCAAATAAAAAACAACCAACTACAAAAGTCAAAAAAATCAAGCTCAAACAAAAGTATCCTATCGCAAGATTGTTCCTTCGAGCCAATTTCAACAACTCTATCGTTACCTTGACGGATCTTGAAGGTAAAGTCCTAACATGGTCTTCTTCAGGCAAATCTGGGTTCAAAGGCAGTAAAAAATCTACACCATTTGCAGCCCAAAAAGCTACAGAAGAAGTAATTGCTTTTGCCAAAAATGTTGGGACTACTAGCGTCCATGTTGAAATCAAAGGCGCAGGTATGGGTAGAGACGCATTCATCCGAGCTATCCAAGCCGCTACATTACAAGTGGAATCTATCAAAGATATGACTTCATTTGCCTTTGGCGGTGTAACCCTCCGAACAAGACGACGAGTGTAGTATAATCAAAAATTTAATATTTTAACATGTTTAATTCCAAAGAAGATATTTATACTCCAAATCAAATCGTCAGTTTATCTGAAGCCATTAAAATGCTAGATAGTGAATTACACTTTACTTATAATTCAATCGGTTTTAATCTAATTGATAAAGCAAAAGAAAGCTGGTGTCAGTTTCAATTTGGATCTACCCTAGGTCTGGATGGAGAAGTTGAATATTTCGTAATTGAAAACAACTCTCCACTAACAAGAATTCCAGTCACTTTATTAGAATTAGAAGATAAACTATCTCAATACAATCAAGAATCGATAACTTGCGAAAGAATATCAAGTATAAATTAAACTAAATTAAAACAATATGGCAAGATATACAGGTCCAAAAACTAAACTTTCAAAGCGAGTTGGTAAAAACCTTTTTTTAAAAGGATCTAGAAGTTATTCTGCAAAAGATGATTTCTCCAAAAAACCAAATACTCGTCCTGGAGTCCACGGAGCAAAGAGGCTCAAAAAAACCTCTGAGTATTCCAAACAACTCCTTGAAAAACAAACTCTCAAATATTCTTACGGTATTCAAGAGAAACAACTCTCCAACATTTTCAAAAAAGCATTCACCAAAAAAGAAGACACAGCGTCAGTTGCTCTCACTCTTTTAGAATCGCGTCTTGACAATGTAGTGTTTAAGGCTGGGTTGTCTGATTCTCGTGCTCAGGCACGTCAATTGGTTGCTCATGGTCACTTTACCGTCAACGGCGTTCCTACAAATATTCCTTCATACACAGTCAAAGCTGGTGAAGTTGTAACTGTCAAAGCAAACAAGCTCAAGAATGCATTTTGGACAAATTTTAAATTAACTGTTCCAAACACTGTTCCAGCTTGGCTAGACGCATCGACCAAAAATACTATTAAAATTCTTAACAAACCATTATCTACCGATCTTCCAGTAGAATTTAAAATGCCTTATATCGTAGAGTATTATTCACGAAAAGTAGCCTAAAATCCAATATATATTATGAGAAGTCTTATTATCCGATTCAAACCATTTGGTAAAATCCATGCAAAACAATACCGTGTAGTCTTGGCTCAAAAATATCGAGCAGTCAATAAAATGTACTTGGAAAACCTTGGTTGGTACAATCCAACCACGAAAGAATGCAAACTCAACGATATACGAATCAAAGAACTTTTGGCTCTAAATACAGAAGTTTCTACATCGGCGATGTCTTTATTTAAAAAGCAAAGCGTAGTCAGCTAATTCAGCAGGGTAGTTGTCACCCTTAACTTATCGTGCCAAAGCTAAATAAATTAAGTTTGTTTGCAACTCTTTACCTTTCAGAATCTAAAATACCCAAATGTTTTGAATTCCATTGTCAAATTATTAAACCTATTTTTCTTTTGCAACCAAATTTACCCGTACATTTATAGATTATGAAACAAGTTCTCAGTGGCATATCAACTTTCAAATTTTACCAATACTTTTAAACCAAATTAACTATTTTTTATGACCATAGATGAACAAATTTTAATCGATATTTTGAACAATATTGTAACCGAACCTGACCAAATCAAAATCATCAGAACAATTGATGAGCTAGGAGTACTTCTCGCTATCAATGTAGCGCCTGTAGATATGGGAATAGTAATAGGTAGATCTGGATCTATGTCCACAGCTATCAAGACTATTATGAAAGCTGTCGGTAAAGCCAACAACATGATCATAAGGGTGATGTTTAACGAGCCAGAAGGATCCACCAAAGGCAAAACTTATAGCGACAACAAAAGTTATTATAACAATAGTGCAGAAGCTCCAGTCTATCAACCAACAACTCCAGTAACTCAGGCTTACTCAGCGCAAGTGGATGAAATAATGACAACCACTCCAATTAGCATAAAACCTACAATTATTGACACAGATCTAGAAGATTTGGTAATTAACTAATATATCTATGTCTAATGCACAAATGTACGAACCATACGAAATCGTAGAAATTACCGTTCCACAAGTCTATCAAGGTGTCGTAATGCAAGAACTCGGCAAACGTTCCGCTGACATTCAACACATTGAACCCAATGAAGCTGGTACCGAATTTACTTTTTTTGCCAAAATGCCCACCCGTGCATTACTAGGACTCAAATCTCTATTGATAACCGCAACAAAAGGGAGTGTGGTAATGAACAATGTTTTTGATTCCTACAAGCCACTCGCCAATTATACCGCTTCTACCCAACATGGAAGTATAATTAGTACAGAAACAGACGATTCATCAGGTTATTCT
Organism: bacterium; assembly: GCA_043778555.1. Taxonomy (GTDB): domain Bacteria; phylum Patescibacteriota; class JACMRA01; order JACMRA01; family JACMRA01; genus JAYTWQ01. The sequence continues at coordinate 5,134 of JAYWFY010000023.1, forward strand.
CTTGCCAACATTCAACAGCGAGGCTCACTATTTATAGGTTCAGCTGTACCAGTTTATCAAGGAATGGTAATTGGACGGTGTGCCAAAGATCAAGATCTGGAGGTCAATCCCTGTAAAGACAAAAAAATGTCCAACGTCCGCTCCAAATCCTCAGATGATGCCATCAATTTGACTACACCAGCAGATATGACCCTAGAAAAATGCCTAGAATACATTTCTGATTCTGATACTGGATTCAACGAAGAAATTTTAGAAATCACCCCAAAATCCCTTCGAATCCGAAAGAAACATTTAGATCCAAATCAACGCCGTAGAGCAAGTAGATAATTAAAGACCGTGTAAATACACCACCTACCCTAAAAATGGGTAGTTTTTTGTTGACAGTATTAATTTTATAAGCCATTATTACACTCAAACTCAAACTTACGTTTTACACCTTTCCAAAATGCTACCCCGTCACCTACGGCACCACCCCTTCCATAAGAAGGAGAATCCAAATAATCAATTTCCTCATAAATTTTCATTAGTTTGTAAAATTAATACAGTTTGAGTATAATTATGACATTTACCTATTTTTAATATATTTTTTATGACTTTTCTTATTCTAATGCTAATTCTTTTGATAATTCTGATCGCTGTTTTGTCAGTATCTATCAAAATCGTCAAACAACAAACTGCCTACACAGTCGAGACCTTTGGAAAATTTAGCCGTGTGATCTACCCAGGAATCAATATAGTAATACCTTTTGTAGAGAATACTGCCCGCAAGATCAACCTTTCTACTTTGAATTTGGACTTTAGTATCCTTGCTATTACTTATGACAAGGTCAACATCAGCATTGACTGTACATTGATCTACAAAGTAATTTATTCCAAAGTTTATCAAGCCACTTATTCTCTTGATAATCCTACGGCTTCAATCAAAGCACTTGTAGAAAACACAGTTCGAGCCTTTGTAGCAACCCAGACTCACGAGCAAGTTATCCAGAGTAGAGATGAAATGACCAACTTTTTGATTACACACCTGATCAAAAAACTGGAAGAGTTTGGCTTTGCAATAGACTCATTTCAGGTCCGCGACATTATCTTGCCTAGAGAGATCACAGACGCAATGAGCCGGGTGATAAGTTCAAGGCGTAATCAAGAAGCTGCTGTTGCCGAAGCCGAAGCCAGGTATATTCTCGCTGTCAAAGAGGCAGAAGGTCTCAAAGAAACTCGAAGACTACAAGGGGAAGGACTAGCTGCCGAACGAGACGCAATCATCAAGGGTTTGGCTCACAGTGTACAAGAAATGCAACACGCCACTGGGGCAACCCCGATGCAAGTCATGAATATCGTCATGGCAAACAACTACAACGACACCTTGAGAACAATCACCAATGACAAAAATGGCAATACCAAGACAGTCTTTATCAATTCTAGCCCAAATGCGATGACAGATATAATTGCTCAATTGAGTAGTTTGCAGCGGTAAAGGAAAATTTTGTAATCAACTAACAACCCTTTATTTATAAAGATTTTAAGCCCTTGACTATAATTTTTCGATGTGGTATAATCAAGTTACAAATCTAAAAACTTATTTAATAATCATATTATGTCAAACTCGCAAGAACAAGTAAATTTCAATTTGGACGAACATATCGGAACTAAAGGCAATCTATTTGACAAAATGTCTTATCGTCTAAAAAACTTTAGAAAAGAAACTATTAACCCTGCAAAAGAAAAAATTACAGAGGCTGTTTCCCAGTTTCCATTTTTGGCAAAGGAGCATTTTGAAAACTTTGGTCAGTGGGAAGGATCTAACGGGCAAGCTCTCCTTCTAGAAATTAAGAAAAATCTACCCTCAATCAAATCTCCAGATTTTGCCAAAGCGTTAGAGCAAGTTCAAAACAGCTTAAAGTTATCACCAAAACAAGTTAAAGTTATTTTCTTTAGTTTGCTTACCTCTGTTTCACTTTTGGGTTCTTTGAGTGTCAATAACAAAGCCTTTGCCGTGGAAACTGGTTCGAGACCTATACCAACTGAGCAATTGATAGCTAAAGGCACTGATTCAATTACGTATAAAGGTGAATATAAAAATACTGATTTTGGTTATAGCACTGGGGCAGAATTAAAAGTTGGAGAAACTACAAAGTCATATTTTGACGATAAAGACAAAGGTGGTAAAGAAGAAACGGCACCAGAAGGTTTTACTTATCAAAAACAAGCTGACGGTAGCCTAAAAAAAATCCCAGACCTTCCAAACTGGAATTCAAAATATAAATTTTCAACACCAGAAGCTTTGGGTGAAGTGGGCAGCGAAGTTACTGAATATACCGACAAATTTGGTAAGCACACTGGCAAGTATTTTGTAATAGAAGATAAAGATGGTAATAAATTACTAAGTATAAAAAAACCTACACCTGATTCTCCAGCAACACCAAGCGGTGCAAAAACAACCCCTGGAGAAGCTCCAAAAGCTGACAAGCCAAAAGGCGACGCTAAACCAGGCGAAGCTCCAAAAAGTGGAGAAAATGAGATACACAAACAAGGGGAAACTGCTAAAACTTTTAAATACAATGGCGTTGAATATAAAACAATTTTTACTGGAGAAAAAAATAATATATTGGAATATGAATCTGGTTATAGTATTACCACTTACTTAAAAATACCTCTTGCTTGGAAAGCTGAAAATAATACCCTACTTAATGAAAAAGGTGAAAAAGTATTTGATATTGAGAACAATAAGATTACTAATGCAACCAAACTGGCTGATTTATATATTTTAAACGAAAATCATACTTATAATCTAAAAGAAAAAGTTGCTACTCCAACCGCTGAAGTAACTCCAAAGCCGACGTATGTTAATGAAGTAGCCAAAATGTATGATAATGATACCAGCTCTCGATTCATTGACAACAAAGGAACCCTACTTATGTTCAGAGGATCCCCATTACTTTTAAGTAAAGATCTTTATGTGCATATATACAAAGGATCAGTACAAGTAAAAACTGGAGCTGAATTTATAAGTGCAAGCGTAATTTTTAATAGCAATGGTACTTCCAAAGAATACGAAATTATCCTTAGCGACAAACTCGGAGCATATATTCTTCAAAAAAAAGCTGCAAAGCCTGCTGAGGCATCTAAACCTATTCCTAGCCCTGCGGTTACACCAAACTCAGCCCAACAAGAAAAAGAAGTTGACTTATCAATTAACAATATAATAAATAATTTTAATATTAATGAGGTTTTTGAAACAAAACCTGCTGTTGCAGCTGGAATACCTACTAAAGATCAATTTATTCAAAATATAAAAAAGCTTTCAGATCAGAGAAGAGAATCTGGAAAAGCAGCAAAAATAAGTACCAAAGAAGTTGTTGGAGCTTTGATTAAAGCAAAATACCCAAATGTAGATTCCAACCAAATTGACGAAATTGAAAAAATCCTAAATTTTGACAAGGAAATGGACAAAATCGTTGCGTTGTGGCAAATTCCAAAAAGTCAAAGATCAGAAGCGCAGCAGGGTGAAATCACTTTATTAACTCAAAAACTAAGCTCAGCCCTAGACAATACAACCAAAAACCCTACTCTTTTAAAGGTCTTGGAGAGAAAGACAACGGAAAAACCAGCTGAAAGTGATCTGCTTGGTAATTTACCATACACGCTACTAGGAACGCTACTAGGAACTGGTATCATGGCAACACTTTCTGAACTATATCGTAGACCCAAAAATACAAAACAAGAACCAAACAGTGTTGACAATACTAAGGTAAATCAGGAAGTAATTGGTCTAAAGAAGGAAGTTGAAAAATTAAAAAATGAAAGTGCAGCAAGCAGCGAAGCAAGTAAAACCGCTCAAGGAGAAATGTTAGAATTGCGACAAGAGCTCGCTGTGTCTATTCTTGGCAACATTGCTAGAGATGTAGAAAAAAGAGGTGCAGATTCTCCAGTGGTTCAAGAGTTATTTTTTAGAGTTAAGGCTGCAGGTCTAGAAGGTGATACTACTGATCATGTAAAAGAATCTATACATGCTGTAATCGTAGCAAAAGTAGGAGCTAAGAAAGATATACTTACTTTGAGTGACTTTAGGTTAATTGCCAAGGCTATTCATGACAAAATTGTAGAGGAAGATTATAACATTGCTACCAATGTAGACACAGGTATTTCATACTGGACAAAACTCAGCCCAGAAGGTATTGCGGAAAAAGCTAGAATACATGAACTGTGGAAAAAAAGGGAAGCTTTCTTAAAAAGGTTAAAACTTGAATTTGTTGACAAAGTGGTAAAACAAAATAAAAACAATGCTACTTTAAAGTATTCAAAA
>JAYWFY010000024.1:0-3375 GCA_043778555.1 bacterium
AGGCGATGTTATTGTTTTTATTGTAGTTTGGTGGACCCTAAGAGAATCGAACTCTTTACATGTCAGTGCAAATGACGCATTATACCATTTAACTAAGGGCCCGAATGTAATTTTTAATTTTGTAAAAATTTTATTGAGAGAAGAAATTTGTTTTAATGGGGTGAACGACGGGGCTCGAACCCGCGACAACCGGAACCACAACCCGGTACTCTACCAACTGAGCTACAATCACCATGTGTTGTGTAATCAAGGATTGAATTTCAAGGTATAATTAATTGGATTAATTTCTGAAGCTCTGTACGAATTACTATCTAATGATGAAATAGATTTGAATTTTTGTCAAATAATTTAAGATTTGGTAATGTGTTTGTCAAAGGGCGTATAACAATTTTTGGATAATAAAAAAAGAGGTACCTGTCACCTCTATAAAATATATAAATAGGCCGATACCTCTGTAATACGAGATTCGAAATTGAACCAAGATTGAGATTTACTTTCTACCTACACATTTTTAAAATTTTTGTTTTTGTTGTTGTTAAATTTTTGTTTTTGTTGTTGACCCAGTCTCTCAATGGTAACCGTGATCAAAGTGCATAGGTAGAAAACGAAATTAACCATTAATGTTTTGGATTAATGAAATTATTAACTTTGTTTTCTACCTGTAGTTGTTAGTGGTTTTGCTGTAAAATTTTAATTTGGTTTTGTTAAAAAGTTAAATAATAATGAAATATTATTTGGTATGAATTAACTTCCTAATTATAAACTTATTTTAAATCTTTGTCAAGTAGTTAACAACAAAAATGTGATATAGTATTCTTTTTTTGACTTAAAATACAAGTCATTTGACAGTCATAAAATTTTTAAACTATTTTTAAACTAATATTTTTTTGTATTTTTTGTTTATTATTTTTAAAAAAACTATGTATAATGATCCTATTTTTACCAAATATTTGTCCAAGAGTCAGATACAAAACTTGCAGCTAGCGAAGATCAGTTCTTTGTATGATCTTTTGATTTTTTTGCCATACAGCCTCGAGAGTCTTGAGCCAATTGAAAACTATTTTGGGAAAAATTATATCTCGACATTTGACGAAACTGACAACCTAGAGACCAAAACCAAATATTTGTGCCAAGCCAATCTTACAACATTTACAAATAACCAAAGTAAAATAGGGCAGTCATATTTTTTCCTTACTTTTCAATCTGGTAACAGAACGATAAACACTTACTACTTTGCCAGCTCACCTTATGCTGCCAAAAACCTAATTATTGGCAATAGATTTCAAATCATTTTAACCAATAATAACAACCTTTGGAGCATAGAAAAAATAGTAGAAAGTAAAGTAACGGCGAATACTATATCGTCACAAAAACTTGAAAACAAGCCTTTCAAACTTGGACAAGCAGAGATTAAAAAATATATTTTGCCAAAATATTCTAAAACTGGATTCTTAACATCAGCTTTTTTTACTCAGATTTTTAACCAAATTCCAAGACAGTTTTTTTTGCTAAACCTAGCTGGACTCTTGCCTGACAACCCTATTATCAAAAATGAAATTGACTTTTGGAATATTCACCACCCAGAATCCGTTACAATATATCACCAAACTATTCAACAATGGATCGGTCTTAAAGTGTTTTTAAAACTAGCTCTTATCCGGTATATTGAAAAAAATAAAGAAAAAAAATATGCCAAAGCCTCAAATCTAAACATAGACTTTTTGAAAAACCTTTCAAGTAACTTGCCATTCGAGCTTTCATTAAGCCAAAAAAATGCTATTTGGTCCATACTAAATGAAGTCAAAGGTTAAGAACTTTGCGATACTCAATGAGCATTTTTTCCAAGTCAAATTTTTCTACGACAAGGTTATGTAGTTTTTGCTTGTAATTAACATCCAAATATACTTGCTGGTGACTGATAAAATAATCAATCTTACTAGCCAGATCCCCTATACTATCGAGCTCAAATACTAGTTCTTTTTCAGTTTTGAGATTAACTATGTTTTTGACTTCTACACTTGATGGAATATCTGAGGTTATAACACTCAGACCTCGCTCCATAGCTTCAATGATGACAAGCCCAAATGACTCATAGCGACTAGGAAATACCAAAACATCCAAAGATTGGTAAAATAACTTTACGTCAGAAACAAAACCTACAAATGAAACGGTAATATTTTTTGGCAAATTTTGGACTGCGTATAAAGCCAAAAGATTGGACTTTTCTGGACCATCACCTCCAATTATGACTTCAATGAGGTGCGTTGACTTTATTGATTTTAAAGCCTTGATTAATACATCACACGCTTTTTCCCAATGCAAGCGTGCCACAAACCCAATTTTAATGCTTCTACGATCGGTTTGAATCTCATTTTTATATTGATTAATCTGAACACCGTTGTAGATTACGATTTGGTTACCGGAATTAATCCCTACACTATTCCAAAGTTTTTTTTGAGAATTGGACACAAAAGCTACAGGCGAATCACCCCAACAAAATGATATTAACTTGTTAAAGGGAAACAATGAAAAAATTCGAGGTGGTTTGTTACTGTGAACCATATACAACACAGGTTTACGGAGAAATAACCTGATCCACGGAATCACAAAAAAAGTCTCACAGTGCGAAGTTGGTGAAATAATCCAGTCGCTGGCTTTGAAAGTTTTGTAAAAACGAATAAATTGAACGAGCCCCGCAAACATTGAAATTGGAAACAAAAGTAAGTTGCGAGGTGAAACTGGCTCAAAAAGTCCCGCAGTCAAAGTGGGTTTGTGACCTTTGGATAGGAATAAATCGTGAATTGCTTTGGAGCTACCTATAAACTCATGCTGGGCATCAATACCAGAGGTAAAATCGTCAAGAAATTTTTCACCGCCGCCATATTGCGAACTAATTGGAGAGGACAAATACACGATTTTCATTCTTTTAGTTTAGTTTTAAAGCTAACAATTGGTCAAATCTAGTTGTCTTTTGAACCAAAAAAACCTTCGATCAAGTATTTTTGAGGGCTGATTGCCTCAATTCTATTTTCTAAAATATCTCCAAACTCGCTTTGCTTTAATATCAAAAACTCAAAATTATCTTTTTTGTAAACATCCAAGACTGAAGCCTCCTCAAGATTAATAACCGACCAGTTGCTAAAATTAGGCTTGGATATTAGTAATTTGGTATTGTAATGTATCAGCCAATAATCCTGAGAATCGAAACTAAAAGGAAAAATGCTAGAAATATAATCTCCCAAAAATGCAATTCTTTTTTCTTTGGTGTAATATAAAAACACAGAGTCTTGAGTTTGAGAACGACGATTTTCGTTTGAGAATTTGAAAGTCTTTGGAAAATCGGTTTGGGTTTTGGTGTCAATACTATTCTTGGGA
>JAYWFY010000025.1:0-27864 GCA_043778555.1 bacterium
TGGGTTTGTTATCATTACATTAGCCCCTATTATTACAAAGGTTATCACTGATACTCTGAGTGATCAAACCAAAGTATTTAACTCTAAGCCAATTATTGAATTATTAGAAAAACTAATTAGTGTTTTGCTTGATTTGTCATCTGTTGTTGCTGTAGCCGTGATAGTACTTGGAGGTTATGCCTACTTTATTCAATTTTTTGTCAATGGTGGCAAGCAAGAAGGTAAGCTCAACTCTAGAGATCTGCTATTTGGTGGTGTGATGGGTTTGATAATAACAATTTTGGCTCGCCCGATAGTGGTATTCATCAAGTCAACGATAGGTTCAACAAAAGAGGGTGCGCTTACTCTTGGTTCTGATAATATTGTAAAACTGATTAAAAATATATTAGCAAATTTTCTAATTCCACTTTCAACCGTAGCCTCTCTTACATTTATTGTTATCGCTGCTTATATGTGGCTAACTGCAGGATCAGACGAAGATCGTGTCAAAAATGCTAGAAAATTTCTTAACAACGCACTTATTGGTATGGTTATAGTTCTGCTTTCTACAGTTATAGTCCAGCTTATTGTATATTTTGTCCAACCAAGTATCAACTTTATTCCAGGAGCTTCTAATACAAATATAGTTTTTGAGGGTGGAAACACACCTGTAGTTAATCCAAGTTTAAAGCCTTAAAACCTGAATTCAAACCCGAAGTGCAACACTAGTCTAAAATCCTATTCCTCGTAGGGTGTGAGATTTTTCAATTTCCACTCTTTGGTTAAATCCCTCGCCTTCAGGCGGGACACTCCTTTGACTAAATTAATAAGTACAGCTTGAATTAAAATATAAGCTTATGGAGAAAAAATATCAAACATCATCACACACCAAATAAGATATACGAATTCACTTGGTTTGGATGACCAAATACAGATACAAAGCAATCACACAACCAATTGCAAAAAGACTAATAGAAATACTCAGAACTGTATGTAAAAATCAAAACATAAAGTGTAGATCCATAGCTCTCAACATACTCCGCTTCCTAGGAATTAACAACACAGCTCAATCCACACGAAAGAACAGCTAGTCAGACAGTTTTCTTGAAGATTATAGCTGGTTGTGGACTAATGGATGACTGTGATAGACCCAAAAACAAACTTGCATAAAAACAAAATTTGAGACATAATTAGTGTATGTCTTACATCTCTACCTTCAAAACTATTTTTCTAATTATCCCTGTTGTTTTGACGCTAGTTATCGGAGGGAATATTCAAGTTTCTGCTCAAGAATTTAAAATTCCATATGAGGCATGTGAAATATCCAAGTCATACCCAACGCTAGCAACTGAAGTCAAAAAAACACCTTTAACACAAACAATTTTACTCGTAAATTGTAAACTTGTAGAGTGGTTTCCATCTATTACAGCAGCTGGCAAATACCACACTCCAATTGGTCAGTACACCATTGATTATGCCAACATGCGAGATCTAGCTACTCTCAACAATCCTAGCGAGGGGACAATTGACCTAAAAACCCCTTATTGGATGACATATACCAAAATGAAAGGTGATTATGGTGATAACGCTGGTCGCAATCTATATGGCGTACACGGAGCGCCCTGGAGAACTCACAAGGAATACACTGGGGAAAAGGAAATCTACATAGGTGGTAGTCACGGCTGCACCAATCTAGAAGATGTCAATGCCAAAGTTATTTATGACTATGTAAAAAATTACAAATCCAGTGGTCAAAAAGTCAAAGTCTTTAATTACTCAAGATAAGCCAAAAACTTTGGTTTTAATTCCAGATTTTGTATTATGCTAATCTACATGAGCTTTGTTTTGATCAAGGCAATCTTGACAAATAGAACCGTGGAGCCTTCCTGGTATATTAGGTCGTCTGTAATCAGTGACGTTCTCAGAGAGTGAACTGCAAACTTCACATTTTCCTACAATTACATGATCTGAGCTATCGGTGTTAAACCCTATCGTCAAACGGTTATCAAAAACATACAAGCTCCAAGCCCAAAACTAAAAAATTTGATTAGATAGGCAAAACTGGGTAGAGTTAGAATCTATGATAGGCAGTATTTCTAAACCAACCCAACTAAATAGTATTAATCCAAACCTTGACATTGTAGAAGTGTTTTGTCAGCTAGATAATATCTGTAAATCTTTGTTTCCATGGTTGTTTGAAAAGAAAATTGGCAGAGCTCAAGCTTCGAATCTAAGCCTTGATTGTTTATTTACTTTATTCCAATAGAACTACTGCATTATAACTCTTAAAGCTCTTCACAAAGCATTATCTGACTATCACGATTGCAGCTCCAAGCTACCAAATTTAAATATACAACTGGTCGGTACTACAGCATAACTCTAATTTTTTAAGAAAAGTTTTCATTTTAGTAATCTAAATTTGGCAGACCATCATCCTCAGCTTTTTTCAGGATCTTGGAATCTTAGATTAATTAAAGCTTAATTGTTAAAGGAATGGATACTAGAAAATAAGATAATTTCATATCAAAATTATTAGAGGAGCCACTATATTACTGACAAAATAAAAATACCCATTTGAAGGGGAAAATATTTAAACAAGTATCAATTAATTATTTTTTTTACTTATACAAGTAACTATATCTCTATCTTTGAGAGTAGCTATGACTACCATAGATTCTGCACCATATTTATCTACACAAATTTTATCTAAAATCACCCCATCAATCTCATCAGGTACTTCCATATTTTTGTTAGAATAATAATTCATAATATCTTTCATTGATATTGTACCATCTAAGATGTAACTGTCTTGTTCCTGTTCATTCACTCTTTTTAGCCTGAATATTCCTTCGAGGTTAAAACTAGGATTTCTAGTTTCCAATTCAACTCTACTCCTGAATTGAGACAAGAACTTTGGTGTCTTTAGTTTTTTTGTAGATTCACTAATTATGGCTGGAATTGGAGCGTTAAGTAATTCATTTACAGATGGGAGTTTATTGTAGTGTACAGGTAAAGTCATAAGTGTGATTGGGTTTTGCTAATATTTGATGTAGTTTAGCAATATATTTTTAAGTTCAATTCATTTTTTTATTGTTGTCAAATTCAAAATAAACTTTGGTTAAACTCGTTTTCACACCGACTTCTACACCCCTTATGAAAGAAAGGGAATTTTTAGACTAGTAGTTTGTTTTATAGATTTGTAAACTTTGAGGAGAAAATTGGTGTAAAATTTTGTAAAGGGTAGAGAATCAAAACCAATCGTGAGTTCCTAGATATCCACCCAAAAATATGGGGCTGGCTCACCACCTATTCCTCTGGATTTGTCACCTCGAATCTTGATGGGTAGGTTGGGGTCGGTATCTTGAAATATATTGGCAAGCTCAGGATCAATTGGTCTCAAAACTATTCTTTGTACTTGTTTGTCCATTTTGTCGTCTAAAGAAAGTTTAATGACGCTAGAAAAATCTGCTTTTAAAGTTTTTTTGTCTTCTTTTTTGTCACCCACTATCAATGCAATTTTACCTATATTTTGGTACTGGAAATCAAGACCATCGGCCGTTTTGAAAGCAATGTCTACATTCATTTCTAGTGGAATATTCTTAGTAATTTTGTTGTCACTACTGGTAATCTTGGCTGGAGCTTGGTCAATTTTGAGTAAAATATCGGTAGTTGGAGCTGATGCTTTATCTCTGACGACAAAGTAAAACTTTCCAAAAGGTTGCTTATCTTTGCTATTACTAGATCCTATAATGTCGCGGATTTGGATTTGAGTAAGAGAGTTTTCGGCTGAGCCATTGTCGACTATTGTCTGCACTTCAGGCACGAATTTGGACTGAAACATATCTCTATTACCAATGGAGTAACCCAAATAAAATGTCAAAGTCATAGCTATTACTAACCCAAGCGCTGTAAAAATACGAGTTTTGTTGTTGATTAAGTTTTGGAGCATTTGAAACCTGATATTATTGATTCTATTAGTATAGTTTTTATTGATTTAGCTAGTAATTGATTTATAAATATTAGCTCAGTTTTTTTGATCTTGAAACAATTTAGAGGTGACAAATTGATCAATTTGCAGTGAGTAGATTGCAAAACGAGGGTGTTAAATCATTTGTATCTAACCAGTGAGCCTAGTATAAGGAATAATCCAAGCAAAATGCGATAGACAATGAATGGTGTAAAATTATTGATGGATAAATATTTGAGTAGCCATTTGAGACTAGCAAGTGCTACAAAGTATGAAACTATCGCTCCTAATAATATACCTAAAACTGAAATTTTACCATCTACAAGCACATTTGAGTTATACAAAATAGGATAATTCATATCATTTACAATTTTTAAAATTACTTTAGAGCCATCATATATTCCTGCTAATGCTAAGATTGGAATACCAATTAAGAACGCAAATCTTACTGCTTTTACCCTCTCAATTCCCAAAAAAAAAGTACCAGCAACGGTAGCTCCAGACCTAGAGATACCAGGGAAAATACTAAGAGCCTGAAAAAGTCCGATATTTAAGACTTGTAACTTAGACAAAAATTTTATGTTTTTGTGTGTAGATCTATAATAATACCAGTCCGATATACCCATCAACATTGAGCCAACAATCAGGAAAAAACCTATCCAGATATGAGTTCTAAGCCCATCAAGGACTCCTCTCATTGATAAACCTATCAAAGCTGCTGGGATTGTTGCTATTATTAATTGAGCAATCATCAAGTCATTCTCTAGGTTTATTTGTCTTTGACTATGACTGGAATCTTTACTTTCTAGCGACTTGTTGATATCGATAGTATCGTCAGCTTGATTTTTGTTCCAGTTTTTGATGTTGGTAAAGAACTGGTTGCGGGCTTTTGAGTCTGCTGTGATTTCTTTTATTCTTGATAAATAGCCCTTTATGTCACTGTAAAAATAACGAACGATGGCAACCAAAGCCCCAAATTGAAAAATGTTGGAGACATCTAACCCAAGATCTTTACCGTTTAGTAAAATATTACCAGCTAGGGAGTTGTGAGCCGTCGAAGAAATTGGTAAAAACTCCGTAAAACCTTCTATAGCCCCTATGATTACAGCCACTAGAATATCGTAAAAATTATTAATGTTCATTTAATTTTAATTTGATTATAAATAGTAATTGATATATTCGCTGTAAATATAAAAATAATTTAGTTAGAGTAAACTGTAATTTGAAAATTGTTGCACATGATCTAAACAAATTAAGCTTATTTACAACTGAGTATGCTTCAATATCTAAAAATAAAGTTATACCAAAACTCATTTTTGTAAGTACGAATAGTTAAACGTTTGTATATTATACAAGTCTATAATAGTTTTGATTTTGTTGGCAAGTTATTTTTCAGCTTTCTTGACAAATATACCCTAGTATGTTATTTATTTATAGATACATTTATAAAATATAAACTAAATTATTCAAGCTCAAACCTTAATTTAACACTAAAACTTAACAAAATTTTTATGTCCAGCTTTGTACATTCCCAAAACTCAGATAGTCTTTTTGATATCGTGTCATTGATTGAAGAGTTAGAACGCCAGCTTGCCGTAGGAGAGGAGTTATGCTTTGAAGAGGTGCATGATATTCAAGGTCAAATCAATGACCTGACGGATGAAATTGCTACCAAGCTACCACAAGAAGCAAAAAAAATAATTGATGATTGCCGCGGTTTTGTTACTGGTAATATTAGTATTCGTAATACTTTCAAAAAAATTCTTGGATGGATGGCAAAATACTGTGAAGAAGAAATTCCAAACCTTCCAGAGTACAAATAATGCCTCTACAGATTGCTAGTATTCTCAAAAATCTCCCTAATCAACCAGGAGTCTATCGTTACTATGGAGTAAGTGACAATGTGTTGTATATTGGTAAAGCAAAAAACCTCAAGAATAGGGTCAGCCAGTATTTCCAAAATAATAAATTGGAAAACAATCCTAGATTGCAAATAATGGTATCCCAGATTGAGAGGGTAGAGTACACGACAGTGAACACAGAAAAAGAAGCTTTGATACTAGAAGCAAATTTGATCTACAATTTACAACCAAAGTATAATATTCTCCTCAAAGACGATAAAAGCTACTTATATATAAGGGTAAGTAACAAACAATTGGTCAAAAACTCAACCTTGTTTAATCTACCTAGAATAACTCTTACGCGAAGAAAATATGATAAAAATTCAGATTATTTTGGCCCTTATACCAAGAAATTTGGTATTGTAAGTGTACTGAGAGTATTGAGGAGTGTTTTTCCATATTGTGAAAAGGTCGGGATAAAGTCAGAATGGACAAAACAAAACAAAACTTATTGCCAGTATTATCAACTCAAGCAATGCGACGGAATATGTTGCGGTAAAGAAACAATTGAGCAATACCAAAATAAAATTGAGCAAATTAAAAAAGTACTTTCAGGTGAGACAACTTCTGTCAAAACTTGGATCAAAGTCAAAATTAATGAAGCTATAAAAATTAATAACTACGAACTTGCTAGCCTTTGGCGTGACAGATTAAAACTTTTTGACGATGTTATTGCCAACCAGCAAATTATTTTGCCACAACCCCAAGATCTTGATATATTGACCTTAATTCACGAAAAAGACAAAAGTGGGCTTGCAATAGCTTCTGTCTTTATTCAAAATATTCGGGAGGGTAAAATTATCAACCTCAACAATTTTATAATGTCAGGCTCAAGTGAAGAATTTGATTACGAATACAATCAAAACCAAAGTTTAGACCAAAACTCAGGTTCGAATGCAATCAAGGTCAATAGTAAAACTCAAAATACCCAAGTTCAAGATTTTGTTCAAACCTTTATGGTCAATTACTACAGTGAGCAAGTATACAAACCAGAAATTCTTTTGCAAGTTTATGAGAATGTATAAATAAATCAAATCCAACTAAGCTCGTTGTAGCCATGTGAAGATTGAACATATACTCATTTCCAACCTACTGTTCCACCTCTCCGAAATACTACTTCATAATCTACGCTGCAACCCTTTCTGAAGAAGAAAATTTTAGACCAGTAGTTTATTTATTGATTTGTAAAAATTGAAAAAAGAATTAATATATACCTATTGTAACAATAACTTAACCTTAATTTGATAGGCTGTCATCTGGTACTTGTTTCAGGATCTAGGAAGCTAAAATTAATTACAACCTAATCGTCAGATAAATTGCTATAAAATGTTGCCAACAATATATACTTTTAAATTTAGTTCATATTTGCCATTGCTCAATATTGATCAGACTCTTTTCTTGTTTGTGTTTGCCTTTGGCGGTGTGGCATCATTAACTCAATTAAAAACTGAAGCTAGTAAGAAAGTTACCCAAAAATGTCACAATCGTTATAGACAAAACAGCCAAAACGAAACCAATAACAGCGTTCTTGAGCGTCTCGAGTGCTGGCTTGGTATTCTTTTCATCGCCTTGACTAGTGATATATCTGTAACCAGAAAATACAATGAGTAAAGCTGCCACTGCAGCACTGACATAGATAGCAAAATAAACAAATATTAGTATGAGCTTGACTACACTTTTGGCTAATGTATCTGGGGTGCTAGAGCTAGTTTTGAAGGTGTCTATCCACGTTGGGCAAGTTGATATCACTCCGCAGACATTGATTGGTTTGCCACCATTTGTAGCCGTATTTTGGACAGAGTCAGCCTTGGTTATAACAGGTACTACAGGTTTTGGTCTATTGGAAGAATTATTTATATATGGATTGTTGGTCTCAGCGTGTGCAATGGTGGGAGAGAATTGCCCAAAAGCTGCTATAGCAATAAAGAACGCTAAAACTACAAAAAAATAATTGTTTAAGGTTTTGTAAAAATTAAATGTTTTGTATATTTTTTGTTTATTTGTCATAGGTGGTGATGCTTAATGTAATTAATTATAACCACCAAATTGGCTTTGGTCAAACTTGTTGACAATATTGACTTTGTGTTGTTACAATTACACAATGAAAACTCTTATTATCGATACTTCATACCTGGTTTATAAATCATATTTTGCTTATCCAAAGCTGTTGTACAACGATCAGCCAGTTGGGGCTTTTTTTGGCTTTGCCAAAACTATTATTCAGTTAGTAAGTGAAAACAAACCAGATCAGTTAGTGTTTGCTTGTGACACCTCTGAGCCTACATGGAGACACAAATTGGTTGACGATTATAAAGCAGGTAGGGCGCAAATAGAACAGGACATGGCATCTCAGTTTCCAATAATTAACAGTTGGTGTCAGAAAATAACCAAAAATGTTTTTAAGTTTGTTGGTTGGGAAGCTGATGATATAATTTTTAGCATAACCCTTAATGAATTAACCCAGTTTCAAAAAATTTGTAAGCAAGACCTTGAAGCAAAATCTTTGTCTATAAGTGATCTTTTTGCAGAAGAGCTTGGTAATCAAATACCTGATTTTCCGATTCGCCTTGAAGACTTGATTCAAAAATCTAAAGATAATTCCAATCAGATTTTGGTTTATTCTTCAGATCGAGACTTGTACCAGATGTTGAGTCTCCCAAATTTGAGATTCATACATTCCAACAAGGGTGTAAGCGAATATTTTGGAATTAACGAGTTTAAAAATAAATACAATTTGCACCCATTACAATGGCTTGACTATAAAGCTTTGGTCGGAGATCCTGGAGACAATCTCAAAGGGGTGGAGGGAATTGGTCCAAAAACTGCTACTGGTATATTGCAGGAAGTTGGTTGCCTTTATTCTTTTTTTGCCAAATTTGGTATTGATAACAAGCCTTTTTTTCGAACAGCTGGTGCTCGTTGGGTTGCAGCTGGTAATATTGACAACTACCTTGATAATACAAAAAATATCAAAATTATTGAAAAATTGAAACAAAATTATAACACAATTTGTCACACATATCTGATGTCGAGTCTGCAGTGTGTACCGCTGGTTAAGTTTGAAACTATAGGGTTTGCACTAACTGATGGGGTGAGCCTGCTTGAGCAATATGGATTCAAATCACTTGTTACTATGGTCAAAAAACTAGAACCTCAAAATGTAGAACAAGATGGTCTGTTTTAGTCTTGACATGATTTTAAACTCTAATGTAATATTACATAACTCACTTTACTATTTATCTTTTAAAATAAAATCTCCAAGCATTCGACTCACTCTTTTATTGAGGAGCGATAAATTTAAATATTTTTAGTAAAATAAATATAACTCACTCAAAAAAATAATTATTATGATCTTATCACTTCCATATATTCCCAAACCTTTCAAAAGTATTTTTATTGCAATCACTTTGACGCTAGTAATATTTTCCAACATTGTTTCTAACGCCCAAAATTCTGTATCTTCAAATCTGGTTGAAGTGGCTAGTAATAGTGGTAATTTTTCTACATTAATCACAGCTTTGACCAAAGCTGACCTCCTTTCTACTTTTACGACCAACACAAAATTTACAGTTTTGGCTCCTACCAACGAGGCGTTTGCAAAAATCCCAACATCAACTCTTAATTTTCTACTTGCTCCTGAAAATAAGAATATTCTTATCAAAATATTAAAATATCATGTCATCGCAGGTGAATCCAAAGCTGCACAAATTATCAATCTTAGAGAATTATCAACTTTGGATGGTGGAAAAATTAGAGTAAATGTAGCTGATAGCAAGGTCTCTCTCAACGGTGATTCAACTGTAACTTTCACCGATACTTTGACAAGTAATGGCATTCTACATACTATTGACACTGTTTTAGTTCCATCTGATGTCAATCTTGCTGAGCTTGCTGTGCCTCTGCCTAATAGTCGTGCAATTGTGGACAATACAATTCGTAGCGGTGGTACCCAAGTTATACCACTTCTGAGTTTAGTAGTAAATTTTATTTTGATAATGGTTGCTTCCAATATATTATTATTCCGAAAGAATAACTAACTTTTTATTTTTTATCCAACTCATCTTGGATTATAACACATTTATCCAACAGCCTAATCTTGATTTGGTAAACTATCACTTGGAACTTGTCGTGCCGAAGCTAAACAAATCAAGTTTGTTTGCAACTCGTTACTTTTCAGGATCTAGGAATCTTATATTAGACTGGTAGTTTGTTTATAGATTTGTAAAAATTGAGGAGGAAATTGGTATAACAAAAGGGCGGTAGTCAATTTATACTTTTATCCCTTTTTGTAAGGAGTTTCTTTACTACAAAATAATATGAACTTACTCAAATTTAACCAAAACTTAGACAAACTCAATCTGCAGCAGCGACAAGCTGTAGAAAATACTGAAGGTGCAGTAATGGTAATTGCAGGCCCAGGCGCTGGTAAGACTCAGATTCTTTCAATGCGGGTAGCCAATATTTTGATCAATAACGATATCAATCCTGGCAATATTTTGTGCTTGACCTTTACCAATGCAGCGACCAAAAACATGCAAAAGCGACTTAGTGACATTATCGGTCCAACTTCTTATGACGTCAATATTTGTACTTTCCATGGCTTTGGCTCTACGATTATTAACCAATATCAAAGCAAGTTTTTTGACCGATTTGGGCTGGACGCTAAGCAGGCTGAACCAGTGACACAGCAACAAATTTTTGAAGAAATCATGAGTGGCTTGCCAATCGGTAATGCAATCGGTAGTAAAAACCCTGACGGTTCTTGGAATTTCTTGAGAGATATAAAGTCATGTATTAGTGATCTGCGTAAAGGTGGCTTGACTCCAGTAGATTACAAGCAAGTGATAGATACCAATAAACCTATTTTGGATCAGTTTCAAGAGATTTTGGACGAGTTTCAAAGCGAGCTGGGAGCTAGTCTACAGAAGAAAGAAAATCAGACTCAGTATCTCAATACGATTGTCATGGCTATAGAAAAGTGGAGCAAAATTATCCAAAGTATGGACGAGAGCTGCTTTGGCAAGAGCTTTATTACTAATCTAGCACTGTTGTATCAACAGACTTTGGACTGTGAGAAGCCTAAAGCTAGCGAGCTCAAGAAGTATTTGGAGAAATTTATTACCAAGGATCATGACAATAATTACATTTTTAAAGATCTCTACAATTTTGATAAACAAGTTTCATTGTGTGAAATTTATCGCCAGTATCGCCAAAAAATGTTTAATCTGAGGTTGTATGACTTTGATGATATGATTCTAGAAGTAGTGCAAAAGATCAAAACTGACTCAGAGCTCAAAAATAATTTGCTCGAAAAATATCAGTATATCCTTGTAGATGAGTTTCAAGATACCAGTGGAGTACAGCTAGAATTAATTATTCAGCTCACAGACACTATTAAAACAGCAGGAATTGAACCCAATGTCATGGTGGTCGGTGATGACGATCAGTCGATCTATAAGTTTCAAGGAGCTTGTACTAGTAATTTGCTACGTTTCACTCAGCTGTTCCCAAATTGTCAGTTTATTACTCTCCAAAAAAACTATCGCTCTAGCCACAAGATAGTAGAATCCAGCAAAATGATTGCTAGCAACATCACTGATAGAATTACTAATTTGATTCCGCAAGTCAACAAAAATCCGATGGCACATAACCTTATCGAGCATTCCAAAATTCACCATTTACAATTTGATTCATGCCTTGAAGAGTGCCTTTGGGTAGTACAAAAATGTCAGGAATTGATAGCTGGAGGCACTAAACCTAATGAGATTGCAATCCTTAGTCGTGGTCACAAGGATCTTGCCAAAATTATTGAAATATCTACAAAGCTGGGTTTGTCAACCAATTACGAACGAGGAAATAACATTTTATACGAAGTCAAGATTCAACAATTAATCAAAACAATGGAGTACATAGACAGCCTCAACAATCCTAGTCATAAGTTTGAAAAAGACGATCTCTTGTGTGAGATTTTACAATTTGACTTCTTTGGTTTTGATCAATTACAAATCCGACTATTGGCTGTCTTGGCAAAGCAAAGCAAACTTAGCTGGATAGACACAATGCTTCAGGCAGTGGAGTGGAAAGAGGATTTGAGCAGTAATAATTTGAAGAATAATCTTGATATTTTAGATGTAGAAATTCCTCTTTTGAGTGGTGGCACCAAAGCTGACAGGGTGGTCGCCGCTGCAGATCAATTTTTGTTTTCATCTCATTCTGGCATGGGATCTTTCGCTCCGCTCAAGATGACGGCTGGTTTTGGTGTGATTGTTGAGACCTTAAACAACTTGACTCTAGAATTCCTTGAAGAACTCAATCAAATTGCTCTTTTCTTTTTGGATCTTGCCAAAAAATCTCTTAATGAGCCTGGAGAATTGATCATCGACAAACTGATTGGGGTAGACACACTTCAATCTAGCGACGATACTCGAGACGAAGATGAAGAAGTCGATATTATTGGCGTAGATATTTCTTTGCAACAGGAGCCTTTGGAAGAGCAAAGCTTGTTTGAAATTATGAGTAAATCCCTTGATCAGCAAGGACTATTGCCCACCAAAAAAATCTATCTATCCAAATACAAGAAGGTCTACTTTGACAAACTACTACACAAAGTTGATTCGCAAACTGACCTCAAACTGCTTTCTAACCTGCGTTTTTTGATCAATTCTATACGTAGTTTTGGCAATAATAAAATTCTTAGCCTGTCAGAAATCGTCCAAACCCTCAAGCTTTACCAGACCGATCCTGAACTTAGTATGATCGACAATTCAGTGTTTATGACTACAGCAAATAGCGTTAATTTGATGACCGCTCACAAATCCAAAGGGTTAGAGTTTGATGTGGTTTTTGTGCTCAATTGTACTCAGGACAACTGGTGTGGTAAAAATATTGGCTGCAAAATTAGCCTTCTGTCTCATCTCAATTTGGCCGGAGAAACGGATAATAACGATGACAAACTCAGGCTTTTTTATGTAGCTCTGACACGGGCCCAAAACCATATCTATATCTCAACAGCAATTAACGACGATGATGGAGAGTCCAAAAATGAACTTAGTTTTCTGCAGCATATCGATCCAAATAATCTCGAAAAATCAGCTATAACAGATCTCAAAGCCGAGTGTTTAGAGATTGACTTGCAAAAAATCTTGCCACATATTACTATCGCCAAACAAGAATACAAAATCCTAGAAGGTCTCTTACAAGACTATAAAATGCCAGTGACACACCTCAATAATTTTTTGGACATGGAAACCAAAGTTGGTAGTACCAAACGAGGACCTGCCAAGTTTTTGGAAGCCAATTTGCTCAAATTTCCACAAACACCAACGCCAAAATCCTCATATGGAACGGCAATTCACAAGTCACTCCAAGATTTTTATAATCAAAATGCCAAGACAAAAACCAAACCAAATCTAGAATTTTTACTTGAAAACTTTGAAATGTCACTCAATACCCAAAAGATGATCAAATCTGATCGGGAAAAACTGCGTGAATTTGGTCGCCAAAACCTTACCAAATGGTTTGACCTTAAGCTGGAAATGGAACAAAACTATAGAGTCGAACATAGCTTTGCAAGCGGAATCAAAATTGGTGAAGCGATTATTACTGGCAACCTTGACAAAATAATTCTGGATAATCAAAACCGAACTATAACGGTGGTGGACTACAAGACTGGAAATATTTTTGGGCAATGGGACAGATATAAAATCCAACCCAAAAACCGAATCATGCAAGTTGGAGACCTCAAAACCAGTAAAGAACAAGGATATTACAACCAGTTAGTATTTTATAAATTACTGATAGAAAACTCCAGCGAGTTCAAAAATAAGTACAAAACCAACCTCGGTCAAATCGAATTTATAGACTGCAGCCACCAAGCCACCAGTTACAATTACAAAAAGCCACCAGTTCTAGATTTACAAATTGGCGAGCTGGAAGCTCAAAGACTAGAAAAAATCATACAAGCAGTCTGGAAAAGAATCATGAGATTAGATTTTAGTATTCCTAAAGACTTTGAGGATAGCATTATAGGCACCAAAGAGTGGATGGATTATTTGTATAACGAAGGGTAAGGTGGCTTTTATTAGACCAAATTTGTAAAAAATGAATTGTGTGAAATTCTCCTTCTCTGAAGAGGTGGCAGTCGCAGACTGACGGGGGGTAGGGTTTTGTTATAAACATCAATTCCAGTGAGCTGTGATCCTTAACCTACTGTGTCCAAGCTAAACAAATCAAGTTTATTGGCAACACGTTATTTTTCAGGATCTAAAAGAAGTCTAAAGGAAAATATTCGCCCAAAAAAAAGCTCCGTCAAATATAAAATCTAACAGAGAACTTTTGATTTTAATAAGACTCATAACCAAATTAATGTCCCAAGAATTTTTGTCCTAACTAGATAGTCAGAACTACAGACGAATAATAATTCTAGGAGGCTAGAATTTCAGAGATGCGATTAACCATTTTTAACGAACAAGCATTATCAATGGCGTCAATTCCAGTCACTTCAAATCCATAAGATTCGAGGCAGCTAGCGATATGACGATCCATAGCATCAGCTTGAGCATTTTGCTCCGCAGTATAATCTGCAATACGACCGCCAACAGAGAAGTGAAAAATCGCATAACGCTTTTCTTCAGTTCGGCGACTTAGTATTTCTTCGATGCTATCGTTAAAAGCAGCTTGAGAAAAATCTAAACAATTGGCGTGGAATGTTTCAATTCCTAGATCAGGAAACTGACTCAGGGGTTTGTCAAAACACTCGTCTTGAGCGTCGATAATTACCACGAGTGGCTTATCTTTAGTTTGCATTCTTTTTAACCTCCGTAAAATATAAACAACGAATGCCTTTTTATGATAATCCAGAGAGAGAGAGTTGTCAAATTTTGTTTTTACTGATGACAGAACTCCCAATTGGGAGATATAATTTTAGATCTAGATTTTAAGATTCTGAAACGAGTTCAAAATGATCGTTTTACTATTACATTTACTCTTGAAATTCCGCTTCTTTAGAAGGGGTGGCAGTAAAGCTGACGGGGGTAGTATTTTAAAACTCATAATTAAAATAATCACCGCACAAAAAACCTATAAACCAAATAAACTATCAAACCGGTATTCAAGACAGCAATTCCAACCAAAAATACTTTTTGATACTTATTAGCCTTACCAAAATCCCAAGTCATCACACCTGGCATCAATGCCGACCCAGCGATTACATTCACAATTCCATCGTTAACTTTATTACCAAAAAAGATGTCGTTAAGCCCAAGAGCAATTATCAAGCAACAAACAAAGCTGATTATACCATTAAAATTCTTCATATTTAAAGTGTGAGTTGAATTAAAAACATTGTAAAGTTATTGACAGGATTTACTATCTTATTCAATATTTAAGCATTATGTTTCAAAACAAAAATCAAATTAGTAATATATTGGCAGTAATCTTGATCGGTTGCTTATGTGCTGGTCTAGGCTACTATTTTGGAACCAAAGTTGCTACTAAGGACTTGCAGGATAAACAAAAAATTGAGATCGCCAAAGTGGCTGAAAATATTGAGAAAAAAGTAGAAAATATCATTGCCAAAGACGTACCAGGAGTCCAGTGGTTCAAACCCAACACCGAACCAAAGTGCGATGAGACTCACCCGATCAAAGGTGTATTTCGCAGCGGCGATGGCATATATTATACCAAAGAATACAAAAACTACACCAAGACCAAGCCAGATATGTGCTTTGCTACAGAGGAATTTGCCCGAGACAGTGCAGGGCTGATTAAGAAGTTTTGATAAGAAAAGGTTTGACAGTTTTACTTTACTAATTTATAATTACTTTACTATGAACGACACAATTATTCCAACTACTTATCGCCTCAAAATTTCCTCCAAAAACCAAGTCACTTTGCCTGTAGCGTTGCTCAAACAAATGGGCTGGGAGCCGGGTCAGGTATTCAATGTGATCAAAAAAGATAATACTTTATCTATAAAAACAGATCAAGAGATTTTGGCGGAAATTCATCAGATTACTGCAAAGTACAAAATACCTGGAATTTCTGTAGAAGAGGCAATTGAATATGCACACAAACATTATACTGACCAGAGATATAATCATGAAGACTAAATATATTGATACTAACTATTTTTTGAGGTTAGTTTTGCAGGATAACTTGGAGCAATGCCTGATTGTGAATAATATATTTGCAGAAGCAACCAAAAATAAACTTCATCTTTACACATCTTCGTTGGTGGTTTGCGAATGTGAATGGGTATTAAAAAGTTTTTATAAATTTACAAAAGATAATTTGATCGAGACACTTTCCAAGATTTTATCAGTTCGTTCAATAGAATTTCAAGATTTTGATTGTCTAAAGGTTGCAGTGTCGAACATGCAAAATAACAACCTAGGGCTAGAAGATAATTATCACATTGCTTATTGCCTCGTCAAAAAAATGGACTTTGAATCTTTTGATAAAAAAGCCGTCGCTGGGTACAAAAAGCTAGTTAAGAAGGTTTAGCAAATTACAATATTTGACATTATGCCAACATCCTTAGAATTTATAAACTCTAAAATTACTTATCTAGTAGATATTTATGAAGATCAAACTTTTACAAAAGGTTAGTTAGTTAATCTTGAATTACAAATACAAAGACTTCAATAAGCCAGCCAAATTGTAATTGGAGACCTACACGGTAATCTCAATAAAGCCTTAGAAACAATGATACTATCTGACTTGATTAAAATTCCTCTGGCAGATTTGAAAAAGTTTTACGATTTATTTACAGATTTAACTAGTTATAATGACAAAGCCAAAATAGAAACAATGATAGGTTGTCTTCAAAACATTGAGTGGAGTGATCAGAATAGAAGTATGATTTTTATTGGAGACATTTTGGCAGATAGGGTTGGAAATGACATTATTAGTTTGAGTTTTTTTGAAGTCCTGAAAAAATCTGGAGCAAACATTGAAGTTTTGATAGGTAATCATGACCATGCTTGTGACTTTTTGAATAGAGAAAATGCAAACGCTATCAAATTATACTCTGCCTCTTTCAATAATGCCTACACATTTTTTGACGATTCAACATCTGAAACTCAAGAACAAATTATTAATCAATATAATGACTTTTTTGAGAAATCAAAATTAATATTATTTGATGACATTACAAAAACCTTGTTCATTCATGCCAGTATTAGAAAGTTAAATTTCACGATTGTTGTAAAATTATTAAAAAAGCTAGAAATTATAAGTGTAGATTTTGTACTAAATGGCGATTCATTGTCAGAATTTTGTGATAAACTTAATCAGTTCTACGTTGATTACAAATTAAATAGAAAGTATCAACAACAAAAGTATTATATAGAAAATAAGTTTCTTAAAAGCATCGACGCAGATGGAAATAGAAGGTCTGAAGGTTGGCTTTGGGTGGGTGAACATTGGTTTGAAAGTGATAATGACTATTTTCTAAACCTAGGAATAGTTAAAATTGTACATGGACACGACAGCGATTCCAAAAAATCTAGATTTAGTCCATCATGCAAAAACTATAGATCAGACGAGTTTATAGTCATCAATCTAGATAATCTACAAGGAAAGGATAGTGAGTATAAAAACGGAAGCTCGCCATTGTACATTATGCAATAGAAAAACTACCGATTATTTAGATCAGTAGCTCAGTTTGAATTGACAAATATTTATTAAATAACCAATCATTAAAGTATAAATAAATTACTAAAAATACTATGAAAGATTTAAGCACTCAAAAAATTTTTAACAAATTGTCATCGATTGATTTGAAAAAAATCAAATTTGTTATGGAGGCTAGTAAAATTAAAATTAATGTAGTTTCACAAAATAAGCTCATCCAAATAAAATTAAATGGGCTGTTAGACATCGAAGACTTTGCTTTTGCAGGTGAAGTATTGAACAGAGAACTTTTTGAAGAAACTTTAAATAAAGCCATCTTTGAGATTACAAATGAACTTTCAACACTATGTAACAACAATGACTTTTCTGATATCAATATATTTGAAACTATTTCGAACCACAAAAAAAGTAGCCAAGAATAATTCTCAGCTACCAAATTTATAATTTTAGACTTTAAGTCTAGAGATTTACTGCAATTGTTACTGCAGCTTGTACGACTTCACGCATTCCAAAGCGACCTTTGTTACCATAGTCAACATGTTTATCGTTTGCTAAGAAATTTATAAAAAGTTAATTATAGACAAAAAGACGATTTCACTTTATTATTAAATCATGTCTCAGCCTTACCAAAAATATATTTCTGATAATCTTAATTTTACATTACAAGAAACTCATTTGGATCTGCCTAATCGAAAAATTGGCAAGGTGCGTGATTCCTATAGCCTTAATGATTCTATCTTGCTTGTGACTACAGATCGCCAATCTGCTTTTGACCGCAACCTTGCTAGTATTCCATTTAAAGGTGCCATTCTTAATTTGATTTCGGCTTATTGGTTTGAGCTTACTCGGGACATTATTCCCAATCACATTATTTCTATTCCTCACCCAAATGTTACAATTGCTAAAAAAGTCCAGATTTTTCCTGTAGAATTTGTCGTTCGTGTATATTTGACAGGATCTACAAGCACTTCTGCGTGGGTCAATTATAACAACGGTGTTAAAGATTTTTGTGGAAATATTCTCCCAGATGGAATGGTTAAAAACCAAAAGTTTGCTACTCCAATAGTTACACCTACAACCAAATCTGAAGAACATGATGAATTGATTTCTGGTGAGCAGATAGTCAAGCAAGGTTTGATGTCACAACAAGATTGGGAATATGTGAGTGGTAAAGCCTTAGAATTATTCAATTTTGCAGCCACAAAGGCACTAGAGCATAATTTAATTTTGGTAGATACCAAGCTGGAGTTTGGTAAGCTTGCCGATGGTACTATCGTAGTTGCCGATGAGATGTTCACGCCTGATTCTAGCCGTTACTGGATAGCTGATACTTATCAAGAAAGGTTTGAAAATGGGCAAGAGCCTGAAAATATCGACAAAGAGTTTTTGCGATTGTGGTTTATAGCTCACAGCGATCCGTACAATGACAAGGTATTACCTGAGGCTCCAAAAGAATTGATTGTAGAGCTTTCTGGTCGGTACATTAAATTGTACGAAATGATCACCAATCACAACTTTCCATTTCCAAATGTTGAACTAAGCATTGAAGAAAGTATCAAAAAAGCCATAAAGAATTTATAATTGTGCAAATATTTAGTTAGTAATATGCTTATAGAATTCACTTTAGAACAAAGCAAAATCCAATTTTCCAAGCGTAGAAGTATAGTAATTCAGATCAAAAACGGTGAGGTTTTTGTTAAGGCTCCAAATCGCACTTCTCACAAGTATTTGCAGGAATTGGTTTTCAAAAAGCAAAGTTGGATTATTAAAAAATTAGAGCAAAGTAAAGTTAGGCTTGAAGAAAAGCAATCGACTAAAATTCAAGATCCAGCACTTTTGACTTTATACAAGACAGAGTTGAACAAATATTTAGAAAACAAACTGCCACAATTAGCAAAACAAGTCGGTGTGAACTACAACAAAGTTGCTGTCAAAAAAATGTCTTCACGCTGGGGATCTTGTAGCTCCAAAGGCAATCTTAGCTTTAGTCTTTATCTATGGAATACACCAATATATGTGGTTGATTATGTGATTATTCACGAGCTGTGTCATCGCCGATTTATGAATCATTCCAAAAGCTTTTGGAGTTTGGTAGAGCAACATTACCCAGAGTACAAACTTGTCCACAAATGGCTAAAGATCAGTGGTAAAATGATCATATAGTGGTTTAAACTTAGCTTTGGATAATGAAACAAGTTCAGGATGACAACTTCATAAACTTGGAGTATGCACTCGGCTTAATGTGTATATCTACTCTGCTAGTTCGCCTCTAGTCAGCCAGCGTTTGGTCGGTTGCCAGTTGGAATCCAAAATTGAACCTTGAAGTGTTACAACTCTTTTATTGCCCATATTTTGATAAGCTGTGGCAGTGTCGTTTTCTCCAATAGCGAACGCTTCAAACACCCGAAAAGTCATTTGTCTACACTTATGATCCCAAATCGTGAATTCGTCTCCGACTTGACTTTTGCTCTCAAATGGTTTGAATATCTTATTATAGGCGCTTTGGACTTGTGGAAAATTACTTGTGTGACCAATGATGTAGCTATTGCCTACTTGACCTGGGGCTGGTGTGATGGGAAGGTGGACAACGCCATATTTTAGTAGTTTTTGTGCCGGGACAGATTCATAATTACCTCTTAAAATAGCATTTTTATCTTCTTGAATTTCGCTTCCAAGATTGATTTGTCCGTCAGAACCAAAGTTGTAAAAGTCGCCAAAGCTACCGTTTTGAATAGGGGATTCTACGGCGTATTTACCAAAAGATAACCAATTTTTTTGTCCTTGAATCGTATTTGGATAAGTTGGGCAGTTGTCTTGAGCTGGAATAATTTGCTCAATATGCTGTGGCTGTTTTGGAAAATATGACATTTGATCTTCAGTGATTCCAAAATTGAAAGGGTGATCTTGACCTAGCTCGGCGATATCGGTGTCCCAAATATATCCAGCATTGAGACCAAATTGATTGAGGTTGTGGGTTATTTTACGTCCGTTATTGTCAATTATTTCTTGAGAAGAAGTTTTAAATAAAGTTTGTGGCTTTATAGCCGCTATTGTTGGGATTATAGGGAGCGAAGAATTTGCTTGCTCTGGTACTTTGGATAATTTTGGGGGATCGATAATTTTAAATTTCTCATTGTCAGATTGTGGTTTTGTTGGGGTTGAAGCTGTCGTCTCGTTTTGTTTTTGGAT
Organism: bacterium; assembly: GCA_043778555.1. GTDB lineage: Bacteria > Patescibacteriota > JACMRA01 > JACMRA01 > JACMRA01 > JAYTWQ01. The sequence continues at coordinate 20,671 of JAYWFY010000025.1, forward strand.
ATCGTTGAGGATGTCTTGCTCTTCAATAGTGATGCTCAATTCCACATCCAAAGCATCAGTTATTTTTTGAGTTGTTTCTACTTGACTTGCAATTGCCTTTTTAGGTGTTGATTTATTTGCCAGGTTATTAAGATTGATATAATAACCCAAACCCAAACCAAAGTTGATGGACACAAATAGTACAATACTTAAGGTCACGTAGTCTTTTTTACTTATGTATTTTTGTATGTTTATAGCCATTACTCCAACGATTAAGTTATAATTAATTTGAGATTCCTAGATCCTAAAACAAGCTTTAAGTGGCAGCCCGCTATATCAATATTTGGTTGTTGCGAAACAAGTGTGTACTTGCTGATTTTATAATGTCTTGTTTTGCTTGTGTTAATCAACGAGCATCTTGAGGGTATTAAGATCAATCTCCAAAACATCTTGTGCGTTGATGGTTTGAATTGTACTTGGTGCAGATTTGACTTGGTTAAGAATCAAGGTGAGAAGCTTGTTTGCTTGGGAAGACTTTGTGGACAAGAAGAATTCTGATATTTCCACTGGTGTGATACCTTTATTCAAGCAAAAATTGTACATATTGAAAAAGGGTTCTACTTGTGTTAACACCTCCTCTGAAAGGTCGTTGCCAGATATGGAGATAATTTTTGGACCTTTGGCATCGTACTGTATTGTGATAGCTATATCACCAAATTGATCTGTATTGATGAGTTGTTCGATTTTGATTGTATATTTTGACATTTTAAAGTTATTTGGTGTTTTTATTTGGTGTTGTGTGTTTAGTAAATATAATTTTATCACACATTTTTTGTTTTTGCAAATACCTACTTTTGAGCCCAATATTTGAGTACGAGATTGGTTGAGAATTTGACCTTATAATTTTATCAGAGTGTTGACACCAATCTTAAAATAAATTAAAATATGAATATGACAAATAATCTTATAAATCTCAAAATTAACAATCAAAATGGAACAATCGTAATTCCCAAAAAAGTCCGTCAAACACTCCACATTTCAGATTCGGTAATAATGGAAATACGAGACAACGAGCTAGTTTTGCGACCAGTAGTTAGTGATTTAAACGCAGTTTTTGGTTCTGTCCAACCTTTGTCAAAAAAGTATTCTGACCAAGAAATTAAAGCAATAATTAGAAAAGAAAAAACAGAAAAATTGATTAAGGAATCCTAGTATATGCCGATATTTTACCTTGATACCAATGTTTTTATAAGGGCAATTGATTATGATGATCAACTTAAATATGAGCAATCTACAGATTTTTTTCGTTCGTTAGCAGCTGGGCAAACTTTAGCGGAAACTGATATTGGAATAATTGCAGAAATAATTTATGTCCTGACTTCCAAAACTTTGTACAAACTCTCAAACGAACAAGCTGCAAGCAAAATGTTACCTTTCGTTCTACTCAAAAATCTGAATATTGATAATAAAAACATCGTGATTACAGCACTAGATCTTTTTGCCAAAAATAACTTGGATTTTGTAGATTGCTGGATTGCCGCCAAAGTCAGGTCAAATCAAGAGTATGAGCTGTTTAGCTTTGATAAAAAACTGGTGAAGTTGGCAGGAAAGTAAAAAATAACAACTAATTGTCATTAATCTGTCATCTTGAGCGTAGCGAAAGATCCCGTGCCAGAAGGTGATTCCATACTCAGAATAAGACCAAATTTGACAATCCAAAAAATGTAAGCTAAAATCCTAATAGTTCAAATCCGAGCACACATATTGTGCAAACCCACAAACTATTATCTATATGTCTATTATTAATCAAATCAGAAATCAATTAAATTACAAATTTAATATTGAAGGTGAATCTATCTTGCCTGAATTATCTGATGTAGAAATTGCAGAAACTTTCAAATATGCTCAAGAAAACAACTTAGTTGGAGATTTAACATTAGCTGATTTTTACCAAAATCCTGATTTAGCATTACAAATAATAAATATAAAAGCAGAAATTGAACTATATGCAAATAGATTGCGTCTGGGTGCTAACTATCAAATTCAAGAAATGAGAGAGGCGTTGACAATTTTTGAATCTAAAGTTAAAAAACTAATAGACAAAGAATAGTTGACATCTCACCGTCAAGGTGATTTTTTTATGCCTAAATTTTTGTTACTTACTTGGATGTTAGTATAGGATCTTTCGCTACGCTCAAGATGACAGCTCTTTTTTAAATTTTAAAGCTTAAATCGACATTCTTCAGTTTTGTATATTTAGCTTGACAGATAGGCGTCAAACTGTTATCATTAATGTATATGTCAAATGAAAATTCCAAAAAACCAAACAATAAAAAAGATAGTAACAACGATGATTTGATCAATAATATTCAAGATCTCAGCGCCAAAACTGAATCCGAAATCAACTCCGCAAAACTAGACATCAACAATACCAAAGAAGTTGAAACTGTAGAAGAAGTCTTAGATTTACTTACGCCAATTGGCATGGAAGATCGGATCGAGATCAAAGTACTGGAAGAGGAAATGCAGTCTAGCTACTTAACCTATGCCATGAGCGTAATTGTGTCTCGTGCCTTGCCTGATGTTCGTGATGGTCTCAAGCCCGTACACCGCCGTATTATATACGTAATGGACAAAATGGGACTAACCCCAGGTTCTAAATTCAAAAAGTGTGCTCAGGTCGTTGGTGAAGTCATGGGTAAATACCATCCTCACGGTGACGCATCGATTTATAACGCTCTGGCTCGCATGGGTCAAGATTTTTCTATGCGGTGTGAACTAGTCGATCCGCAAGGTAACTTTGGTAGTATTGATGGCGATAGTCCAGCTGCCATGCGTTACACAGAGTGTAGGATGACACGAGCGGCGACTCTTTTGACGGTGGACATTGACAAAAATACTGTGGATTTTGTAGATAATTATGACGGATCACTCAAAGAACCCAAGGTTTTGCCGGCACTTTTACCCAATCTTCTTATCAATGGTTCCACAGGTATCGCTGTAGGTATGGCAACTGAGGTTCCGCCGCATAACATTGGTGAGGTTTGCTCAGCAGTTGTAGCATTAATAGAAAATCCAGAATTGACTATAGAGGAATTGATGCAGTGGATCAAAGGTCCAGATCTGCCTACTGGAGCTACAATTTATGGGACTCGTGATATTCTAAGTGCTTACCAAACTGGTCGTGGTAAATGTGCCGTTCGCTCCAAAGCTAGTTTTACAGAAAAAGAAATTATCATTACTGAGATACCATATCAAGTCAATAAGTCAGATTTGCTTATCAAGATGTCCGAGCTAGTCAAAGACAAAAAAATCGAAGGCATCAAGAATATTCAAGACGAATCTAGTAAAGAAGGTATAAGAATCGTAGTGGAATGCAAGCGTGAAGCTAGCCCAGAGGTAATTCTCAACCAACTGTACAAAATGACAGATCTTCAGGTCAATCAACATTTCAATCTACTAGCTTTGATCAAAGACGGACGACAGCCAAAACTGCTCAACCTCAAAGAAATCTTGGTAGAATTTATCCAACATCGTTACGAAATTGTGACAAGGCGAACCAACTTTGACCTCAAAAAAACCCAAGCCGAACTACACATTCTCGAAGGTCTCAAACTAGCTCTGGACTTTATTGATGAAGTGGTAGCTTTGATCCGAAAATCTGCAAACAAAGAAGAAGCCCGCAGCCGCTTGATGGAGAGGTTTAGTCTAACAGAAATACAAGCTAACGCCATTCTTTTGATGCGACTCCAAACGTTGACTTCGCTAGATAAAGCCAAAATTGAAGAAGACTTGGCGATCAAAATTACTTTGATTAATCACCTTTTGGAAATCTTAAATAATCCTGTTGTCAAGCAAGCCCTTGTCTGCCAAGAAATCGAAGATGCTAAAAATAAAGTCAACACACCTCGAAAGACCCAAATTATTGATGCCAGCCTTGATAATTATAATAAAGAAGATTTTATTGAAGAAGAAGAAGTCTTGGTGCAGCTAACCAATTCACAATATGTCAAAGTATTACCTACAGAAACTTTCAAGCAGCAAGGAAGAGGTGGGAAAGGCGTGTCTAGTTTTAATCCAAAAGACGAAGACTGGATCAAGGCAGCTTTGATTTGTAATTCTCATGATTATTTATATGCATTTACAAACCTTGGACGAGTATTTAAGACTAGAGTATTTGAGCTACCGTCAGGCTCACGAACTGGTCGGGGACAAAACTTGGTCAATTATCTCAATTTTCAAGAAGGCGAACAAGTGGCTACTATTTTAACAATTTCAAAAGATCAAGAAGCTAACAAAAATGGATTTATAATCTTTGCAACACAAGATGGAACGGTAAAGAAAACTGCCTTGAGTGAATTCCAAAATATTCGTCAAAATGGTATCCGAGCAATCAATATCGATGAAGATAACGAGCTGGTAGGTGTGATTTACTCTACTTCGGATGAAGACAAAATCGTGCTATCAGCAAACAATGGTAAGACTGTAATCTTTGATCGAACCGAATTGCGGCCTCTCGGGCGAACAGCTAAGGGTGTTCGAGGTATTAATCTAGGTAAAAAAGATAAATTGATCTCAGTACAACTATCAAGTTTTGACTTTGCGGCTGGAGGTGATGATGAAGTGGAATCTAAAGATGGGGCTTTGATCGTAGATGCCAACGCCAAGGTTTATCCTTCATTATTAGTTGTATCAGAAAATGGATATGGCAAACACACTCACCTGTCAGAATTCCGAAAAACTAGTCGTGGAGCTAAAGGCGTTAAAACCCTCAATATGACTAGCAAAACAGGAAAGCCAGTAGTGGTACAAATCCTCAATGGCGAAGAAAGCAACTTGATTTTGACTACCAAAAATGCGATAACGATTGCCATTGATCCAGTTACTATTAGCCAACTAGGTAGAAATACTCAAGGTGTCAAAGCTATCAAGGTTAACGAGGGTGATATCTTGATGACAGGAAGTGTGAGCTAATATTCAAAACTATTACTAACATTTGTATTTGGGAATTTTAATGTAAGTGGTCACAGACACCTTGTCAACAAATCACTACTCCAGTACAATTGCTTTATGATTGATAATAAAGAGTCTTTTGTACAACAAGAGCAATCTAGTCCAACCCAAACACTTGAGCAACTAAAAAATCCACAGAATTTGGAAGCTTTACGACAAGCTGAACAACTCATTGGTGTAGAAATTGACACTGCGGACGCTGAAATGGGGGAGCAAATTACTGGTGGCACAGAGGGCAAAACTGGATTGGCTGGTTCAGTATTACAATTAACTATGGCAAAAACCCAGCCCCAAAAAATTAAAAACCTAGTGGCTGCCAACTATTCAACTAAACCCAAAAGTGCTTCTAAGATACAACTTTCCAAAGCCCAACGCAAAGCTTTTGCAATTAGTAGGCTGGGGGGAAATACTCGTAACACATATATGGGAGGTCTCAATCCGGTTGTGAGTCCAACCCAAGCAGATGGAACTATCAAATCCTTGGCAAATTTATTAATTGCCGCAAACGCCAAAGGTGACGACTCCGCACTACTACAAAATTCTAAAGATAAACTAGTCAAATATTTGGTTTCAATCATTGGTAAAAAAAACCCTTCGATGGCGTTAAGATTGTTTGCAGTCAGCCATTTTAACGATCTTACTGTATTTGACAAGTTTGATGGGCTTGAAGCAGAAATGATGGAAGCGTATAATAGATTTTTGGATTTGGTAAAAAAAAGTGGCGTCAAATGACGGTTTGATTGTAGCTACGCATTAGTGGCTTTTATATTACATTCTACCCAAAAGTAAAGGCATTGAGTTCTACCTGCCCATCAAATGAGATTTCTATTTCACCATCAATTAGCGGTCCTTGCTTGTCATAAACTGTATAAAGCTTGCTTTCTTGAATATCCAATTTATTAATTGACTTGCCGTTGAGTTTGACTTCTGCCTTTGTACCTTTTTCTGAGCCTGCCACCAAGTAGACTCGAGACGCATTAACCTTAAAATTTAGCTTACCGCCAGTGCTGGTTATGGCTTTCTCGGGTTCTTGGTTCCAGTCGCCAGCTAGCGACCATTGATTGGATTTGAGATTTGAATTCAAAAAATATGGCTGATTAGTGGAAGTATTTGCTTGATTTTTGGCTCGTGATGATCCCAAATAAGTTTCGTTAGTTTTGGCGGGGCAACTCTTGTTTTGACAATCTTTGGTGTATTGGTCTTCAAAGCCACTTTTGACAGTCTCGGTTACCATCTGAGTATCTTTTTGATCAAGCAAAAATCGGACAGCTTTTTCAGTCTCGGTATGCTCCCCTTCTCCAAAGTGAGTCCGTCTTACTATGCCATCTTTGTCTATCAAATAGCTAGCTGGCCAAAATTGATTGTCATAATTGTTCCAAGTCACAAAGTCGTTATCAAGCCCGACAGGGTAATTAATTTTACTTTCTTTAACAGCGTTTTGGACATTGGCTGGAACTTTTTCAAATTGAAACTCTGGAGCGTGAATACCAAGTACGACCAATCCTTTGTCTTTGTAAGTATCATAAAGTTTGGTGATATAGGGCAGGGTTCTTTTGCAATTAATACAAGAGTAAGTCCAAAAATCTACCAAGACGACTTTGCCTTTGAGGTTGGCAATTGATTCTCCATTGGAGTTGAACCAAGTAGAAATACCTTTGATCTCCGGTGCAGGAATATTACTTTTGACATTAAGCTCAGGAATAGTAGGCTTGTCTGGCATAACTTGTTTGATCATTTCCATAGTTTTGGGGTTGAGATTGAGTTGCTTATTGGTTGGTAGTTTTGTATCTGGGGATGGAGTAAAGTTTTGTTTCATTTCATCTCTGGTCGGCAATAGTTTTTGCTCTACTTTGGTAACGTCAAACAATCCAATATCTAGTACAAATGTCTCAACTTTCTTGTCAAAACCTGAGATTACCGCAAGACCTACAAGGATAAACAAAATTCCAAGTATCTTTTTGAACCAGCTGTTGGGATTGGCAGCAAATTTGAGTTTATTGATTAATTTACGACCCAAGACAGAAACTGCAAGCAAGATTGTAGCTAGCCCAAGTGAATACACAGTGAGGTACACCAAACCTTCTACAAAATTGACTGGTAAAACCGTCGCCAAGATCAAGCCATAAGTAGGAGAGCAAGAAGCAAATACTGGACCAAGGGCAGCACCGATGGCAATATCACCAAGCCAGCCTTGTTTTTCTC